>CAIWZS010000172.1 GCA_903917235.1 uncultured Planctomycetaceae bacterium | reverse complement strand
GCGTGCCGCCGACTCGATCTTTCCCAGCCCACCGTAAGCGGCCAGATTCGCTCGCTCGAGCGCAGCCTCAAGGTGAAGCTGTTCGAGCGCTCGGGCCGGTCCGTCCGCCTGACCGAGACCGGGCGCATCGTCTTTCGCTACGCCGACGAGATCTTCTCGCTCGGCCGCGAGCTGCAGGATGCCGTGGCGGGACGCACCGTGGCCGGGGCCCTGCGGCTCGTCGTCGGCATCGCCGACACGCTGCCGAAGCTCATCGTGCATCGGCTGCTCGAGCCGGCCCTGCACCTTCCGGAGGAGATCGTGCTGTCGTGCGTGGACGGCGATCCGGACCGCCTCATGACCCAGCTCGCGCTGCACGAACTGGACCTCGTCATCAGCGACTATCCCGCGAACCCACGGCTCGGCATGCGGGCGTTCAACCACCGGCTCGGCGACTGCGGGATCACCTTCTTCGCGACCGAGTCGCTCGCCCGGCGCTACCGGCGTTCATTCCCCCGCTCACTCGACGGGGCGCCGCTCCTCGTTCCCGCCGGAAATGCGGCGCTGCGTCGCGCCCTCGAACAGCGGTTCGAGGAGCTAGGGGTGCGGCCCGTGATCCGCGGGGAGTTCTCGGACAGCGCGCTCCTGAAGGCGTTCGGCGCGCGGGGCGAGGGACTGTTCGTCGCACCCTCGGTGGTGGAGGGTGAGGTGCGGAGGATGTATCACGTGGCCGTCGTGGGCCGCGACGAGCAGGTCCGCGAGCAGTTCTTCGCGATCTCGGTCGAGAGGCGGCTGGCCCATCCGGCCGTCCTCGCGATCACGCAATCGGCCCGCGCACGCCTGGCGCAGGCCTGAGGGCCGCTCACCGTGACGCCACGGCATCGGCAAGGTGCTGCCACGCGGTCCACAGCCCGACGACGATGAATCCCGCCGTCGACACCCAGAGCAGGACGTCCCATCCGCGCGAGGGCTTGAGTCGCGGCTCCATCTCGCCGTAGCGGAACCACAGCACGGCCACGGCGAGTCCGGCGAGCATGATGGCCTGCGCCGCGCCGCTGGCCAGCACCATCGCCACCGGGGCCCGGACCGTGACGGCCAGCAGGACCGCCACGATCGCCCACGCCGCGGCGAGCCGGCGCGCCCAACGGGCCCGCGAGGCATCGTCGCCGGCGATCGCGCCCGTCAGGATGAGTCCGTCGGCGACCATCCGGGCGCATCCGGCCGCCGCCACGAAGAACGTCGAGTAGAGCGCCGCGAACGCGCCGACGAGGAAGATGCCGAGCGCCCGGTCACCGAAGACGGGCGCGTACATCGCGCCGAGCGTCCGGACCATCTCGCTCCCCTCCGGCCGCAGGCCGAGCCGACCGAGCGTCGCCGCGCCGAGGAGGTAGAAGCAGACGGTCACCGTGGTGTAGACGACCATCGACGCCCACGCGTCGAGCTGCATGACGCGCAGCCAGCCCTTCGCACGCTCGGCCCAGGCGGTGGATGCGTCCCGCGGCCCCACGGCGCGCCCGTACCCCTTCTCGAGACACCAGTACGGATAGACCATCAGTTCGCTCGCTCCGACCCCGATGATCCCGAACGTGGCCAGGCCCGTGGCGAGCGGGGAGCGGCCACCGGTCGAGGGAGGCACCGCCGGCACGAGTCCGCCGGCGACGTCCCGCAGTGACACGGCCCACGCGGGATCGAACTGCAGCATCGCGAGCGCCACGACCGTGACGAGCGTGAAGGTGCCCACGAGGATCACCGAGATCGCCTCGATCGCGGCGTAGCGTCCCACGACGAGGAGCGCCGCGGTGCCGAGTCCGGTCACCACGATCCAGACGGCCTCGTCGGCGGGCTTCGCGAGGCCCGCCTCCGCGGCGACCAGTTCGCCGAGCCGCTCACGCGCGCGCTCCACTTCGGCCGCATCGCCGCGACGCTCCGCCGTCGCGGCCGCCACCCGCAAGGCGGCCGCCTCGTCATGCACCGTATTCCACGCCCGGCCCGCCGCCGTGAGCGGCAGGCCCCCGGCGAGCGTCTGCGCGACGCCGGCGAGGATGCCGGCCTGCTGGACCAGGATGAGAACCGTCATCGCCGCCCACCCCCACCACAGCCAGCCGCGCCCGGCGAGCCGGGGTCCGGGGACGCGGTCGAACGCGTCGAGCGGCGTGCGTCCCCAGGCCAGCGTATTGCGACCGATCTCCACCTGTGCCGCCACCTTGATGACGCACCCCAGCACGATGAGCCACAGGAGTGCGAAGCCGGCCTCCGCACCGACGGTGGTCGTCCCGATCAGTTCGCCGCTGCCCACGATCGAGCTCGCGAGCACGATCCCCGGGCCGAGGTGTGCAAGCGAACGCATGAGCGTCGGCGGCGGGGCGGACGTGGTGACGACGGAAGGCATGGCGTCGGCGGGTCTCCGCGGCTGGGCGATGCACTCGGACGCGTGCGTCAGGTCAACTCGTCGGTCATCCCGACGGCGACGGCCTCGAGCCATGTCGCGAATCGGGCGGAGGTGGTCTCCCGGTCGAAGACCGCTGCCGCGAGTCTACGGGCACCGTCCCGCAGGCCGACCAGCCGCCTGCGGTCGGTGGCGAGCGCGGCGAGGGCGTCCGCCCACATGCCGGCGTTGTCGGCCGCGCATGCCACGCCCGCACCGGAGCGGTCGATGTGGGTCGCGAGGTCGCCCGGCACGCCGCTGACGAGCGCGAGACCGGCCGCGGCATACTCACATGCGGCGACGGGCACCGCGACGCTACACCCGCTCGACAGCCCGACGAGGCCGACGTCACAGCCACCGAGCAGATCGACGTAGGCGCGACGGTCAGGCTGGCGGTGCACGACGAGGCGGCATGCCCCCCGCATCTTCTCCGCGACGCGTTCGAGGGGGCCGTGTCCCGCTTCCGGGACCACCACGTGGATCACCGTCTCCACGCCCCGGCTGCCGAGAAGGCGCGCGATTTTCGCGAGCATCTCCGCGTCGCGATCCGCGTGCTCCGAGATCGTGTGCACGCACGCGAGGGCCCGAGGCGGGGCTGCGGCATCGATCCCGGCACCCGGCAGGGGCACCGGCTCCACGTGCGGCCCCGCCGTCGCGAATTCCTGGATGTATGCCCCGATGACGCAGACGTGTCGGGGTACGGCGCGGCCCGGGGCGGAAGCGGGTCGCGTCGCGGCCGCTGGAACTGCCGCCGGATCGGTCCGCGGTGCCGCGGCGGGCGGAAGCACCGGCAGCACGACGGAAAGCTCGGTGGTGGACGCCGCCGCGACCGCGTCGGCCGCCGCGACGACCGCATCCCGCCTGCGGCGCATGCCTCCGAGCAGCCAGGGGACGAGCAGCTGTCGAAGCGCGGCGGGCAGGGGGAGCAGCGTCGCTCGCGTCTCGGGCCAGAGTTCCGGCAGATCGACGACGAGCGTCGTGTCGAGTCGCCGGGCGAGTCGCACGCAGGCCTCGGCACCCGCGAGCGGCGGCAGCGTGGCGACGATCACGTCGGGCCGTTGCAGCTGACCGGACGCGATCGTTTCGGTCACGAGCCGCTCGAGCGTCCGGCCGAAGTCCCGCCGGCTCGCAAGCCTCGCCAGCGACACGTCGCGCTCGTAGCCGCGCACCGCCACGAGTCGCACGGCGAATTCCTCGTCCTCGGAGAGCGCCGGGGGAGCTCTTCGCACCGCCTTGCGACGATGGCTCCACGTGCTGCTCCACCACGTCACCTCGTGCCCGCGGGCCGCGAGCACGCGAGCCAGCGACAGCGTCCGCGAGACACCCGCGCCCTCGCCGGGGATGTCGTCGAAAGGGTTGACCAGCCAGATCGTGAGGGGCCGTGGGGAGTTCGGCTCGGGCGCGGGGCTGGGCATGTCGGGAGACTAACAGAAGCCACACGCGGGACGCAGAGGCCCGCGCGTGGCCCGAAGAACCCGTTGAAACGCGTCCCGCCGCGGCACCGAGCGGTCAGGTCTGTTCAACCCTCAGGGTCTTCCCAGTCACGACGAAGCCACCCTGGCGAGGCCGCCGATCTCGACGAATGCATGCGAGGCGGGGCCCGGCACCGCAAACCCGCGTTAGACTTCGGTGCGAACGCCGTCCGGCCCCGAGTGCCTTCGACACGCTCGCAGGCGGAAGGGCGACCGGAGCCGGAATCGAGTCACCCGACGCTGGATTCCCCCCGCCGGCGAGGTAATGCTGAAGGCCAGGGTGGAGCCCCACCGCGTCGCCCGCAGACCCGCTCGCACCGTCATCCGCTCGCACCGACCGCCGCCTGTCGCGACCATCCGTGCCATCACCGGCCTCCCCAACCCCCACTGATCTGCCGACGCCTGCCGCTTACGGCTCGCGGCATCGACTTCGCGCGTTCGTCCCGACGCGGGGCGCGATCGTCGTGACCGCGTTCCTCGCGCTCCTGTTCGAGGCCACGTTCTTCGCGGCCTTCTACGTGCGGAGCGAGTTCCTGCTGCGGACCGCCGACGCCGCGATGATCCTGCGCACGATCGGCGTCGTCATCGGCGTGAAGCTCGTCATCTTCTACGCGCTCGGCATCTGTCATCGACCGTGGCGCACCGCGAGGTTCGAGGACCTCACGCGGCTCCTCCTCGCCTCCACCGTCAGCCTCGTGCTGCTCGCCGCCGTGAACTCCGTCGCCTGGAGGATTCCGGCCTGGCAGCTCATCCCCCGATCGGTCCTGCTCCTCGACTGGGCCTTCACGCTCCTGCTCGTGGGCGGGATCCGCGCGGTGGCGCGGCTCGTCTATGAGGAGATCATGCCGTCCACGCCGGCGGGCAGCCAGCGAGCCGTGCTCGTGGTGGAGGCATCGCCGACGGGCCAGGACCTCACGGAGGCACTCGGCAGCATGCGCCACCCGGAGACGGGGGGCCGCTATCTGGTAGCCGGGATTCTCGGCGTCGATCGTCCGGGACACGGCCGCGCCGACGGCCGCACCGTCGGGTCGATCCACGACGTCGCCGCGTGCGCGCAGCGGCTGCGGGTCGCCGAGGTGATCGTGCCGGAGGGATGCGTGTTCGGGGTCCGGCTGCGGGCACTGTGCGACGCCTGCGACAGCGTCGGGGTGCGGGTCCGGATCGCGGACCGGATCGCGCCGGACGAGCCCGCGCGTCTGCGGGACGTCGGCCTCCACGACCTCCTCTCCCGTCCGCAGGCCCGGCTGTCCGACCATGATTCGCACGTCCATCCGTTCGTGCGGGGCCGGAAGGTGCTCGTGACCGGCGCGGGGGGTTCGATCGGGTCGGAGATCTGCCGGCAGTTGATGCGCTTCGAGCCGGCCCGACTGCTCCTCGTGGAGCGGGCGGAAGGCGCCCTCTTCGACATCCACCGGGAGCTCACCTCTCCGATCGAGACGGGGAGCGACCGGATCGAGGCGATCCTCTGCGACATCACCAATGCCGACCGCCTCGAACGGCTGCTCGCGGACCACGCACCCGAGGTGATCATCCATGCCGCGGCGTTCAAGCATGTTTCGCTGATGGAGACCCATCCGGTCGAGGCGATCGAGAACAACGCGATCGCCACCGCGATGCTCGCGGAAATGGCCGAGGCGCATGGCGTGGAGACGTTCGTCGCGCTCTCCACGGACAAGGCGGTGCATCCATCGAGCGTCATGGGCGCCTCGAAGCTCGTGGCCGAACGCTTCCTCCAGGCGTTCGCCCGGCATTCCAGCACCCGGTTCGTGGCCGTCCGCTTCGGCAATGTCATCGGTTCCAGCGGCAGCGCCGTGCCGATTTTCGAGGAGCAGCTCGAGCGGCGGCTGCCGATCACGGTCACGCACCCGGACGTGACGCGCTACTTCATGACGATCAACGAGGCGGCGCAGCTCGTCCTGCTGGCGGGTTCGCTCCCCGAGGGCGGCACCTACGTGCTCGAGATGGGCGCGCCGATCCCGATCGTCGACCTCGTGTCGCGTCTCGCGTATGTCATGCGCGTGCCGCAGGACGAGGTGCGCATCGAGTTCTGCGGCCTTCGTCACGGCGAGAAGCTCTCCGAGGAGCTGTTCTTCGCCGACGAGGAGCACGAGGCGACGATCAATCCGCTCGTCACCCGTGTGACGCGGCCGGTGCGGCAGCTCGCGGAGGTGCGGCAGTGGCTCGCCACGCTGAAGGCCGCGGCGGCCGACGGCCCGGACGTGGCGATCACCGCGCTCATGGACATTGCGGCCGGGGACAAGAGCCCGGACGTCGCAAAGCCGCGGGCGGCGGCCGGGAACGCGCGGCTGGCGCGCCAGGGGGCATCGGCCGGCTGACATCGGTCCGTCGGCATGCCGCGGCTGCTCGGGCGCCCCGCCCGCACCGGGAGGCGCGGGCGTGACACGACCGCCGCCGGCGATCATCATCGGTGAGAGCGAACGCCACCGGGCTCGAGGCCGTGATGGGTGAACCGATGACCGCCACGACTGCCGGTGGCGGTTTTTTTCCGTCCCTCGACGCGCTCGAGGTGGTGCTCTGGCCGACCCTCGTGCTGGCGGTGTTCGTCTGCACCGCGATCGCGGGCGACCTCGTCGTCGCCCTCGCCGCCCGCTGGCGGATGCTGCACCGACCCGCACGGCAGACCGGGCATGCCCTGCCCACCGCACGCGGTGGGGGCGTCGTGGTCGCGGCCGCGACGACGTGCGCAGCGCTGCTGCTCGCCTGGCGCTGGCCGACCGATCGCCCCGCAATTCTTACCGGACTGCTCGTGCCCTCCGTGGTCGTCGCGATCACGGGGCTGCTCGCCGACTCGCGGCGGCTTCCCACGCTCGCTCGTCTGGCCACGGAGGTCGTCGTGGCGGCCTGGGTCACCGCCACGCTCGGCCCGCTCGCGACGATCGTGTTGCCGGGAGCGCCGCCACTTGCGCTCGGCAGCCTGGCCTGGCCGGTGACGATGCTGTGGATTCTCGTCGTGATCGAGTCACTCGCCGCGCTCGACCACGTCGATGGCATGGTGGCGCTCACGGGCGTGATCGGAGGGACCGTCGCGCTCGTGAGCGGCTGGATGATCGGGTCGTCGGTCGTGGTGCTCCTGGCCGCGTTCGTCGCCGCGGCGGCGGGCGGCCTGCTCGTCTTCAACTGGGACCCGTCGCGGATCGTCATGGGCCGCTCCGGCAGCGGCTTCGTGGCTACGATGCTCGCGGCGATCCCGCTTGCGTTTCAGCCCGCAGACGCGCGATCCTCACTCCTGGTTCCGATGGTCCTCTGCCTCTGGCCCCTCATCGTCGACCTGCTGGTCTCGATCCCGTTCCGGATCGGCGGGCGAGCCGCCTCCTCGGGGGAACGCGCGTTGCTCCTGATCGACCGGCTCACACGGGCCGGAGCGACACACGCGCAGGCGGTGCTGCTCTACGGAACGCTCGCTGCGGCGTGCGGACTCGCGGGGGTCTGGGCATGCGGCGAGCCCACATCGGCCGTGAGCGTATTCCTGCCGCCGCTCGCCATCATGATCGCCCCGGCCATGGTCGCCGGCGCGGTCCTCTGGCTGCGAGCGCGTCCATCCGCCGTCGAGGCCGGCGCCGACGAGCCCGCCGCGACCCTCCCCTGATCCCGGCCGCCGTGCCGTCGATGATGATGCCACCCGCGCTGGTCTGGTTCGCCGGGGTCGTCGTGGCATTCACCGCCGCGGCCATGCTGACGACCCGACTCGTCGGCATCCTGCTGCGTGCCGGAGTGATCGATGCATCGACCGTCACGGGCCGCCCGCGACCGGTTCCCCGCGGTGGCGGGCTCGCGATCATCGCCGTGGTCGTCGGCGCGGCCCTCGTCGCGACGATCCGCGACGCCACGACGGCCGGTCGGGCGATGGCGGCCCTCATGCCGGCGATGCTCGTGGCCGCCGTCAGCTGGCGGGACGACATCAGCCCGCTGCCGGCCCGGCTCCGCCTCGCCGTGCACCTGCTCGCAGCCATCATCGCCGTCGCGATCCTCGGACCGGCGGAGCGCGTCGATCTCGGCACCATCGGCTCGCTCGACCTCGGCGCGTGGGGCTGGCCGCTGTCGGTGCTCTGGATCGTCGGCATGACGAACGCGTTCAACTTCATGGACGGCATCGACGGCATCGCGGGGATCGTGACTATGGCGGTGGGTGCGGCCGTCGCCGTGGCGGCAGCGATGCTCGACGCCCCCGCGGTGGCGGTGCTCGCCACGGCGCTCGCGGCCGGCGCGGGCGGATTCCTCACCGTCAACTGGCCGCCGGCCCGCATCTTCATGGGGGACGTGGGAAGCACGTTCTGCGGCTTTCTGCTCGGGGCGCTGACGCTCGCCGTGGACACGGACGACGTGCCCCGGATGCTGCCCGTGAGCGTCGTGAGTTCATGGCCGTTCCTCTTCGACACGATGGCGACCGTGCTGGGCCGTCTGGTTCGGGGCGACGACCTGCTCCGTCCGCACCGCAGCCACTGCTACCAGAGGCTCGTGGCGGGGGGGTGGTCGCACCGCGCGACGGCGAGCCTCTACGGCGGCCTCGCCGCGTTCGCCGGGGCGATCGTGGTCGCTCCGCTGTACGACCCGACCGTCCTCGACGCCGCGACCGCGCTGGCGATCGCGACACCGCTCGTCGGCGGCACGCTGATCGCCGCCCTGGTCGGCATGGCCGCGCGCCGGCCCATGCGACGGGCCGCCGGCTCCGCCCCGGCCTCTGACCGTTGAGGCCGGGCCGGGGGCCGAGGCCCAGGGCTTCGGCTCCGGTCGAAAAGCCGAGGTTTTCTGCCGGTTTGCTCAAGCGCATCCGGATTGAGCCGAGCGGTGACCGGGGCAGGCGGGGCGGACGAGGTGAAGGGGGTCGGCGAACACTTCCCGAGCGAGCGGCCGCCGCGGCCGGAGCGAGGAGACTTTTGCCGCCCCCCGAGCCGGTGCTCCACCAGACTCGGATACGCTCCCGGCTGGATGAATAGCGGGCTGGCAGTGGACGGCGCCGCGGTGTCGAATGGTCTGCATGGCTTCGGTGGTGCGGCGAGTCCCTCGCCGCGGGGCACCGAGGCGACCATCCTCGTGATGTCCGTCACGCTCCCGCGTCCGGCCGTGCGTCGGGCCCGGCTTTCGCGCCTCCGTCACTCGTTCCACGATGCCAACGACCGATCCCCTGCTGGAACACGTCGCCGACGCCCTCGCCACCGACCGACTGTCGGTCGCCATCACCGAGATGGCCGCCCGTCACCCTGAGCGAGCGGCCGTGATCACGGGCGCGGGAAGCGCCGCACGGCGGGTCATCGACTATGCGGCGCTCGGTGCGAGCCTGACGACGCTCGAGACCCGGCTCGACGCCGTGCGGCCGGCAGGAGTCTTCACGACCGCCGAGCGGGCCGAGTCGCTCATCGTGATCGCCGCCGCCTGCGGCCGACAGCGTGTGCCCCTCGCCTTTCTGTCGAGGGATTCCCGCGACCTCGCCGCCCCGCTCGTGGACTGGATCGCGATCGACGATTCGCTGAGCGTGCCGGCCGATCTCCGCACGCGTCACGAGCTGGAGTCGGTCCCGCCTCCGGTGATCGTGGCCACCTCGGGCACGAGCGGCCCTCCCAAGCTCGTCGATCATGCCTGGGACTCGGTCCTCGCGGCCGCGCGACTCGCCGAGCAGTGGCAGGGCCTCGGCTGGCTGCTCGTGTACGACCCGGCACGCTGGGCGGGCATCCAGGTCTGCGCGCAGGCGATGCTGTCGGGGGGCTGGCTCGTCGTTCCGGAATCACGGGACGACCCGAACGTCGTCGCACGCGCCCTCGTGGACGAGTCGGTGGCCGTGCTCCCCGCCACCCCCTCGCTCATGCGGAGGCTGCTCACGGCCGCCGATCGATCCGTGCTCGTCCGAGGGCAGGTGGATCGCATCACGCTCGGAGGCGAGGCGGCCGACGCGCAGCTCCTCGCCGACGTGCGCGGGTTCTACCCCCTCGCGAAGATCTCACAGGTCTACGCGACGACGGAACTCGGGGAGGTCTTTCGCGTGACCGACGGCCTGCCCGGCTTCCCGGCTCCCTGGATCGGCCGGTCCCTGCCGGGCGGCGTGCGGCTCTCCGTGCGGCGGGACGGGGAGCTCGTCGTCCAGCTCTCCCGTGACACCGCCGAGGTGCTCACCGGCGACATGGTCGAGCGCCGGGGCAGCCGTTACGAGTTCACCGGCCGCCGCGGAGACGTGATCGTCGTGGGCGGGGTGCGGGTCCAGCCGCGACGGGTCGAGGAGGTCATACGGGGCGTTCCGGGAGTGGCAGACGCCCGCGTCTGGGGACTTCCCAGCGCGATCACCGGCGAGATGGTGGCGGCCGAGATGGTGGCCGCGGACCCGCTGCCCGAAGGCGCGACGATCGACGGCGTGCGGGCAGCCGCCCTGGCCGCCTGTCGCGACCAGCTCGATTCCGCCTCGGTGCCGCGCGTGCTCGACATCGTGAAGCGCATCGCCACGACCGCGGCCGGCAAGACACCGCGCGGGGTGCGTCGGCCGTGACCCGCCCGCCGGATGCGTCGGCCGTGGGCTGGCAGCTTGCCGCAGCCTCGGCGGACGACACGTGGCGGCGCATCGCCGACGCGCTCGACACCGCCGCGCGGTCCTCGCATCACCCGTTCCATCTGCTCACGGTCGCTTCGGTCGCTGCGGATGGCACCCCCCATGCCCGCACCGTGGTGCTGCGACGCTTCGATGCCGACCGTCGTGAAGTCTGGTTTCACACCGACGCGCGCAGTCCGAAGGTCGCCCAGCTGACGCACGATGCCCGCGTCGCGCTCCACTGGTACTCCGCCACGGACAGGCTGCAGCTGCGGATCGCGGCGCGGGCCACGCTGCATCATCGGGACGAGGTCGCCCGGGCCGCCTGGATGGCGGCGGAACCGATGAGCCGCGCCTGTTACACATCGCCCGTCGCACCCGGCACGGTGCTCGCGTGGTTTCCCGTCGCGCCGCCCGCTCCACCCCCGGACGATCACGGCGGCCTCGCCTCGTTCGTCGCGGTCTGCTGCCGCTTCACGGACATCGAGGCGCTCTCGCTCCACGCGACGGGGCACGAACGCGTCGTGCTCCGGCTCGACGGCCCGGCTGCAACCAGGGAGATCCGCGCGCCCTGACGCCGCATCGGACGCCCGGGATCGCGCTATCGATCGCCGGATTCCGCGATGAAGCCCCGCTTCCGCATCAGGGCGGTCGTCACGGGATCGCGTCCGCGAAAGGCCCGGTAGCCGTCGGCCGGCTCGATCGTGTTGCCGACCGAGAAGACGTGCCGCCGGAGCCTTGCAGCGACATCCGCGTCCCACGCCCCCGCGCCCTCCGTGAAGGCTTCCCATGCATCGGCCGTCAGCACGTCCGCCCACAGGTAGCTGTAGTACGCGGCGGAATACCCGTCGCCGGCGAAGAGGTGGCTGAAGTGTGGAAGACGGTGCCGCATCCCGATCGCCCGCGGCATGCCGATCGCGGCCAGGGTGTCGCGTTCGAACGCCCCGGTGTCGGCGACGGGCCCCGCGAGATGGAGCTTCATGTCGACGAGGGCGCTGGCGAGGAACTCGACGGTGCGGAACCCCTCGTTGAACGTCGCCGCCCGCTCGATCCGCGACACGAGCGCGTCGGGAATCGCCGCGCCCGTGACGACGTGGCGCGTGAAGCGGTCCAGAACCTCCGGGGTCGCCAGCCAGTGTTCGAGAAGCTGCGAGGGAAACTCCACGTAGTCGCGTGCGACCCGCGTGCCCGAGAGCGACGGGTAGGTCACGTTCGACGCGAGGCCGTGCAGCGCGTGGCCGAATTCATGGAAGAGCGTCGTGGCATCCTGCCATGAGATCGTCACCGGTGCCCCGGGGGGCCCCTTCGTGAAGTTGCAGTTGTTCGAGACGATGGCCGACGTCTCCCCATCGATCCGCGCCTGGGCTCGGTAGCCGCTCATCCACGCGCCGGACCGCTTCCCGGGTCGCGCGAAGGGATCGAAGTACCACAGGCCGACGTGACGACCCGCGCCATCGCGCACCTCCCAGACACGCACGTCCGGATGAAAGACCGGGATGCTGCCGTCCGTCACCGGCGAGAAGTGCAGGTCGAAGAGCCGCGCCGCGACGTGGAACATCCCTTCCCGCAGCCGCTCGAGCTGCAGGTAGGGCATCACGTCGGCCTCGTCGAGGTCGTAGGTGGCCCGCCGCACCCGCTCCGAGTAGAAGCGGTGGTCCCACGGCTCGATCGTCACGCCCCCACCTTCCGCATCGGCCATCTCCTGCATCGCGGCCACTTCGGCCTCGGCCGCCCGCACCGCCGGCCCCCACACCTCCTCGAGCAGGGCGAGCGCGCGGTCCGGCGATCCGGCCATCGAGTGCTCGAGCCGCCAGTGTGCGTGCGTGGCGTAGCCGAGCAGCGCGGCCCGCCGGGCACGAAGCCGCACCATGTCGCCGACGACGGCATTCGTGTCGGTCGCCCCGCCCCCGTCTCCACGCGCGGCGAACATCCGATACACCTCCTCCCGCAGCCCGCGGTCGTGCGCGGTCGCGAGCACCGGCTCCACCACCGACCGGGTGTTGGAGAACGCCCAGCCGCCCGCGTGCCCCCGCCCACGGGCCGACTCCGCGGCCGCAGCGACCAAGGCATCGGGGATTCCGCGGAGCCGGTCGGCATCCTCCACGAGCACGAAGCGATCGGTCTCGTCCGCGAGCACGTGCTGCGAGAATGTCGTCGACAGCGTCGCCAGCCTCGCGTTGATGTCGGCCAGTTCCCGCTGCGCCGCCTCGTCGAGGGCCGCACCGCGGCGCACGAAGGACGTGAAGGTCAGCCAGCAGAGCCGCTGCTGCTCGGCCGTCAGGCCGCTCGACTCGCGGGCGTCGTGGACCGCCTTGATCCGGGCGAAGAGCCGCTGGTTCTGCACGATCCGGTCGCCGTGGGCCGCGAGCCGGGGCGCCATCTCGCGCTCGACCGCCCGCACGGCATCGTCGGAGAGATTGCCGGTGAAGACGGAGTAGATCGACGACACGCGATCGAGCATCCTGCCGGCGCGCTCGAGGGCCACGATCGTGTTGGCGAACGTCGGCGGCTCGGGGTCGGCGGCGATCCGCTCCACGGCCGCGAGCTCCTCCCGCATCGCCGCATCGAGCGCGGGCCCGAGATCGGCCGCGGTGACGCGATCGAACGGCGGCACTCCGCCGTGCGGTCCCGGCCAGTCGCCGAGGAAGGCGGTCTCGTGGGGCGCGGCGACGGGCGGATGGGCCGAGGCGGATTGCATCGAGGTTGGTCCCTGCAGGTCGGAGATCAAGGTGGCGCCGAGCACCGCTCCGCAACCGACGACCAGCGACGCGCGACTGGCCCTCGCGACGGAGCGAATGCGGGTGGCGGGTGGGCCTGCGACGCGCATGCTGCATCGCTCCTTTCGGAGGTCGAGCCCGCTCCGACGGGGCTCGCGGGGCGGTGTCCGACGCGTCATGATACCGGCGAGGGCCGGGACGGCGGACGCCGATATCTCGGCTCGAGGAGGCCACGATATGCATGCTCCCCGTCCGCGCGATCGGCGGAGATCGATCACCCTGGGAATGTTCCTCGCGGCACCGTGGATCGGCGCCGCGTCGGCCGAGGCCGAACTGCACGCCGGCGCGAGCGTGGTGGATGTGACGCCTCAGCAGTTCCCCGTCTTCATCAATGGGGGCATGACGGCCCGTCGGGGCGAGCCGCGCGACATCAAGGCCCGTGCGCTCGTGCTGGCGGATGGCGACACGACGGTCGCCATCGTGGTCGCCGACAGCTGCATGCTGCCGAAGGACCTCGTCGACGGCGCCAAGGCGCTCGCGGCCGAGCGCACGGGCATTCCGACCGACCACATGACGATCTCGGCCACCCACACGCATACGGCGCCGTCGGCGATGGGCGCCCTGGGCACGCCGGCCGACGAAACCTACGTCCCCTACCTGCGGCTCAGGCTCGCCGACGCGATCGCGGAGGCACACGGCCGGCTCGAGCCCGCCCGCGTCGGCTACGCGTCGACCACGGCGGCCGAGTTCACCGCCCTGCGGCGGTGGATCGTTCGTCCGGATCGCGTGGGCACCGACCCCTTCGGCGACGCGACGGTGCGCGCGACGATGCATGCGGCCCGCGACAACCTCCCGAACGTGACGGGTGAGTCCGGACCCGAGGATCCCTCGCTCGCGGTCATCTCGGTCCGCACGCCCGACGGCCGCCCGCTCGCCCTCCTCGCCAACTTCTCCATGCACTATTTCGGCGGCGGCCCGGCGGCTGACTACTTCGGCAGTTATTGCGACTCGATCGAGAAACACTTCGCGTCACCCGACCGGATCCCGGTGGCGATCATGTCGCACGGCTGCAGCGGTGACATCTGGCGGGTGGACTACCGCACCGGGGAGCGGCAGGAGCCGTTCGAGGCATTCGTCGCCGGCCTGGTGGACCGCACCACGGCGGCGGTCGCTGCCATCGACGAGCACCGGGATGCCGACATCGCGATGGCGGAACGGCGGCTGCCCCTGGCGTACCGCGTCCCGGACGCGGCCCGGCTCGCCTGGGCGCGGGGGATCGCAGCCGCGCTCGACGGCACGCTCCCGACGACCCAGCCGGAAATCTACGCCCTCGAGCAGATCGCCCTGCACGAGCGGCGCACGACCGACGTCGTGGTGCAGGCCATCCGGATCGGGGACATCGCGATCACGACCACGCCCACCGAGACCTTCGCGCTCACGGGACTGAAGCTGAAGCGACAGAGCCCCTCGCCGCGCACGATGGTGATCGAGCTGGCCAACGGTGGCGACGGGTACATCCCACCCCCGGAGCAGCACGTGCTCGGAGGGTACACCACGTGGGCGGCCCGCTCGGCAGGACTCGAGGTGCAGGCGGAGCCGAAGATCGTGGAGGCCTGCCTGCAGCTGCTCGAGCAGGTGCACCGGCGGCCGCGCCGGCCGCTCGAGCCACCCGACAGTCCGCTCGCCCGCCGCATCCGGGCCCTCGACCCGGTCTGCTACTACCCGCTCGACGAGATGTCCGGCCCGGTCGCCCGCGATGCCGGAGCCCGCCATCGAGATGCCATTTTCGAGGACGGCGTCGTGTTCTGGCTCGACGGCCCGGACGGCCCGAATCTCACCGCCGGACCGACCGTCAACCGTGCCGCCCACTTCGCGGGCGGCCGGATGCGTTCGCGGCTGCCCGAGTGCGATCGCGACTTCACCGTCAGCCTCTGGTGCTGGAACGGCCTCTCCGGAGAAGCTCGCGAGACGCTGGGGTGGTTGCTCTCGCGTGATCGACCGGACGGCACGACGGCGGCGGGCATGCACCTGGGCGTGCTCCGTGACGGCGAAGAGACCGGTCGCCTCGCCCTGCTGCTCGGCGCGACGCGGCACGTCGGCACCACCTCCGTGAAGCGGTGGCAATGGCACCACGTCGCGCTCGTTCGCGATGCGGACCGGTGGCACACCTACGTCGACGGGAAGCCCGACGGCACCGGCACCTGGGCCCCGGAAGGTGCCGCGGGCGACGTCGTGTTTCTCGGAGGCCGCAGCGACGGGGCGGACTCGTGGGAGGGCCGGCTCGACGAGATCGCGATCTTCGACCGCGCCCTCGACGCCGCGACGATCGCGGAACTGGCCGAGCCCGCGGCCCGGTGACGGTCGCCGCGTGCCGCGTGTTCAGTCCCACCACCAGCGGCCGGCAGGCAGGCTGTCGGCACCGCCGCGGAGTTCGACGAGCACGCCCTCCTCGTCGATGATCAGGTTCGGTGCATCGAGGGCGATGCGAGGCTGGAGCGTCACGCCACCGCCGATCGGCGTCAGGAGCCTGCTGCCGCGCCACACGGCATTCACGGCCGGCTGCACCTCCGTGGGAATCGCATCGGTCTCGATCGACACCACTCCCTCGTCACGCAGCGACTCGGCGCCCCAGCCGGTGCGGCCGTATGCGTCGTGCTCCTGCAGGTACGCGGCGGCCACGGCGAGATCGATCACGTTGCGCAGCTGGGCGTAGACCGGGCTGCGGGCGGCGATCTCGGGATACTTCCGGGTGAACGTCTCCGTGAACTGCTTGCTGGCCCGATCCGCCGAGGCCGCGGCGAGCCGGCGACCGTCGGGCCGCACCACCTCGTCGGCACCGCAGAGCTTCACACCCCGACCGACGAGCTCGATCGCCAGGTCGTCCTCGGCGATCCGCACGCAGCGGTAGTCGGGCACGAAGTACCAGCGCTGCAGCGCGTTGGCGGCGACGCCGCCCGCACTCGCGAGGTCGATCCACGTCTTCATCGCCACGGGGGGCGGCTCCAGCCCGATGCCGATGAGCTTCATGCGGTAGTCGGCCTCGACGAGCACGTGCGCGAAGTGCGTGCCGGGGTGCACGCCGTCCACCCGCACGTCCTGCGGGCCGAGCGACTCCCGCATGCCCGCGACGATCTCGTCGACCGTGCCCCGCGGATTGACGCGGCCCAGCTTCCGCATGAAGGCCTGCATCGCGGCGAGGCCCTCGGCGCGCGGGTCGATCGAGCAGCCGATCGTCCGATCTGCCGGCTGCCCGGGTGGAAACGCCCGCATGGCGGTCGCAAGGTCGGCGAGGAGGAGCGTCGGACTGCCGCTCTCGACGCCCCGGGTCCGTCCGGTCCCGTCGATGAACCAGCCCTCGGCCGGACCCGCCACCACGATCTCGCCAGGCTGCCCATCGCTGCCCGGGTACACAAAGACGTACTGCAGCCTGGTGAGCCCGGCGAGCACCGTCAGCTCCTGCGCGACGCCACGACCGTCCGCCACCGCGGCGGCGACAGCCGCCTCCAGCCGCGAGAGCGCAACCTTGCGAAGCTTCGAGGGAGCCCGCAGATCGGCCGGCAGGGACGCGGTCGCGGCCCGCAGGCGCTCACGCGAGAGACCGGCATCGGGCACCATCTGCCACCGCAGGACTCCCTGCGCGTCGATCACGACACCAGCGGCACCGGTGCCCGCACCGCCGCCGCCCATGCCGCCGCCGCCCATGCCACCGCCACCCATGCCACCGCCACCCATGCCACCGCCACCCATGCCACCGCCACCCATGCCACCACCCGCCATCCCTTGGGCGCATGCAGAGGCGGCCCACATGAGCAATGTCGCAATCAGACAGACCGCGACGACACTCCGGGCCCAGATGGGACGAGGCGACACCAGCTTGGACGTACGTGGAGCGATCATGGGACCGTTCATGGGGCTACTGGATGTCACGGGGCGAATGGGAGGTTGGTGTTTGGTCACCCCGAGCCCTGATTCGAGACTAGTTGCGGCACCGTGCCATGGCAACGAAACGACTCATGATGGGGACTGCCGATACCACCTCCTCGGTAGAGTCGGTCGGTCAGCGGCGGCGACTTGCGGCGGAATCGCGGCCGATCGGGCCCGACCACGGGCAGGCCCTGCGAGCCGTGCCGAGCATGCGGATTGTCCGGACCGCATGGCCTCATCGAGCGTGCAGGGGCACCCGGCCCGCACGGTCACCCGGCTGACTGCGACGCGGCGCATCCTGCCCGGATCCGCCGCCAAGGGCGACGGCAGCCCGCACGCTTCCGGGCCCCAGCAGACCGCACAGCTCGCCAAGCAGGGCCGGCGACCAGGCGACGCGGTCGCGATCGACCTCGAGCAGCACGCGCGTGCCGTCGACAAGATCGAGGAAAAGCCGCACCGGCACGGGACCGGGGTGACGTCGCAAGAGTTCCGCGAGACGATCGAGCGTCGTGGCATCGTGCCGCTTCTCGTCGACCTTGATGGTCACGGCCTTCACCGGCACACGGCCCACATCCGCCAATGGCACCGCGTGGTTGACGACGAGGTTCGTCTCCTCGCTTCCGGCGCGACGGTCGATCGACCCTGCCACGAGGACGACGGCATCGGGCTGCAGGATCTCGCCACAGCGGGCGTAATCCTCGGGCCAGCAGATCGTGCGCACGAGCCCGTCCATGTCCTCGAGGTCGAACATCGCGTAGCGGGTGTGGGTCGATCCGGGCCGCGGCTGCTTGGTGTTCGAGAGCTTGAGGGCCGCCACGAGTCCGCCCACGATGACGTCCCCCTTCGCCGGCACGCCCGCGAGCGTTGCCGTGCCGTGCGTGCAGATCGCCTCGAGCAGATCGCGATGTTCCGCCAGCGGGTGGCTGTGAACGTAGTAGCCGAGCACCTCCTTCTCGTTCGACCGCATGACGAGATCCGACAGGGGCGGCACGTCGGGCAATCCCGCAGGTGCCGGTTCGGCGACGGCGACCGGCTCGTCGATCGCGTCGAAGAGGCTCTTCTGGCCGCTTTTGCGGTCGGCGAGCCGGGCCGCCCCACCGGCCATGGCGCGCTCGATCCCGGCGAGCAGCTGTCCGCGGTGCCCGCCGAGGGCATCGAGTGCCCCGGCCTTCGCGAGGTTCTCGATCGCGGACCGATTCACGATCGACGGATCGAGGCGGCCGCAGAAGTCGTGCAGGTCCCGGAACGGTCCGGCGGCCCGACGTTCGGCGACGAGTGCCTCGGCGGCCTGCACCCCGCACCCCTTGATCGCCGCGAGGCCGAACAGAATCCGCCCGCCCGAGACCGTGAAGTCCGCTCCTGACGCATTGACGTCCGGTGCCGCGACCTCGATTCCCATCCGCCGGCAGTCCTCCACGTGCTCGACGAGCGCGTCCTTCTTCTTGAAATTGCGGCCCGGGATGTCGCCCGACAGGAGGGCCGCCATGAACTCCACCGGGAAATGCGTCTTCAGGTAGGCCGTCTGCCAGGCGAGGAGGGCATAGGCCGTCGAATGGCTCTTGTTGAACCCGTAGCCCGCGAACTTCTCGATGAGCGCGAAGACCTCCTCGGCCTGCTGCTTCGCCAGACCCCTGGCCTGGGAGCCGGCGACGAACTGCTCCCGGAACGCCGCGATGGTCTCGAGCTTCTTCTTGCTGATCGCCTTGATGCAGGTGTACGCGCTGGAGAGCTCGATCCCGCCGAGCCGCTCCAGAATCCGCATCACCTGCTCCTGGTACACCATCACGCCGTGCGTCTCGGCGAGCACCTCCTCCATGACCGGGTGCAGGAACTCGGGCTGCTTCCGCCCGTGCTTCACGTTGACGTACTCGTCGACCATGCCGCCCTCGAGCGGCCCCGGCCGGTAGAGCGCGTTGACCGCGACGATGTCGAGAAAATGGTCGGGCTTCATCCGCTGGAGCAGGTCACGGATGCCCCCGCTCTCCAGCTGGAAGATGCCCTTCGTCTCGCCACGACAGAGGGTCGCGAACGTCGCCGCGTCGTCGAGCGGAAACGCCAGCGGGTCGAGCCTCCGCTGCCGCGTGCCGTGCACGATCTCGAGCGTCTTGGCGACGACCGTGAGGTAGCGGAGGCCGAGGAAGTCCATCTTCATGAGCCCGGCGCGTTCGACATCGCCCATGGCCCACTGGGTGATCACCTCCTCCTTTCCCGTCACCCGCTGGAGCGGCACGTATTCCACGAGCGGTCGGTCGGCGATGACCACGGCGGCGGCATGCGTGCCGACGTTGCGAGCCAGCCCCTCGATCCGCCGCGCCAGCCCGACGAGCTCGGCCACCTCCGGATCGGCCTCGCAGGCGTCGGCCAGTTGGGTGCCCGGCGCGGCGGCGTCGTCGAGCGAGATGCCGAGCTGGTCGGGGACGAGCGACACGATCTGATCCACGCGTGGCACCGGCATGCCGAGCGCCCGCCCCACGTCCCGGATCGCCGCGCGGGCCGCGAGCGTGCCGAACGTCCCGATCTGGGCGACGTTGGCCTCGCCATATTTCTCCTTGACGTAGTCGATGACTTCACCGCGGCGTTCCTTGCAGAAGTCGATGTCGATATCGGGCGCCTCGCGACGGTTGAGGTCGAGGAATCGCTCGAACAGCAGGTCGTACTCCAGCGGACACACGTGCGAGAGGTGGAGCGAGTAGGCCACGAGGGCTCCGACGCCCGACCCCCTCGCCGCCGCCGGGATGCCGCGCTCACGAGCGTGCCGCACGAAGTCCCACACGATCAGGAAGTAGCTCGCGAAGCCCAGCGTGTCGATCACGCCGAGCTCGCGATCGAGCCGCTCGATCACGTCCGCCCGCAGCGGCCCCGAGCCTCCCGAGGCCGGCGGCACGCCGTCGGCCCACCGCTTCGCGACCGAGGCATAGCGCTCGTGCAGGCCCTCGAGGCAGAGCCGACGGAGCTCGGCCGACGGCGTCAGGCCGCCGGGGACGTCGAAGCCCGGAAAATGCCTCTTGCCGAGATCGAGCTCGATGGACACCGCATCCGCGATCGCCTGGCTGCGGGCGACGGCAGCGGTGACCACGCTCCGGTCGAGGCCTGTGAACGCGGCATGCATCTCGGCCGGGCTCTTCAGATAGAACTCGGCGGAGTCCATCTTCATCCGCGTCGCGTCGTTGCGGAACCGGCCGGTGTTGACGCAGAGCAGGATGTCCTGCGCCTCGGCGTCCTCGCGGTTGACGTAGTGGCAGTCGCACGTGGCCACCGGGGGCACCCCCATCTCCGCCGACAATTCCAGGGCCACGGAGGTGATCTGCCGCTGCAGATCGAGCCCGTTGTCCTGGATCTCGATGAAGTAACGGTCGCCGAAGGTGGACTGAAACCAGCCCGCCACCTCCCGCGCCCGCGCGAGCGACTCGTGCTGCTCGCGGGACGAACCGATCAGGGCCCGGCTGAACTCGCTGGACAGGCATCCCGAGAGGCAGATGAGTCCTTCGCCGAACTCCTCGAGCAGATCCCGGTCGATCCGCGGCTTGAAGTAGAACCCCTCGAGATAGGCCTTCGTCGCGAGCTGGAGCAGGTTTGCGAAACCGATGCGGTCACGCGCGAGAAGGGTGAGGTGGTAGCTCGAGTCCTTCTGGCTCCCGGCGTCCTTCTGGAACCGGCTGCCCGGGGCGATGTAGGCCTCGTACCCGATGATCGGGTTGATCCCGGCCGCCCTGGCCTTGCCGTAAAACTCGAGTGCGCCGTGCAGATTGCCGTGATCCGTGATCGCCAGCGCGGTCATCCCGAGTTCCGCCGTCCGCGTGACGAGCCGGTCGATCGAACTCGCCCCGTCGAGCAGGCTGTAGTGGCTGTGGCAGTGCAGGTGCGCGAACGGGGGCGTGCTCATCCGTGGGCCTCGCAGGATGCTCCGGAGTGTAGCCGATGCCCCGCCAGCCGCCCCGACCCGTCGGCGTGCTCAATCGCCCCGCGGATCGGCGATATGCCGCAGCAGTTCCGCGAGCCTCGCCTGCATGTCGAGCACGGCCTGCCACTCCGCGAACTCGACCTCCACGCGGTCCTGGCCGGGGCGCAGCACGGCCACTTCCGTCGCCCGTCGAAGCACGCCCTGCACGTAGTCGAGCAGTTCGGCGAGTTCCGCCGTCTGCGCGGCGCTGAGTCGCTCAGGCAACGGGGGCGGCCCCGAAGGAAGCGGGGAGCGCACGTCGGCGACGTCCTCGATCACGTCCGAATGGTGCTCCACGAGCCTGTCGATCCGCTCACGAATCTGCTGCGGCTGCACGCCGGCCCCATCCGGCTGACGGTCGGCAAGCTCGGCGATCCGTCGATCGATGTCCTGCGGCGAGCCGACGAGCAGGAGCGAGCGGCCGAGGGCGATCATGTCGCCGTCCCGGAGGATGCGCACGCTGATCTCCTCGCCGTTGACCCGCGTGCCGTTGGTGCTCTCGAGGTCGGTGGCGACGATCTTGTCGTGATCGGACTGCAGCTTGAGGTGGTACCGGCTGATCCGCTCGTCGTTGAGCTGGATCGTGTTGCCCTCCTCGCGGCCGATCGTGACCGGTGTGGGCAGACGCGAGAAGACGCGCCCACGATCGGCGCCGTGGAGCACGCGGAGCGTGATGGATGCCATGGGTCGATCCGAGCCTCGGGATTCCGCCCCCTCGCCTGCCGACGGCTCGAGTTCCCGACCCACCAAGGATACACGTCAGGAGACGGGAGCGGGATGGATGGAGGGCACGCCGGCAGAAGTGGGGTGTCGACCAACGCGGGGTCGTGGTTTTTTCGTCGCTGCCCCGGTACGCTCACGACGGGTTGTCGTGCCGCTGCACGCGCGACCACAGCCGCGCCCGTAGCTCAATTGGATAGAGCATCGGTCTTCGGAACCGAGGGTTGCAGGTTCGAGTCCTGCCGGGCGTAGAAGGAAAGCACGGGAAAGCCCTCAGTGCCCGCAGTTCGTCCCTGTGTTTCTGGAAATCGATCTGCGCGTTTGTCACCAGAAGGCCAAGGCTGAGCGACGTGACGCCGATGACGATCGCCCGTAGGCCTTGAAAAACTCCCTCGGGCTGAAGTCACTGAGCGCCGGTGCAGCGAGCGTCGGTGCCGGCAGCACTCCCGCGACTGCGACCCCCGGCACGATGCCGAAGATCACGAGGCTCAACCAGAGCGTACCCATCGACGCGGCTCCACTGCCGGGCCGATCACCGGCGCGATCGCTTGCCGCACCGACGAGACTTCGGATCGTGATCGGATCGGCAGGGCATATCGCGGCGCGGTGTGCCGCGGCCTTCGCGTCGATCGGATAGCCTCCCGGGATGCCGCGACCGGTGGGCATGCGGTCGGCGGACATGCGGCGCGCGGAGATGCCACATGGCGACTGCTGCGACGCATGCGACAAACCGTGCTCCCACGACACCTTCCGGATCGCCTGGGCCAAGCCAGTGGCAGGGCAACCCTGGTGATAGAAACGGGTTCCATCAGCGGGGGCAGTTCAGGGCACGAAGCCGCGTGGAGGCCAAGACGGCGCGGCCTGCGATCCCTCCGCAACCTGCCCGCCATCACTGGCCGCCCCGGACGACCGCGCCTCCTTGCATCACGAAATCGACCCGCTCCGTGACGGTGATGTCGTCGAACGGGTCGCCCGGCATGGCGACGATGTCGGCCGTCTTACCGACCGCGAGCACGCCGATGTCGTCCCGCATGAGCAGTTCCGCCGCGACGCTCGTGCCGGCCCTCAGGGCTCGGGGGACCGACAGTCCGTTGGCGACCAGTTCGGCGAACTCGGCCGCGTTGTTCTGCCCGAGCGGGAACGTACCGAAGTCGCTGCCGAGGGCCACCTTGACGCCGCAGGTGGAGAGGTTGCGCGCGCTCTCGAGGATGGCCTTGGCGTGCCGACGGTACTTCGCCCGCACGTGCGGCGGCTCGTTGACCGCCTGCCAAAATGCATCGTCGTCGATGAGCCGGGCGAACCGAACGACGGCGATCTGCGTGGGCACCAGGTAGACCCCGCGCGCCTCCATGAGTCTCAGCGTCTCGAGCGAGGCCAGACTGCCGTGCTCGACACTCCGCACGCCCGCCATGACCGAACGGCGAATGCCCTCGTCGCCGTAGGCGTGGGGTGTGGTCGGAATCCCCAGATCCCGCGCGGCCGACACGAGGGCGTCGATCTCCGCCTGGCTGTACGGCACCTGTGCCGGGTCGTCCGCCGGGCTGGCGAATCCTCCGGTCGCCCCGAACTTGATCCACTGCGAGCCACGGCTCACCTCGGTGCGGACGACCCGGCGAATCTCGTCCACGCCGTCGGCCAGGTTGTTCTGGGTGACGGGCGTCTGGACGGCCACGAGCGGCCGGGCGTCGCCGTGGCCTCCGCTGGTCGACACGAGGTGGGCCGCCACGATCATGCGCGGCCCGGCGACGAGTCCCTTCTCCACGGCCCGCTGGAGCGACACGGTGGTGTACCCGCCGAAATCCATGTCGCAGAGGTCTCGAACGGTGGTGAAGCCACGGTCGAGCAGGATGCGAAGCGCCTGCACGCCGAGCACGGCCTTGTCGGCGGGCGACATGGCCCAGATCGCCCCTTCGTCCTCCGGCCGCATCGTGACGTGGACGTGGCAGTCGATGAAACCCGGCATCACGGTATGACCGGAGAGATCGACCACGGGGGCGCCGTCGGGCCGCTCGACCCTCCGCCCCATGCCCGCGATCCGGCCGTCCCGAACGAGAATCTCCATCGGGCCGAGGGACGCGTCGGCGAGACCGTCCCAGACGTTTCCGGCCACGAGCACCATGGCGGTCGCCGGTTCGGGCGGCGGTTCATCGCCACGGATCGCTGCGGACGTCGCCACGACTGCCGCCATCTGGACCACGATCGCGATCGTCACCATCCTGCTCGACATGCTCATGACCCTCTGGAAAACGGGGAGGCTGCAGAACCCAAGGATAGGATCGCCGACCGGTTCGCGAACCGATTTTCGGGAGCGCGACCATAGGCGGCCGGCGGCGCATGGCCGTCATTTCCGCACGCCGCCGCGAGGCGGGTGCGGGCGGGCAACCTGAAGGGACGCTCGTAGGAGTACTCGTCCTGCCAGTTGTCATTCCAGTTCCGGATGTCGATGAGCGTCTGCACGATGCCGTCGGGAAACGTGGCCGTCACCTTCATCGATTTGCCGAGCAGATGCATGTGCGGCACGACGCCGACCAGGAGTACCTCCTTCGGCAACGTGTACGACGAGGAGCGGGCGTATCGCTTCTCCCCGGCGGGGATGTCGATGTCGTAGCTGGCCATCCAGATGCTGCCGACGCGTTTCGCCCGTTCCTTCAACGACTCCGCGACGGACCGCTTGACGAAGGAGAGGCCGATCTGCGACCGGTCCGTCTCTTCCTTGCCCGTGGGATGATCGTGCATCTGCACCACGAGGTCGGCACCCTTCCGGACCGAGCGCTTCGAGGCGCACACCGAGTGGTTCGGCTCGTTCACCCAGGGCCTCCTCGACGACCTCCACCAGCCTCCAGCCGCCCCACGGCATCCACCATCGGCGACCATCGGCGAGCGCGGTTGATCCGGACGTCGAGAGACGTGGGGTCGACCGGCCCACCGGGAGCGGGCGGTCTTCGGACCGTCGGCGTCGGAGCGTGGTGCCCGAGGAGCGAGGCCCCACGGGATCGCGACGCCCTTCCGCAGGTCACCGTGGCGGGAGCGACGGCCGGCCGAGCGGACGCCCCTCGGCGTCGAAGAACTGGATCGCGCCGTCCCGAGATTCCGGCAGCCGTCCGATGGCGACCGCGTCGACCCCGTTCGCGTCCTTCACGCGAATCCCACCTCCGCCGCCGACGAGCTGGCCCACGTGGACCAGGACGGTGCCATCAGCCGCCTCCACGATCAGCTCCCGACAGGTCACCTCGCCCGCATCGAGGCTCTGGCACCGCAGCATGGCGGCGGGGCCCTCGGCGATCGTGGCCGCGCGCAAGGCGAGGCCGATCGCGAGCAGGAGGAGCGGATAGACGGTCCAGCGTTCGCGACTCGTCATGCCGGACCACCCCTGCCCGGGCGACCGCACGCCATCTTCGAGCCGGCCTGCCGGCGATCGACGTGTCGCCGATCAGTCGCCATGGAGCTGCCGCAGCCTGCCGGAGAGACGGAGGATCAGCTGGACACGCTCGAACTGCTCGAGCCAGTCGTGCGATGCCGCCGCGAGCGCGTCGGGGGTGGGTACGGCGATGCCCGTGGAGCACGTCGCACCCAGCTGGGCGGCGGCCGCCGTGCGGTAGGCCGAGAGCGTGCGATCGCCGTAGAAGAGGACCGGGGTGAAGTCCTCGCTGAAGAAGGCCACCGTGGGCACCCGCTGCCCGCCGCAGATCCGCAGGTGGGCGGCGATCTCGGGCAACGCATCGCGGTCGAGATACCTCAGATCGATGGCCGGTGCCGCCTCCGCGAACCGCACGAAGATCGGGCACTGGTTCACGCAGTCCCCACACCACGCGCCGGCGAGAACGAGCACCGGCATGCGCCGCACGAAGGTGGCGAGCAGGGCCCGCTGCGCGTCGTCGAGCGCGGCGCGGGCGTAGACCGCCTCCCACCGGTCGCGCTGCTCCGGCGTCCCATGCCGCTCGAGAAACGCCCGGTACGGCAGCGCCGCGGCGAAGGCCGCCGCCCACGCGGCGGATGTCGGCGGCGCTCCCGCCTCCGCGATCGACTGTGTGGCGGGGTGGATCGTCGTCACGTTCATGCGCGCCTGCTCCATCGGGCCCCGATCGTCACCCGTGGGTCGGGCCCGTCGTGGGGATCGGAAGCATAGAGCACGGGACGATTCCCGGCAGCACCGGGTCGGTCCCAGGGTGCCCAGCCGATGCGGAGCGACGCGTGCGTTGAAAAACGGGTGAAATGGCCTGAAAAAGCCGGGTTCTTCGGCCTTGACCCGGCCAGGGACGCCACCTACTGTCCCCGCGCCTGAAGGCCATGGGTCGGTCATCGACCGCCCGCCCGACGCTGGCGATGGCATGGATGCCGTCGACGGCGGCGGGGAGTCGGAGGGGTTCGAGGTTCGACCACCCGGCCTCGATGCAACGCCGTCCAATCGCTCCCGGAAACGGTCCAGGTTCTCCGCCCCCCTGGTACCTGGACCGTTCCGGGGGCCTTGGAAGCCATCGTCGTCGCTCTCGACCGACGGCTACCATGCAGCGATGGGCGACGCGTCCACACCTCCCGATGCGGGCCCCCTGATCCGCTGGATCATGGGCGCGGTGCTGGTGTGGGGCACGATCCTCGGGGTCGGTGCGTGGCGGCTCAACAACGACCCGCGCCGGCTGCTCGTCGTACTGGCATGCGTCATCGCTTTCGTCGGCTTCTGGGCGCTGATGCTCGCCGCCCGCGCGCGGCGCCGGCGCCGCGACTGATCGATCCCGAGCCGAGGGCGCCATCGGCCGGGGGCCGACGCAGCCGGGTCATTGCTCGTGGGGCCGCGCGGCCCGCCGCAGCTGCGTGCTCGAGATGTCCATGCGGAATTCCCGCGGGGAGACGAAGTAGGTGACGCTCCGCAGGGCGTCCGGGAGGTCGAGGCGCGATGGATCGACGAACGCGCCGTCCCGCTCACGGCCGAACACGATCAGGCCTCGCGTGCCGGTCGCGATCCTGCGCAGGGCGTCTTCGGTCGCCGTGGCCGATCCACCGTAGTAGCGGGGATCGACGAGGCGCGTGAACGTGTCGGCCCCCATGACGAACGTGCTCTCGGGAAACACCTCGATCTTCTCGAGAAACGTCGCGGCGCGGGTCAGCCACAGGCGGCGCCGACCCGCGGTCTCGTCCGCCTGCAGCGACGCGACGCGTGCGGTGATCTCGCGGTAGTCGAGCGTCGGCTTGTCGACGTTGGTGACCGAGATCTCGTACTCGACCGGCCGTTCCGCGATCTCCTCCGCGAGCACCGCCATGCGTCGATGACCGTCGTGGAGCGGATTGAACGACCCCGGGAAAACGAGCCCGCCCGCCACGGGCACCGCGACGTCACCTCCGGCGACAGCGACCGCACGTGTCCCGGCCAGCAGGTCCCGCCAGGCAGACGGGGCCTCGCAGCGTTCGTCGCAAAGCCGCTCCCCATCGCGCAGGCGACCGGCCAGCGTGACCGCGGCGCCGGGAGCTTCCGTCTCCGCGGCGAGCATCTCCAGCACGAGCGCCGCCGTGATGCGTTCCTCCTCGGCCCGCGACCGCGCGCCCTTTTCGAGCACGAGCCCGGCGACGCGCGTGGCCGCGAGCCGCTGCACGGCCACGAAGATGCGGTGCTCGCCCCGTTTCGGCCGTCGTGTGCGGAGGCCGGCGGTCACGCCCACGCCACATGCCGCCGCCGTCGCGTCGGGCGGCGGCACGTCGTGCCGCGCGAGGGCGCAGGCACGCTGGAAGGCGGCCATCGCCAGGAGCCTCGCCGTGCCGGATGCACAGTACGACTCCGGGGGTCCGCCCAGCCACCCGTCGACCGCCGGCCGCGCCGACGCCACGGCTGCCTCGAGGATCACCCCGCTGGCTCCCGGACTCGTCACCAGGTGGCTGATCGCCTCGCTGCCGCCGCCGGCGGCCACGAGCACGACCCGCGCGCCCGCGGACTCGAGCGCGGAGACGAGGACGGCAGCGTCCGGCAGGGGCGCGCTCATGACACT
>CAIWZS010000171.1 GCA_903917235.1 uncultured Planctomycetaceae bacterium | reverse complement strand
GGCCCCGCCCCCCTCGCCCGGGCACGGCCCGGCGCGGGCCGGCGACCTCCGATCGAGCCTGCTCGACGCGTCGCTCGCGGCCGAAGTGCTCGGCTGGCGGCCGAGCGTGTCGCTCGACGAGGGCCTGCGGATGACCGTCGAGTGGTTCGCGGATCAGCCCTGAGCAGCTCGTGGGACCAACCGTGGCACGAGCCCCGGGACCAACCTTGTCCCGGCGGGCCGCTCCAATGCGGACCGGTGATCGACCCCGACCCGCCAGGAGAACCAGAGGGATGTGCGGACCTGCGAAGAACCGTCTGCATGGCTACGAGGCCGGTTGGCTCACGCTGCTCGTCGAAATGGGTGTGGCGACGCGAAGAGAGGCCGAGGAGGCGCAGGGGCGCGTCGCGCGCCGCGCGATCCGCCGCATGGAGGCTCGGCAACGCCGGCGGCGACACCAGCGCAGACGGCGGAAGAACGGGGGCTGAGCGGGCCACCGCGTGCGCCAGCGACGCCGGGTGCGGGCTCGAACGTGCGTCGCCGGGGCACACGCCCGGCGTCTCGCTCACCCGCCGCGACCGTCCCGGACGGGAACGGCGAGCGTGTCGGGAGGGGACGGCGTCTTCGCCACGCGATCTCCCTGCACCACGCAGTGGACGAGAAACATCTTCTCCACGACCGGCCCGCTCAGCACGAAGGGATACGTATCGGGCTGGCCCATGCTGCGGGCCGTCTCGTTGAGCACGGCGGTGAGCCGAATCCAGGCGTTGATCCACTCGAGGAACGCCTCCACCGCCTCGGGCGGCACCGGGGGCAACGGCAGCGTGTGGACGACGTCCGCCGTGAACGGCGTCACGCGCACGGGCGACTGCGAGATGTCGAGCCGGTAGACGGAGGCCGTCTCGAGCGTGGAGCGGACGTGCAGATAGTGGGCCCAGGTCTCAGCCCAGTCCTCCCAGGGATGCGACGAGGCGTAGCTGCTGATGCAACGGCCGGGCCAGTCGGGGGCGGGCCCCTCCGCATAGTGCTTCTTGAGCGCCTCGCCGTAGTCGGCCCGTTCGTCGCCGAAGAGCTGTCGGAACGGCTCGAGCCAGTGCGTGTCGCGGACGAGCAGATCCCAGTAGTAGTGGCCGAGCTCGTGGCGGAGGTGGCCGATGACGGTGCGGTAGGGCTCGCGGAGGCTCTCACGGTTTTTCTCGCGGTAGTCGTCGTCGGCCTCGGCGACGTTGAGCGTGATCGCGCCGGCCAGGTGGCCCGTGATCACCCCGGGCTCGCCCGGGAGCGATTCGAGGAAATCGAACGCGAGGCCGTGCTCCGGGTCGCCGCTCTTGGGCACCAGCGGGAGCCCGAGCCGCTGCAGCATCGACACCACCCGCCGCTTGGCCGATTCGAGGTGGAGGAGCCGGGCGGGGTTGCGCGGCCGGTCCAGCGGCGGCAGCGTGCGCGTCAGCCGGCAGGACAGGCAGATCGCCGCCGGCTCCGATGCCGGCACGAGCCAGTTGCACGCCGCTGCCGCGGCGCGATGCGCACAGAGGCGGAAGAGCGGCGGCGGATCAAGCGGGTCGCCCGACACCGTCCAGAGCCCGTCGACGGCGGCCACGACGGCGCCGAGTCGCCGCCGAAAAGGCTCGTAGGCGACCTCCGCCCCGCAGCCGAGGCAGCGGGTGTTGTCGAAGAACAAGGGCTGGCCGCACGTGCACTGCGATGGCTGCATCCGCTTCGTTCCGCCCCGCTGCCGATTCACGAGCCCCGTCCGGAGGTCGAAAAAGTCCTCCGGGACTTTTTCCAGGGCTGATCCCGCCGTGTATCACGGATGGTCCACACCCATGATCACACCCCGGCGATCCCGCGGGGCGTGCTCCACGGCCTGCTCAGCGGACGGGATGGGATTCGAACCCACGAGCCGCTTTCGCGACTGCCGGTTTTCAAGACCGCATCCGGAAGCCAGCGACTGCTGCAGCGTACACCCCGGTAAACCAAGCCTCAACTGAAGCGGAGATCGTTGTCGAGGGGAGAGGGCTACGGCGAGGCGACTCCGCCGAACCGAGACACGCCCCGCCACCTTCGGCAACACCGACAACACCCGCACGACAAGCTCTGCTCGACGCGCACGCGGCCGCCGACATGCTCGCCTGGGAGAACGGCGGGTTTTCAGTCGATGCCAGCGTCCGGATCACGCTCATCGACCGTGATGTGCCGAGCTATTTTCAAAGTCTCGAACATCTGCTGCGGTACTGCGCGCGGCCGCCCTTTGCGCTCGAACGGCTCTCCGTGACGCGCGACGCAAGCGCCCGCACCCACTTCGGCAGCACCGTTCCCGCCGCAGCGACGCCACGCCTCCGCGAGGCACCGACGAAGCCGCGAGGCGGCGGGAAGAGGAGAGACTCTGCGCCGCCACCCGAAGAGCGCCACCCGAGGGCGGAAAGCTCGGGTTCCGGGAACGGCCTGCTGGGACCCGAGAGATGGGAGCACCCCGCTCATGCGCCGCTCGTCAGCCGGGCAATGTTGGCGGACGTGCCGTTGACCTGGCTATCCTTTGTCCTCGATCGCAGCCACGTGATGCATTGACATCGCGTGATGTGATGCTATGATGCCTTCGTGAGAACAACGCTTTCCATCGACGACGATGTGCTCGACGAGGCGCGGGCCTTGGCGGAACGCACCCAAAAGCCCTTTCGGGCCATCGTCAATGAAGCCCTGCGGCAGGGACTGCGTGTTCTCGAGGTGCCGGGACCGTGTCGGCCCTATGTCACGCAGCCGCGGCCCCTGGCGCTCCGTCCCGGCATGCAGATCGACAACATTCAGGATCTGCTCGGCGTGCTCGATGGCGAAGGCCGGGGCTGAGCATGATTCTGGTCGATGCGAACCTGCTGCTCTACGCGGAGGACTCGCAGGCTGCCCATCACGTCCGGGCCCGTGCCTGGTGGGACGCGCAGCTGTCGGGTGCTGATCCGGTGTGCCTCTGCTGGACGGTGCTCACCGCGTTCGTTCGCATCGGCACGAATCCGCGGGTCTATCAGCACCCGCTGTCGCTCGACGAGGCGGTCGGGCGAATTAGCAGTTGGCTGGACCAACCGTGCGTCCGTGTCGTGCACGCGACCGGCCGCCACCTCGAGGTTTTTCGCGACTTGCTCGCGGCCGGGCAGGCCACGGCGAACCTCGTGCCCGACGCTCACCTGGCGGCGCTGGCGATCGAGCACGGCTGCCTGCTCTGCTCGACCGACGGCGACTTCGCCCGCTTCCCGGGACTGGCGTGGAAGAATCCGCTGGCCTGACGGCCGGCAGGAGCCGGCTCACTTTGAACCGGAGGTTCGCAAGCGGGAGAAGGCCAGGATGCGAAAGCCCGCGTGAACGTAGCCCCTCACGCACCTGGGAGAACCACTCGAACCGCCGCCGGTGTCGCCTGCCCGTGGCCCGCCCACCGACTGGGGCGAGCTTGTCCAGGCCCACGACGAACGCGACGTCTTCCGGGGACGGATAGACGAGCTGCCCGTGATCGACATCAACAGCCTCCGACCGCTGCCGGACGCGAGGCACCGACGAAGCCGCGAGGCGGCGGGAATAGGAGAGACTCTGCGCCGCCACCCGAAGAGCGCCACCCGAGGGCGGAAAGCTCGGGTTCCGGGAACGGCCTGCTGGGGCCCGAGAGACGGGAGCACCCCGCTCATGAGCCGCTCGTCAGCCGGGCAATGCTGGCGGACGTGCCATTGACCGGGCTCTCCTTCGCGCCGTCACGTGGTTCGCAGCCCGACGCGCATGACGCGGGGCGGAGGATGAGGACGGACCTCCACGGGAGCGACCCGCTGGCACGGATGCGGACGGGGTGGGATTCGAACCCACGAGCCGCTTTCGCGACTGCCGGTTTTCAAGACCGTATCCGGCGACCCGGTGCAGCTGGCCCTCACGACCCGTAAAACCAAGCCCCACCCCGACCGATTGCGTTGCCGCGGGGTGGGCTGCGACAAGACCCCTGCGCTGAAACGAGACACGCTCCGCCAGCTCCCGCAACGTCAGGAACGCCCGGAGGACAAGCCACGAGCAAGCTGTGCCTTGCTCCCGTTGCATCGACTCACTGGGGCGGATTTTCCCTGCCGCTGCAGGCTTCTTGAGTTTAGCACTGGTGGGGGAGCCTTGCTTCGAACCATCACGGATCACGAACCAGCGCGCCATCTCGCGTCTTTTCCAAGGTTGATCGAGTCCGTCTCGCGATGCACCCCGTCGTGTCGGAGCGGCCCTCCAACATTGATTGATCATTGATCGATTAAAATGTGTGAATGCCAGAGGCGCATCTACCCAAAAGAATTAAAGGCAGACGATCCCTCGGTCAGCGAGCTGTCCACCCGCAAAGTCAAACGTGAGGGCCGGGCCTATAGCTCGATGCCTGTCGAAACTATAGTCAATATTACTTCTTGCGGTGGTATTCAAAGCAAATGCAGTCGTATCTCTCTTTTCCCAGCTCTTGCCAGGTCAGCAACCTTGGTGTGCCCAAGGC
>CAIWZS010000170.1 GCA_903917235.1 uncultured Planctomycetaceae bacterium | reverse complement strand
GCCACACAGTTGTCGGCCCCCTCCTCGCGCGAGATCTCGCCGCTCGACGGATCGTCGGCGTCGCGCCACGCGTAGCCCGTGAAGGCGATCACGGCGGGAAACTTCGCCGTCGCACAGTCGTCGATCGCCTGCGTGGTGCGGGCGATCACCTCCTCGTGGTACCGCGGGTTGTTGAACCCGCGCATGAACGGCGCGCCGGGCATGCCGTTGGGCGCGATCGCGCAGATGAGGCCGTGCTTCTGGAGCGTGGGCCAGAGGGCCGGCTCGGCCAGTTCGATCGACCCGCAGCCGAGCTCGCGGGCGACCCCGCACATCCGCTCGATGTCCCACTTCTCGCCCATCACGTTGAAGCACCAGTAGACGAGCGACTGCTTGATGCGGCCCTTCGTGGCGACGGGGCCGTCGGCGGCGTTCGAGTCGCTGGCGGCGATCGTGGCGGCGGTGCCCGCGGCGGCGGCGAGCGCGGTGCGGCGGCTGAAGGGAACCGAGTCGCTCATGGTGGCAACCTCGAAGGAAGACGGGCGTGGTGCGGGAAGGGATCGAACACCGGGCCGGACGAGCTCGCAGTACCCTACCACGGTCGCGGCGGGCATGATACCGGCCGTCCACCGCCCGGAGTGCACCGTCGATGGCCTCGATCAATCGCATCCTCGTGACCGGCGGCGCCGGTTTCCTCGGCAGCCATCTCTGCGAGCGGCTCGTCGAGGCCGGCCAGGACGTCGTGTGCGTCGACAACTTCTTCACGAGCCAGAAGTCGAACGTCGCGCACCTGCTCGGCCGAGGCAACTTCGAACTCGTCCGGCACGACATCACCCAGCCGCTCTGGCTCGAGGTGGACGAGATCTACAACCTCGCCTGCCCCGCCGCGCCCGGGCACTATCAGTACAACCCGATCAAGACGATGAAGACGTCGGTGATGGGCGCCATCAACCTCCTCGGCATGGCCCGACGCTGCCGCGCGAAGATCCTGCAGGCCTCCACGAGCGAGGTCTACGGGGATCCGGAGGTGCACCCGCAGCCGGAGCACTACCGCGGCGCCGTCAACCCGATCGGGCCGCGGGCCTGCTACGACGAGGGGAAGCGCGCCGCCGAGACGCTCTTCATGGACTACCACCGTCACAACGGCGTGAACGTGCGGATCGTCCGCATCTTCAACACCTATGGGCCCCGCATGCATCCGTACGACGGACGCGTGGTCGCCACCTTCATCCGCCAGGCGCTGGCCGGGGATCCGATCACCATCTTCGGCACCGGCCGGCAGACCCGCAGCTTCTGCTACCGCGACGATCTCGTCGAGGCGATGATCCGCATGATGAACGGGCCCGACACGTTCACCGGTCCGGTGAACATCGGCAATCCCGACGAGTTCACGATCCGTGAGCTCGCCGACCTGACGCTCGAACTCACCGGGTCCGCGTCGTCGCTCGTGGAGAAGCCGTTGCCGGTCGACGATCCCGAACGCCGGCGGCCGGACATCTCGCTCGCGCGGGAACGGCTCGGGTGGGAGCCGCACGTCACGCTGCGCGAGGGCCTCGCCCGCACGATCGCATGGTTCCGGTCGGTGAACGTCGGGGACTTCCGGGCACCGACGCCGAATTACTGAAGGCCATCCGCTTCCGATTCCGGGCCCCGCGCCGCGGGTGCGCGGGGGCGCAGCCGCCGCGCGAGGCCGAGGGCCAGAGCCACGGCGGCCAGTCCGAGCGCGATGCCCAGGCAGTCGTAGCCCCAGTCGAGCAGGTCCGCGGTGCGCCGGAACCATGGCAGCGGCTGGGTCGCCTCGTCGAGCGCCGCGAAAAGGGCGGTTCCCGCGGCCACGCCGACGCACGCGCGGCCCGACCACCAGCCCGAGGCGGCCGCGGTCATGCCGGCGAGCGCGGCGAGCGGGGCGTACGCCCACAGGTGCAGCGTCTTGTCGGACGGTGGCTTCGTGATCACCTGCCTGATCACCGGACGCTCGATGATGCTCCGGATGACGACCTGCGGACGCGGGTAGTGCGTGGCGACGACGAGCGCGGACGCGTAGGTCGCCGTGATCAGGGCGAGGCACAGCGGCATGCCCCGCCGGAAGGCTCGTTCGTGGCTTCCCATCGTCGGTGACTTCCGGCACGCCACGGGTCGGGGCGGGCCGCCGTCCCCGTCCGGACGCTTCTCCAGCGTCCGCCGAACCCCTGCGTCCCGCAGACTAACGCCGCGGAGTGCCCGGCCTCCAGCCGTCTCGATCACCCGGTCGCCGACCCGGCGGGCCCGGGGCTCGCCCGTGCCGTCGCGTCCGCCACAGCAGCGGACGCGTCCGCCTTGCCGTCACCCTCGGCGACGGTCGGCCAGCTGGACGCGGCGTTTCGCGGCACACGCGCCCACCACGGGCCGGTTTTTGGTATTCGTCATGTCGGCGGTGTCCGCTACGGTTCCGCCTCTGCGGTCCGCGCGACCGCCCATTCCAGGGAGGCACCGCACCATGTCCGCTTCCGAGATGACCCGTGAGCAGCTGTCCGCGATCGTCCTCGAACTCCTCGAGAAGGAGACGGGTGAGACCTATCCGAACCTCGACGAGCGCACGTCGCTGCGGGAAGGCCTGAACCTCGATTCCCTCGACATGGCAGGCCTGCTGTTGCACACCGAGGGCCGCTTCGGCATCCAGATCGAGACCGAGCTGCTCGAATCGATCAACACCGTGGGCGACCTGCTCAACGTGCTGCAGAAGAAGATCGCCGCGAAGGATGGCAGGAGTGCCGCCTGAGCGCGCGTGAGCGCCGCTGTGCCGAGGACGCATCCAGCCGCCGGAACCCGTTCCTGCGTCGCCATGCGACGCGGTGCCGTGAGACACCCGCCCGGAGAGCGGGGCGCTGCGGCACCCAGATCCGCCGACCCGCCGTCATGACCGATCGTGCATCCTCCGCCGTGCCGCCGTCCGCCACGTGCGCGATCACCGCGCATGGAATGTGCGAATCCAGGCTCTCGACGATCCCCGCCCTGCGCGACGGCGCGGTGCCCGCGGGCGCGCCCGCCCTCCCGCCGCGCTTCCTGCGTCACTGCGACGAGCACACGGTCGTCGGGCTCCGCGCGGTGCTCGAGGCGATCGCCGCGACGCCGTCCGTGGCGAACGATCTTCCCCAGCATGGCGTCATCGGGGCTCCCTGCCAGGCGGGCCGGCTCGTCACCGCCCGATCGCTGATCCAGATGCGGCAGGACGGGCCGGTGGCGATCTCGACGCACATCGTGCCGCAGTGCTCGCTCCACTCGCTCGCGGGCGCCGTGAGCGTGGGGCTCGGCATGCACGGGCCGCACCTCGGCGTCGGGGGCGGTCCCGACGCCTTCGCCGAAGGGCTGATGACGGCGGTATCGATCGTCCACGCCGCCGGCGGCGCGGCCTCCCTGCCGGCCATGTGGATCGTCGCGACGGAATGGGACGAGGAACCGTCGCTCGATGCAGCCGGCCAGGCCGTGAACGATCCCGTGTGCCGCGGCCTCGCGCTGCTCGTCGACGCCTCGGGATTGGGCGAGGTGACGCTCGACGTGCACGGTCCCTCCGCAGCGCTGTCCCGGCCGGTCGCCGCCCGCCGCCGTTCGTCGCCCCTGGTCGACGTCGCGCGTGCCGTGTCGTCCTGCTGGACGGGCGGCTCGAGCGTGACCTGCCACATCTCGGCGCCGTGGCCGCTCGAGGTCACGATCGCCCGCCGGACGCCCGCCTCGCAGTCGACGCCGCGACGGGAGGCCGCATGACGCCGTCATCCGCGTCGTCGCCGCGTCCGGGACCATCCGCCAGGCGCGATCGCGTCGTGGTCACGGGCGTGGGCGTCGTCTCGCCGCTCGGCCATTCGTTTCCGGCCGTCGCCGACGCGCTCCTCGCGGGCCGCAGTGGCATCCGCGCGATCGATCCGGGGCCCTACGGCCGCGCGGCACGGCAGTTTGCCGCGCCGGTCGAGTGCCTGCCGGACGTGCCCGCATCCTGCGGGATCGACGCGGCCGCGCTCGCCGACTTTGATCGGCTCGCACGGGTCTGCCTCGCGCCGGCCGCCGACGCGCTCGCCGACGCCGGCCTCACCGGCGCGCTGCGCCCCGACGGCGCGCGGATCGGCCTGGTGCTCGGCCTCGGTGCCGAGCACCTCAAGGCATGGGAACTCGACTTCCTCGGCGGTGGCACCCGCGTGCTCGAACCACGGCGCGACCCGACGCTCGTGCGTCGGCTCGCCGCCCTGCTCGGGCTCGACGGTCCCGCGGTCACGGTCGCGGCGGCATGCGGATCGAGCGGGTACGCCCTGGCCGTCGCGCGGGCGTGGCTCGATGCCGGGCGCGTCGATGCCTGCGTCGCCGGTGGCTGCGACGTCCTGAGCCCCACGACGATCGCCGCGTTCTACAACCTGCGGGCGCTGTCACGCCGTGACGACGATCCGGCGCGGGCATCCCGCCCCTTCGATCGCGATCGCGACGGCTTCGTCATCGGCGAGGGGGGCGCCTTCCTCGTCCTCGAACGCGCTCGCGACGCGGCGTCCCGCTGCGTCGCCGTACGGGCCGAGCTCGCCGGCGTCGGCATGTCGAGCGACGCGGTCCACATGGTGATTCCCAACGCGGAAGCCACGCAGGCCGCGCGCGCGATCGCGGCGGCGGTCGCCGACGCGGGCGTGGCGCCCGACGAGATCGACTACGTCAACGCCCACGCCGCGGGCACCCCCGTCGGGGACGTCGCGGAGGCCGCAGCCATCCGCCTCGCGCTCGGCGATGCGACGGACGGCGTGCCCGTGAGCTCCACGAAGGGCATGACCGGCCACCTCGTGAGCGGTGCCGCCGCGTTCGAGGCGGTGGCCTGTCTCGTGGCCCTCGAGCGGCAGGCGCTCCCGCCCACGGTGAATCTCGATCATCCGGACGAACAGTGCCGGCTCGACCACGTGGCCCACGTGGCGCGTCCGCGTCGCGTGGATGTCGCGGCGAGCAACTCGTTCGGGTTCG
>CAIWZS010000169.1 GCA_903917235.1 uncultured Planctomycetaceae bacterium | reverse complement strand
TCGAGCGCCCGCGAGAGATCGCCGGCGGCGATGTAGCGGTTGAATTCGGCCTCGACGGCGTGCTTCACGGTGCGCTTCAACCACTCGACGGCCGGCTGGGTGAGCCAGTCGCATGTCTCGCGTTCCAGGGTCACCTCGACGTCGCTCCCCACCGTGTGACGATCGGCCTCGTCGGTGATCAGGGTGCCCTCGAAGGCGAACTGCACCCAGCCGGACTGCGTGTCGTTCGTGAAGCGGAAGGTGCAGATACCGTCGGTCAGGTAGTAGGTGTTGCGGGTGCCATGGCACGCCACGGCGCGCTGCATCCGGGCCAGCCGCCGACGGAAGGCGGGCGACGCGTCGAGGGGCACGTCGAACCGCGGCACGCTCCGCAGTGGCGTGCACTCGAACGTGATCGGAACCGAGGGGATGTCGTGGGACATGGCGGGCCGGTAGCCGGTGTCGAGAAGGCAGTGTAGAGCACGCCGGCGGAATGCGGGGTACCGGGCGGAGGCCGGAGTCCGACCCACCGGAATCCGCCCGGTCTGCCCATCTTCGCCCGTCTGGCAACCGATCGTGACGATCGTGTCGATTCGTCGAAGTTTGCGGGTCGGGAGGTCGATACCACCGTTGCTGCCGCTGCGCCCCGGTGTGTTCCAGTGCAGGCTCGGGTCGGGGGGCTCCGCGTCGGGAACGTCCGTCGTCGTGACGGCGATCCCCCGCGGCGCAGCGGCGGCACCCTCGACTGTATGCAGCCCTTCACCCTCCGGACCAGCATCGTGGTCGCACACATCGCCCGAAGAATCTGGGTGGTCCTGACGAGCATCTCGCTGCTCGCCGGCGGGTGCGCTCCACGGCAGCCGTTCTACTTCTTCGAGGACGGCGACCTCTCGCACTACGTCGGCGCGATCCAGAAGCTCGAGTATCCCGACGCGTGCGAGCCGCCACTCGACGAGGCGGCCGGCGCCCTCGAGCCGCTCACGCTCTCCAATCCCTCGTTCGAGAACATCTGGGAGCTCTCGCTGGAGGAGGCGGTGCGGACGTCGCTCGAGAACGGCAAGGTGCTCCGCAATCTCGGCGGCCGCTTCGCCAGCTTCGGCGGTCCGCGGCCGCAGACCGGTGAGCCGGCCGTCTCCCTGCTGACCGCGCCGGCGGGGACGCCGACGGTCTACGACCCGGCGATCGTGGAAACCGACCCGTTCCGCGGCGTGGAGAGTGCGCTGGCCCTCTTCGACGCGCAGCTGTCTAGTTCGCTCACGTGGGAGCGGCAGAACCGGCCGCAGAACATCGGTGGCGTCGGCACGCAGATCTTCCCGCAGCAGTTCCTCGGCGACACGGGCAACTGGACGACCGGTGTGCAGAAGCGCACCGCGACGGGTGCCACGTGGGGCTTCTCGAACCTCACGGTCTATGACAACAACAACTCGCCGATCCGCCAGCGGAACGCCGCGGGCCAGGTGATCGTGCCGTCGACCTGGACGACGAACTACGACTTCACGTTCAACCAGCCGCTCCTTCAGGGTGCCGGTGTCACCTACAACCGCATCGCCGGCCCCGACTTCTTCGACAACACGCTCGGCAGGCCGAACTTCCGCGGCGTGCTCCTCGCCCGCATCAACGCCGACATCTCGCTGGCGGACTTCGAGGCGGGCGTCCGCAACCTCGTGAGCGACACGGAGCAGTCCTACTGGGAGCTCTACTTCGCCTACCGGAACCTCGAGGCCCGCAAGGCCGGCCGCGACAGCGCCCTGGAGGCCTGGCGGCGCGTCCACGCCCTCTACGTCGAGCAGGCCCGTGGCGGTGAGGCCGACAAGGAGGCCCAGGCCCGCGAGCAGTACTTCTTCTTCCGCAGCGAGGTCGAGCAGGCCCTCTCCGACGTGTACCGTTCGGAGAACCGGCTGCGGTTCATGATGGGCATCGCGGCGAGCGACGGGCGACTCATCCGGCCGTCCGACGAGCCGACCACCGCCCGGATCGCCTTCGACTGGCAGCAGTCGCTCGTGGAGGCCCTCTCGCGGTCGGCCGAGCTCCGCCGTCAGAAGTGGATCATCAAGCAGCGCGAGCTCGAGCTCGTGGCCTCGAAGAACCTCCTGCTGCCGCGGCTCGACGCGGTCGGTCGCTGGCGGTTCCTCGGCATGGGCCAGGACCTCATCAACCAGAACTACCGGCCGTACGAGGCCGGCGGAGCCGACCCGCTCTTCGGCACCGACGCCTACTCGACGCTCTTCGGCGGCAAGTTCCAGGAATGGCAGGCCGGTGCCCAGTTCCTCATGCCGCTCGGCTTCCGTCGCGAACTCGCCACGGTCCGGCACCACCAGCTCCAGCTGGCACGCGAGCGGGCCCGCCTCCAGGACGAGGAGCTCGAGGCGTCACACGCGCTCGTCGACGCGATCCGCAACGTCGACACGAACTTCGCACTCGCGCAGACCAACTTCAATCGTCGCGTGGCCGCCGAGCGGCAGGTGGAGGCGGTGCAGGCCGCGTACGACGCGAGCACCGTCACGCTCGACCAGCTCCTCGATGCCCAGCGCCGCCGCGCCGAGGCGGAGAGCTCCTACTACCGGGCCATCGTCGACTACAACCGATCGATCTCGCAGCTCCACTTCCGCAAGGGCTCGCTGCTCGAATACAACGGCGTGTTCCTCGCGGAAGGCCCGTGGCCGGGCAAGGCGTACTTCGACGCCCACCGCCGGGCCAGGCAGCGCGACGCGAGCCTCTACCTCGACTACGGCCTGTCGCGTCCGGCGGTCTTCAGCCGCGGAGCGATCACGCAGAACTTCGAGTCGCTCGGGGCGGATGCCCGGCCCGTGCAGCTGCCCCCGCGCGATCCGGCCACCCGCGAGGAGCCGACGGCCGAACAGCTGCCGGTGAACCCCGGCTCGCCGTCGAGCGGCAGCCCGGGAGCCGCTCCGGCCCCGATCCGCCAGCCCGAACTCCTGCCGACGCCCGGAACGCGGTCCGGCACCTGACGGTGGCCGGAGGCCGCGGCATCACGGCGCCTCGGCCGGCCGTTCGACGAGGCCCTGCTGCTCGAGCCACGACCGCATCGCCCGGCCCTGGTTCATGAGCGTCGCGAGCGCGCGCCACTGCCGCTCACTGAGCGCCGCCTGGAGCGGCGCCGCATCGACGTCCGCCAGCGTCGAATAGACGAGCATCTGCTCGGCGTGCGCGTTGGATCGCCGGGCCGATTCGTCGAGCCGCAGCCGGGGCTCCCGTTCGAGAAGCGCCTCCTCGACGAGCCGGTGCTGCTCCGCGTCGAGCCCGACGGCGTCGTCGACCTTGAGCAGCACCGTCGCGACCATGGTGCTCCAGAGAAACGACCGTCGCGAGGCGATCTCGGTGTCGAGACGCTCGCGCTGCGTGTCGTCGAGCGTCAGCGCGAGCACGCCCGCGAAGAGGGATCCCGACTCGAAGAGCTCCTCGATCCGGCGCCGGCACCGTTGTACGTCCTGCTGGAACTGGTGCCAGCGTCGCTGCCCCTCCTGATCCGACATGTTGACGGTGACCCCTGCATAGCGTCGCCGCTCCGCATCGATCGCGGCGGCGAGCTCCCGCACGTCCGACTCGATCGCGAGCTCGAGCGCACGACGCTGCTGGTCGGCGAGCGTGCAGATGCGGGCGATCCGGTCGAGCCTCGCGGCACCGACCCGGCGCCCGCGGGAGATGGTGGGCGACTCTCCGGGCTCCACGGCGGGCGTGGGCTGCCCGGGCACCCGCCGGCGGACGACGTTGCCCCGCAGCATCCACCCGTCGCCGCGCTGGTCGAACACGTTCGCGTCGAAGTTGGCGCCGAGATCGACGAGATTGGCGTCCCGCGCGACGCCGGCCGCGGCATCCTCCGACGACTCGACCCGGTCGTCCTCGGCGCGGCTCGCCGACGGGCAGGCCGCGCCGACGAGCCCCGCGACGCAGGCCACGACCCACGCTCCATGCGCACGAAGCCCCCTTCCCCGGACGTGGCCTCGGCCGGGGCGCCCGGACCGCGGGCGCGGCATCTCCTTCGCGGCCATCAGGGATGCTCCCACCATGGGTCGGGCGGAAGCCCCGGTCCGTCGAAGTGCCAGCGGGCCCGCTGCCCGAGCATCCGGGAGCCGGCAGCCCGACACCAGGCATGCCACACGGAACGCTGCGTCTCGTCGAGATGCGGCACGATCCGTTCCTCGGCGTAGTCGGGCGCCGGCGGATGGTTGTTGACCACGAGGCCGCCGCGGTCATCCAGTTCCCGAATCCACGACGGCTGCCATCCCGACCGGAGGTCGGCGAGGATGGCCTCGCGCTGCGTGGCCGAGAGTTCGAGCTGCTCGTCGAGCTTGGCGACGATGCGCTGCCGCGCCACGGCGGCCCGCCGCTCCAGACGCGCCTGATCCTCGCGACGGTAGGCGGCCAGCCGGTCGGCGGGCACGTGTGGCGCCACCGCGGCGGCGATCACGCGATGCAGTCCCGCCCGTGGATCGACCTCGGCGACGTTCATGCCACCGTTCATCTGGCGGGCGGCCGCATCCTCCGCGAGCGACTCGATCGCGGCCCTGCCGGCGACGAGCACCTCGTGCCGCGCCGCCTCCGGCAGGTCGCCGCAGGCATGGCGGACGAGCTCGAGCTCGGACCGCAGGAGCGGCTGGAGGAGCTGCTCGAACTGCTTCGCCTGCCGCTGCACGAGCTCGCGCTGCTGGGCCTCGAGCACCTTGCGCTGCTGACGCTGCGCCAGCACGTCGGCCGCCGGGGCGCCGAGCACCGTCTGGAGCGCGTCCTCTGCGGCCTGGCGCAGGAGTTCGAGTGCCGCCTCGGGCGTCTCGGGAGCGGCCGCGCCCGGCTGGCCGAGCCGCACGGGCGGGGCGGAAGGCGGACGCTCCTCCGCGCCGTGCACCGCGGCCATCCATCCGAGCAGGCTTGCGCCGAGCCACTGCACGCGGCCACGACCCGACATCCCGGCCGTCGTCGATCCGGTCGGCCTCATGGCGCACGTCCTCACTTCAGCGCTCGTAGACGGGAAGAAACTTGAAGTTGACCGCGAGGGCGAGGAGCGCGAGCGAGGTGTCCACGGTCGCACCGTAGGCGCCTCCCCGTCCGGCGAACCCGGAGAAACTGCCGTCTCGCGACTGCATCGACTTCAGCTCGCGGATGAGGCCGGCGTTCCACGATTCCCAGGCCTCCACGTCTCCCTGGAAGAGGGCCTGCGCCCGATAATACCGCGTGTAGGTGGGATAGCCGTCGATGCCGCTCGTCTCGCGGCTTCGGGCTTCGAGGTAGTCGAGCGCGCGACGGTAGGCGGGGAGTTCCTGCTGCCGCGCGATCGCCAGCACGAGCACGGTGATCGAGGTCACCGCGTCGCTGCCTCCGCCCGCCGATCCCGAGTAGCCCGCCTGCCCGTTGTCGCCGGTCATCGCCACGTAGTACTGCACCGCCCTCGAGATCGTCTCGTCGGGCACCTCGATGCCGGCGTTGCGCGCGGCGAGCAGCCCCATCATGACAGCGCCGCTGACCGACGTGTCGGCATCGCGCGCCTCGGGCGAATACCGCCACGCCCCGTGCGGATTGGACCGCGCCGCCGTCACCGCGCAGCGCACCGCGAGCTCCAGCGCCTGACCGATCGACCGACCCACGCCCGGCCCGTCGGTCGCCGCGACCCCCTGCCACAGGCCGCGGTCGTCCACCGCGCCGTACGCCTCCGCCAACGCCAGCATGCCGAAGCCGTGCTGGTACATGCTGTCGTGGCCCCGGCTGCCCCCGAGAAACCCCGTGCTCCCGTCCTGCCCGACGATCATGCTGCGGAGGGCCCGACGGATCGCGTCGCGGTAGGGGCCGTGATTCGGATCCTCGCCCGAGGCGAGCAGCACCATCATCGCCATCCCGGTGACCCCCGGCCCCGCCTGCCCGTCGGTCCACGCGCCGGATGCGTCCTGCGTCGCCAGCAGGAAGCGGATGCCCGCGTCGTACATCTCCCGCACGTCGCGCGGCACGGGATCTCCGTACTTCACGACCGGCCCGACGGCCGCACCGGCCGGGGCGACCGGCTGGGCCGCCGCGTGACGTGCCACGAGCATCACCACGAGAGCCGCGGCGATGCGCGCGCTGCGGATGCGACGGGTCATGGCGCCTCCCGCTCGAGGCGATTGAAGTAGTCGTCGAGACCGCTGCGGAACTCCTCGGGAAGATCACGTCCCGATGTGCCGGTGGCCTGCTCATCCTCGCCGCCGCCGGCCGGCCGCTGCGAGCGGTTGCCGCGTCCGAGATTCGCGATCGCCGGTGTGCGGGCGGTCCCCGTGCCGCCGCCGCCGGGCATGAGCGCCGCGGCGCCTCCGCCACCGCCTCCGCCTCCCCCGGCCGCGCGGGATGCGAGCAGAAGCTCGATCGCCTCGGTCTCGGCGGCGATCGCCTCCGACCCGGTGTCGGGCCGCACGAGGATGTCGGCGGCCTCCCGCATCACCTCCTCGACGCGATCGAAGAGCGCGATCTCCGCCTTGAAGGCATCGCGGCCGTCGCGGAACGGCAGCGGGCCGAAGAGCGGCATGTCCTTGCCGAAGAGCGGTCCGTCGACCACCGTCTCGATGAGCGTGTCCGCGAGCGCCGCGATGCGGTCGCCGAGGTCGTGCTGCTCACCGGCCAGCGCGGCCGCCTTGGCGGTGAACTCCGCCGGATCGACCACGCTCCGCGACTGCTCCGTGACGCGCGTCTCCTCGCGCAGGTTCACCTCCGCCTCGAGGATGCGCAGCGCCTCGAGCACGACCTCGGGCGGCACGTTGCTCGCCTCCCCCTCCCCCGATTCGCCGTCGCCATCCTCCGGCGGCGGCACGAGGTCGTCGGCGAGCCGGTCGAACGTGTCGGACCAGAACTCCGCCTGCGCGATCGACAGCCCCGCCTCGGCACGGATGTCCTCGGAGAGCTGACGCAGGCTGCCGAGCGCGTCGAGCTCCTTCATCTCCTCGAGCACCGTGCGGAACGCAGGAAGCCGGCGCCGCTCGAAATAGGCCTGGAGATCATCCATGAGGTGCGAGATCTTCTCCGCCTCGCGCCCGTTCCAGTCCACGACCTCGTCGAGCGCCCGACGCACCGCCGCGGGCTCGCGCTCCGGCCGCACGAACGCCTCGGCACCGAGGCCCGCGAGGCGGCCGCCGATCGCCCCCTGCTCGCGCGAGGCCAGCTTGAACCGCTTCACGAACGTGCTTCCCTCGAGCCGCGCCATCACCGCCGCAAGGTCGTCGGCCACCTTCGCGAACTCGGCGAGCAGGGCCTCCTGGGCCGCGATCGCCTTCTCGAGCGCGGCCGCCGCCGGCGCTGCCCGGTCCTTGCCGTCGCGCGGAGGAGCGATCCCCGCCTGGGTGCCCGGCAGGCCGAAGCGCGGCTGTCCGGCAGCGGACTGGCCTCCCGCTTCATTGCCTGCTGGCTGCTGCGACGACTCGCGATCCGCGATGCTCGGCAGGGGCGGTGACTGGCCCTGGCCCGACGACCCCTGGGCAGGCGAATCCTTCTCGGGAGCCTTGCCGGGAACCTTCTCGGAAACCTTGCCGGGAGAAGGCTCGTTGCCCGCTGACGGCGTCCCCGGCGGCTGGGACTGCTCCGGACTCGCCCCCGGGTTCGCGGTCGCCTCCTGACCCGGCGGCTGCTGCCGACCTGGTGTCGTGCCCGTCGCAGCCAATGCGTCGGCGGGCGCACGTGCCGCGGCACGGAGAAGATCGGCCACGTCCGGCATCCGCGTGGCCGCGATGTCGGCGAGCGTCTCGATGTCGCCCGCGAGCGCCTCCAGGAGCGCCGCCTCGAACTCGGGATTCTTCACCGCCTCGCGCACGAGGTCGGACCCCTCCGCGACGAGCCGCTCGAGCCGCCTCGCATTGGCCCGTTCGGCGGCGGCCTGCGTCTGAATCCGCTCCCGCGTCCCCGCCTCGGCGAGGGCTTCCTCCGGCAGGCTCCGCAGCTCCCGGTTGGTCGCGAGGAGGGCCATCTCCCGATCGCGCACCTCGCCGGCCTGCTGCCGCCAGCGATTGAGCTGCTCGTTGAGGATGAACGCATGCTCCTCGCGATCGACCACGTAGAGGAGCACCGGAGGTCCGTACGAACGCTCCCGACCGGGCAGATAATCCTCGGCGAACGACCGCAGCAGGATGGGTTGCGGCGCGATGCCGAGGCGCCGGGGAGAGAACGTGGCCGCGACGTCGAGCGACTCCTCCTCCGGTCCACCGGCCTCGAGGATGCGTTCGCCACTGCCCGACGGAGGCGCCGGCGGCGGGGAGGCCCCGTCCTCGACGTCGAGCGGCGTCGTCGCCGGCTCCCAGGCGATGCCGACGTGACGCACGCCGAAGTCGTCGGCCGCGGTGATCGAGAAGGCGAGCGTGTCGGTGTCGAGCAGGATCGCGCTGCCGGCGGGGAGGCCCGTCGCGTGAACCGTGGGGGCCGCGTCGTCGCGCGGCATGATCCGCAGCTCGAGCGGCCGTGTCCCGGCGAGGCCGTGGCGATCCGTCCACGTGATCGTCACGCTCGACTCGCGCTCGACGACACGCGGCTCCGTACGAATCGCGGCCTGATCCGGGAGGGCCGCGACCCCGTCCACCTCGGCCGCGACGAGGGGCCGATTGGCGGTCACGACGAGCGCGACCGTGCTGCCGACGACGGGCGCGAGCGTGCCGCCGCGGACGTCCTGGCGCTCCACTCCCGGGCGCTCGAGGTACTCCGGCAGGCCGATCTCCGCCTCGACGCCCGCGATCTCCGGACGGAGCAGCGACTCGAGGGAGACGCGTTGCCGCGCGTCACCGACGGCCACCGCGAGCGACACGGGCTCGAGCTGGGCCGGCAGCGTGAAGACGTATGAGTCGGCGGCGTCCGGCGAGCCGAGGTCGGCCGCGAGCCGGCGCTGGTTGCCGGCGCGTGCGGAGGCGACGCGTGGTCGCCAGCTGGTGTCGGCGGAGAGCCTCGCCGCGAACGTGGTCGGCTCGCCGTGGGGTACGACGACGGCGTCGGGAAGGGGCTCGAGCCGCGCGAACGTGTAGCGCGGAATCGAGCGCCACGGCGCGACGAGCCGCGCCCAGGCGTTGCCGGCCGCGGCCGGCACCACGGTCGCGAGCACGGCCGCCAGCCCGAGCGGCACGGCCGCGAGCACGAGCCAGCGCCCGAGACGGGTCGCTGGCACGGCGGCACGCAGGTCGTGGTGCCGCGCCCGCTCGGCCACCTGGTGGATCGCGGCCTCGCAGAGCGCCGGCGAGCGCGAGGGCGTGCCGGCGGCGTGCTCGCGCACGATTTCGATGATGCCGAGCAATTGGTCGCCGAGGCTGCGGAAGCGTCGTCCCACGAGCCGCGCCACATCGTCAAGCGCGCGCACGCGCCAGACCCAGCGGTAGGCCGCCAGCGGGACGGCCAGCGTTGAGGCCACGGCGGCTGCCAGGAGCCCCCAGCGCACGACCGCCGGCGTCTCGCCGAAACGATCGCAGGCGAACACGGCGAGGTGGCACGTCACCGCGCCCAGGACGGCGATGCACGCCGCCTTGACGAGCTTGACCCGGCCGACGAGGCCGCGAAACGCGAGGATCTGCCGCTCGAGGTCGGCGGGCAGCGCGAGCCGTCTGCCCTCGGAGCGACCTCGCCCTGCCTCGACCGTCGCCATGCTCCGTCCTCGCTTCGCCGGCGGCAGCACGCCGACCTGACGCTGAATTGTCGCACGTCCACGCCGCTCCCGCCAATGTTCCGGCAGCCCTGGTGACATGCGGGCAGCGCAGGCTCCTACAACAGCCCCTGCCACTTGCGGCCGACCCAGAACAGGCCGAGCAGGCCCACCACGAGCGCGGCGGCAAGCGGATGCGACCACAGCCGGAGCCGCCTGAGCTCCTCCGGCGGATCGGGGAGCGCCTCGAGCGACGTGATGAGGCCTTCGATCGTCTCCGGCGATACCACGCGCCCACCGGTCGCAAGGGCGACCTCGGCGAGCACCTCGGGCCGCGCGGGTCTGCCGATGCCCTCGGCCGTGCTGCCCTGCACGAAGAACGAGGCCTCGAGCGTGTCGCCCGTCTCCCGACAGGCCAGCACCGCCTCGTGCCGACCCGGCTCGCGTGGCAGGTACGTGCCCGCGAACACGCCCCACTCGCCTTCGCCCGCCGGCGGGACGAACCGCACCGTCTCCACGGCCCCCGACGGCGCCGTGATGCGTGCCGCGACCTCGCCGGAGGTGACCGGCGCGCCGGTCGCATCGGCGACACGCGCGTCGAAGGAGAGCGTGCGTCCCGCCTGAGGCTGCTCCGGCGTGAAGGAGAGACTCAGCCGTTCGCCGCGAGCCATGTTCCGGCGATAGGCCATCCAGCGCACCACCTGCCCCCAGAAGCGGTAGTGATAGCGGTCCTCCACTCCCTTGCGCCAGCGCCACGCGCCGTCGGTCGCCATGTAGAGCACCTTGCCGCTGCCGTAGCTCCGGGTGACGAGCAGCGGGATGCGGCCGTATTCGTTCGCCTCGTCCTCGTGCACGGCGAGCACCTCGCTGCCGGCCTTCGCGCGCAGCACCGGCCCGTGCCACTGCACGCCGGGCAGGCTCTCCCACACGGCCAGGTTTTCGGCGGTGGAATCGGCGAGCTTCGTGAGCAGGCTCGTGCGGCCCGTCTCCGTGAGCGTGAGCCGTCGCGGTGCCGCGGTCGCCACGCCGCCGGGTCGCGCGTCGTCGAGGACGACGGGGCAGAGATCCTCGAGCGGCGTGCCGGCGAGCGTCGCCTGTTCACCGCGCCAGCCGGGCATGAAGACGAGCCCGCTGGCCTGGTACTCCACGAGCCCGGCGAGCAGCCGACAGTCCTCGAGCGTGAGCTGGCCCGGGCCGATCCCCACGTCGCCGAGAAAGACGACGTCGTAGATCGACAGCTCGTCGAGACCGGCGGGGAAGCGGTCGATGTAGTCGCTGCCGCCGCCCCCGCGGCGCGGCAGGTCGGGCTGGAAGAGCAGGCACGACACCTCCACGCCCGGATCCCGCACGAGGGCGTTGCGCAGGTAGCGATATTCCCACCGCGGCACGCTCTCCACGACGAGGACGCGCAGCGTCTCCTTGCGCACCGTCAGGGGCGCGGTCCGCTCGTTGTTGTCGGGCACCAGTTCGCCGTCGAGCGGCTCGACCGTCACGGTCACCGTCACATCGCCCACGTCCGGCGGCGTCCAGAAGAACCAGTCGGTCACGGTGCCCATCGCGGGGAGCCGCACCTCGCGCCGGAGCGACTCGCCCGTGGAGACGGCCAGCCGTACCCGCGCGACCCGCTCCCCGGGCAGCGACGAGGTGAGCGTGAACGGGATCCGCACCGGCTTGCCCACGACGCCGACGGTCGGGCAGTCGAGGCTCGCCAGATCGACGTCCGGCAGCCGCGTGTCGCTGCCCACGGCCACGGCGAGCACCGGCACACCCGCCTCCACGAGACCGGCGGCCGCCTCGACCGGCGGCGAACCTGCCGTCCAGTCACCGTCGGACGCGAGCACCAGGGCGCGGAGCCGGCGAAAGCGGCGGGCCGCGTCCGCCAGCGGCGCGGCCAGGTCGGTCCCCGATGCGGGCGGGGCCGAGAACGGCTCCACGACGACCTCGAATCGATCGGCGAGCGGCTGCCAGAACGCCGTCGTCGTCACGTCGGCGATCGCATCGCGACGGCGCGCGAGGCCGCCGCGGGCGGGCACGTCGGCCGTATCCATGCTGCGCGAGGCATCATGGAGCACGGCCACGACGGGCAGCCCCTCGGGCGGCCGCCGCTCGACCCACTCGGGCTGATTGAGCAGGAGGCCGACGACGCACGCGATCGCAAGCCGCAGCGCCTCGAGACATCCCTGCGCCGTCGACCACCCGCTGCGCCGCCACGCGAGGAGGCAGACTGCGGCGGTCACCGCGACGAGCGCGACCGACAGCACGACCGTGGGCGGCGAGGTGAAGAAGCGGATGCCGGCGAGGTCGCTCATGCGGCGGCCTCGAAGGCGCGCGGACCGCCAGCGGCCGTCTGCGGACGCGGGGGCGACGGCAGGCAGAGCAGACCTTCGCCCACGAGCGCGAGGATCACGGCCACGAGGAAGCCCCGCCAGATCTCCTGCACGAGCCGACCGGTGCCGCCCGCCTGCCCCTCGATGCGCGTGAGCGCGAGGCCCGCGAACGCCTCGTCGATCCGCGCGTCGTCCACGAGCGTCGCGGCATCCTCCGCCTGCGGACGATTGACGGCGACGAGGCGGTCGCCGAGGGCGTACACACCGGCCGTCCATCCCGGTTCGGTGACCGCACCCGCGACCGGTGGCGAGAGCCGCCGCGGCGTCGCGCCGGCTCTCAGGATCGCCGCAGCCTCGCCACCCGCCTCCACGAGCCGCACGTTCGACAGCGGCAGGAGGCCCCGCTCGATGGCGCGCTGGAGCAGGCAGTAGAGGACCACACCCTCGGCGGCGAGCGTCGAGTCCTTCGGCGCCGCGGTGGTCGTGAGAAAGGCGACGTTCGATACCGGCCGCACCGGCCCGGCACCCGCGGCTCCCTCCACCTCACTCGTCGCGGCACGCGCGAGGAGCGGGTGCCCGCCGGGAAGCCCCGCGAGCGTCACCACGTCACCTGCCAGACCGCAGGTGCGCCGCGCGACCAGTCCGCCCACGGGCAGCGCCGCACCCGAACGGGTGTTCGCGAGCAGGTCGCGGTCGGTCCGCCACGTCACCGGCGCGACGGGCGGGTCGTGCTCGCGCCAGGCCGTCCAGCCGACACCGGCGAACGTGCGGTCCGACGTCTCCTCGGGACGACTCGGCGGCAGGAGGATCACCTGGCCGCCTCGCGCGACGTGCGCCTCGAGGGCCGCGCGGTCGCTGCCGTCGGGAAGGGGCGCCTGCCAAAGCACGAGCGCCGCGTCCTCGAGTCCGGACGTCTCGAGTGCGCCGGGGGCCACGATCGTCGCCGTGGCCGCGAGTCCGCGCTCCGGCGGAATCTCGGCGGCCAGCGCGAGTGAGCGGGCCGCGGCCGCCTCCTCGGCCACGACCAGCGTGCGGCGCGGCGGTGCCTCATCGAAGACGAAGAAAAAGTCGTTGTCGGCGGCGTTGGCATCGGCGGGAATCGACACCCGCCCCCAGCCGCGCGGCTCCGTCGCCGCGCCGAGCGGAATGGCGTGATTGGCGAGGACCGCCTCGCGCTCCGAAAGCGGCACGTCCACGGTCGAGGACGCGCCCCCGATCTCGATCGTGACCGGCACCGTCACCGGCCCGGCGGCGGCATCGCGGGCCAGCGCGACGGTGATCGACAACCTTCGCTCGTCGCCGCGCCCTTCGAGCACGGCGGCGTTCACCCGCACCGCGACGTTGGCCGCGGCCGCCGCCTCGAAGGCGACGAGCTGGAAACGCACCGGCTGCGGCAGTCGGGCGAACGCGTCGCGGATCCCACCCCACGCGGGCGCGTCGATCGCCCAGTCGTTCGACCGCTGATCCGAGCAGATCCAGATCTCGGTCGTGCCGGCGCCGCTCGAGCGGAGGTAGTCGTGGGCCGCCTCGAGAAGGCGCGGCATGTCGGCCGGGGCCGCACTCGCACCGGCCGCCGGCAGGCTCTCGAGCGCCCCGGGGTCCGCCACCTCCACCGGACCGCGGTCCGGATCGACGAGCAGGAGCGTGCGCGTCGCGCCGAGCGTCACGAGCGCCTCGGCCACCTGGCGTCGCCCGGTCGCGAGCTTCGTGTCGGACGCGGCCCCATCCCGCTCGGCCATGCTCGGCGAGCGGTCGAGGATCACGAGCGCCGTGTCGGGGCGTCCGCCCGCCGCCAGCGCGAGCCAGCCGCGCGACAGCGGCCGCCCCACCGCGAAGACGACGGCGGCGACCGCCAGCATCCGCAGCGCCATCACGAGCCAATGGCGCAGCCGCGAGTAGCCTCGCGAAAGCGCGCGGGCGGACAGCAGAAACCGCATCGCCGCCCAGGGCACCGTCTGGAAGCGGCGCTGGTTGATGAGGTGGATGACGATCGGCAGGCTCACCAGCGGCAGCGCGACGAGCATCCACGGCTGAAGAAACGTCATCGCAACCCCCGGGCCGCCGCCCGGCCCACGAGGAAGCGGGCGAGCACCTGCTCGACCGGCTCGCTCGTCAGCACGCGGTGGTAGTCGATGCCCGACTCGAGCACGAGCCGGCGCAGGCCGGCGAGGTAGTCGTCGAGCGCGCGGCGGTAGCGGTCGGCGATCTCGACGGGATCGGCGAAGATCGCGGCGCTGCCCTCCATGTCGAGGAACCGCGTCGGTCGATGGAAGGCGAATGCCATCTCCTGGGGATCGAGCAGGTGGAAGACCGCCACGTCGTGCCGACGGAACCGCAGGTGGCCGAACGCCGACTCGAGCGCCGCAGGCTCGACGAACAGGTCCGAGACGATCACGACGAGCGCCCGCTGCCGGATCGTCTCCGCGAGTTCATGGAGCACCTCCGGCAGCCGCGTCTCACCCGTCGGCACCGCCTCGTCGAGCACGTCGAAGACGAGCCGCAGGTGCGCCGGGCTCCGCCGCGGCGGCAGCGAGCGCACGAGGCCGTCGGCGGCGCAGGAGATGCCGACCGCGTCGCCCTGCGCGGCGGCGAGGTAGCCGAGCGTGCCGCAGATTCGGCGGGCGTAGTCGATGCGCCGCATGCCGGCCGCCCCATCCGCCCGCGTGCCCGCCCCGCGGACGCCGGCGGCGGGCTGTGCCGCCCCGCCGAATCCCATCGATCCGCTCGTGTCGAGGACGAGGCACAGCCGAAGGTTCGTGTCGGCCTCGTACTCCTTCACGTAGAAGCGGTCGGAGCGGCCGAAGGCACGCCAATCGAGCCGGCGCAGGTCGTCGCCCGGCACGTACTTGCGGTACTCGGCGAACTCGACGCTCGAGCCGCGGTGGGGGCTGGCATGGCGGCCCGACACACCGCCCACCATCGGCTTGCGTGCCACGAGCGGCACCGCCGCCAGCCGGGCGAGCGCCTGCGGGTCGAGGAACGCGCGGGGCTGGCGATCGGGGATCACCGCACCTCCTCGTCGAGCGTCTCGCGGACGAGGCGGCCGACGATCTGCTGGGCCGTGACACCCTCGGCCTGCGCGGCGAAGGTCGTGATGAGGCGGTGCGTCAGCACGGGCGCCGCCACCGCCTCGATGTCCTCGAGCCGGACCATGTAACTGCCGGCGAGCGCGGCGCGCGACTTGCCGCCGAGGACGAGGTTCTGCACCGCCCGCGGCCCCGCGCCCCACGAAACGAGCGGCTTGAGCCAGTCGGGGGCCGCGTCGCCCCGTGGCCTCGTCTTCCGCGCGAGCCGGGCGGCGAAGCGGTAGATGTGGTCGGGCACCGGCACGCGGCGCACGAGGTGCTGGAATTCGATGATCTCCGGCGCGGTCAGCACGTGGTCGAGCGTCGGCGGCGCGTCGCCGGTCGTCGTCCGGGCGATCGCCACCTCCTCCTCCTCGGTCGGATAGTCGAGCTCGACGAGGAACATGAAGCGGTCGAGCTGGGCCTCCGGCAGCGGGTAGGTGCCGTGGAACTCGAGGGGGTTCTGGGTGGCCAGCACGAGGAACGGGTGGGGCAAGGGCCAGGTCTTGCCGTCGGCCGACACCTGCCCCTCGCTCATCGCCTCCAGGAGCGCCGACTGGGTCCGCGGGGAGGCCCGGTTGATCTCGTCCGCGAGCACCACGTGGGCGAACACGGGGCCCTTCTTGAACTCGAAGGTCCGGTC
>CAIWZS010000168.1 GCA_903917235.1 uncultured Planctomycetaceae bacterium | reverse complement strand
GTCCCGGCTCCGGAGCCGCCTCCACGATCACATCGTCGCCGGCGACGTTGTGCAGGCACAGCTGGGCGACGTCGAGCGGCCGGCCGGGCGCGTTGTAGGCGGCCGCGAAGTCGTCGTCGATCTCCGCATCAGGCAGGAACGGCACGAGGTGCAGGAAGCTGACGGGAATCCGGCCGAGTTCACGTTGGCGGTCCGCCATGAGCGCCGTGGTGCCCAGGAACCGGGGATTGATCTCGGTGAAGTAGACGCGTCGGCCGTCGGAGATGAAGTCGATCCCGAAGATGCCGCGGAAGCCCCGCTCGCCGGCGACCTCGAGCGTCGTGAGCCAGCGGCCGACGCGCTCGACGATCGCGCGCATCTGCGCCACTTCCTCCTCGCGGAGCAGGCTCCCCGAGAAGTCGTTGCCGCACCATCCGAAGCGGAATCCCGTGAGCGCGGGCTCGCCGATGATCTGCAGCGACGCCTCGCCGAGCAGCACGTGGCTCCGCGTGACGACGCCGGCCATGCTCAGGCTGCGGCCGTCGATGAACGGCATCACGGTCGCCGCCGCACCGTGGTGCGTGGCGACGAGATCGCGGAACTGCGCCTCGTCGGTGACGAGATGCACCCCCGAGCCGGCGGCCGATTCATCGAGGCTCACGACGAGCGGCAGTCCGTGGCGTCGCACCAGCACGGACACGAGGCTGGCCGCCAGCCGCACCTCCACGCCGGGGATCACGGGCACGCCGATCGACTGCATCTCCCGCCGCACCCACGTCTTGCGGTTGAGCATCGCCACGAGCGCCGCGGGCGGATTGAGCAGCCGCAGGCCGGGATGATTGATCGCGGCCCGCTCGATCTCCGCCGACGACTGATAGCAGAGCACGCCCGATTCCGGCGCGATCTCGTGGAGGACCCGAAGCCCCTCGTCGACGAAACTTCCCAGCTCGTGCATCCCCGAGTCGGTGCGGACCCGCGACATCTTCTCGGTGGAGAGGAAGCAGTCGAACGACCGCTCATGCCGCGCCGGTTCCTTGCCGTACCGGGTGACCGCCATCACGTCGACGTGCGGGGCGAGGAAGTCGCCCGCGAGCCAGTCGAGCATCCGGAGGGAGAAACAGCCGAGTCCCCGGTCGTGCAGCCAGGGATTGCGGTCGATGGTCTCGAAAATCCGATCGGCCCGCTGGGAAAGCGCCGTCACGTGGCGGCTCCCGGGGCCGTGGGATGAGAAACGACGCAAACGGTCGTGGGCATCGGGAGAGCGGGAAACCGCCGTGCGATCCGTGCGTGGCACCGAATCCCGACTCCCCTTCCATGTAGGAGATATCGACCGGTGACCTCGCGACGGCATGATAGTAGGTACGCGCCGTGACGGTTTTCAAGCGCCGGCGCGAAAGTTTTTGAAGTCCCGTTTTCCCGGCCTCCGGCACGACCGGTGCCACCCCCATCACCATCCCGGCAGTTCCGCGTGGACACCCCTCTCCCCCCCCTTCCGGCCACCGACGCGTCTTCCCCCGGGGAACCGGCCGGTGCCCCGGCCGCCCCCCGCCCTCCGCGCCCCCCGGCCGCGCCTCCACCGGTCGAGGACGACGCGGATGAACCCGGATCCTGGCGACCACTCTGGCGACTGCTCCACTTCGTGCGGCCACACGCGGCGACGGCCATGCTCGGCTGCGTGCTTTCGCTCGCGAGCACCGCGCTGGCGCTGGTGCCGCCCTACCTGACGATGCCGCTCGTCGACGACGTGCTCATTCCCCGCCAGAACGGCACGCCCGTGCCGTTCGCGCACGTCGCCGCATACCTCGCCGCCCTGGCGGCCGCGGCGGTCGCCGCGTGGCTCCTCGCATGGGCGCGTTCGTGGACGCTCGCCTGGGTCAGTGAGCGGATCGCCTCCGACCTGCGGATGCGCACCTACGACCACATGCAGTCGCTCTCGCTCGACTTCTACGCGTCCCGGCGCACCGGTGATCTGATCTCGCGCGTGGGCAACGACACCGACCGCATCAACAACTTCCTGTCTCTGCATTTCATCGACTTCTCGTCGGACGTCCTCCTCGTCGCGTTCACGGCCGCGATCCTGCTCTGGATCAACCCGGTGCTCGCGCTCGTGACGCTCGTGCCCTTCCCCTTCGTGATCTGGCTGGTGTATGCGGTCCGCGCGCGCATGCGGCGCGGATTCACCCAGGCGAGCGTGGCCTGGGGCGACATGACGAGCCTCCTCGCCGACACCATTCCGGGCATCCGCGTCGTGAAGGCGTTCGCGCAGGAGCGCCGGGAGAGCCGGCGGTTCGCCGCCGCCGACGCCGCCGTGATCCGGGCCAACGACCTCGTGAACGTCGACTGGTCGCTCTTCGGCCCGCTGGTCGGCCTCGCCACCGAGATCGGCATCCTCGTCGTCTGGGGCGCGGGCGCGTGGCTCGTTTTCGGCGGCACTCTCACGGTCGGCGCGCTCACGGCGTTCCTCGCCTACATCGCCCGCTTCTACGGCCGCGTCGAGTCGATGATCCGCATGGTGCCTGCGACGCAGCGGGCCGCCGCGAGCGCCGAGCGGATCTTCGAGATCCTCGACTGCGTGCCGACGGTCGCCGAGCCCGCCGACCCCGTCGTGCCCGGACGGCTCGCCGGCCGCATCGAGCTCGAAGGCGTCCGCTTCCACTACGGTGAACGCGAGGTGCTGCACGGCATCGATCTCGTCATCGAGCCCGGGGAGATGGTCGGGCTCGTGGGCTCGAGCGGATCGGGCAAATCCACGCTCGCGAACCTCGTCTGTCGCTTCTTCGACCCCAGCGAGGGTGTCATCCGCGTGGATGGCATCGACCTGCGGAGGATGCCGGTGGCCGCCTACCGCTCCCAGCTCGGCGTGGTCCTGCAGGAGCCGTTCCTCTTTTTCGGCACCGTGGCGGACAACATCGCCTACGGTCGGCCCGACGCGCCGCCCGACCGCATCGTGGCGGCGGCCCGCGCGGCGGGCGCCCACCGCTTCATCATGCGGCTGCCGGCGGCCTACGACTCCCGCGTCGGGGAGCGCGGCAGCCAGTTGTCCGGTGGCGAGCGGCAGCGGGTGTCGATCGCCCGGGCGCTGCTCGTCGATCCCCGCATCCTGATCCTGGACGAGGCGACGTCGAGCGTCGATCCCGAGACGGAGGCGGAGATCCAGGCCGCGATCGACCGCCTCGTGACCGGACGCACGACGATCGCGATCGCCCACCGGCTCTCGACACTCCGCCGGGCCAATCGCCTGATCGTGCTCGACGGCGGCCGCATCGTTGAAATGGGCACGCACGACGAACTGCTCGCCGCCGACGGCGCCTACGCACGGCTCCATCGCGCGCAGGCGCAGGCCCACGAAGGCCCCGCACCCGACGGGGCGGGGGAGGATGCGGCCGCCGTGCTCCTCGCCACCTCGAAGGAGGACGCACGATGAGCGATGCACCCATGATCCCGTCCACGCCGACCGTCGTGGGGGCCGGCTGGCGGCTCGAGCGGGGGGCGGCGGGACGCCTCGTCCTCGTCGACGCGAGCGGAGGACGGCACGAGCCCGTCGATCCCCGCCGGGCCTTCCCCGTGTCGCGGCCGCTCGGGCCGGTGGCGCTCGTCGGAACGGACGGCCGGGAGCTCGCGTGGATCGAGTCGTTGGTGGACGCGCCGGCACCGACGCGCACGCTCGTCGAGGAGGCGCTCGCGATGCGGGAGACCGTGGAGACGATCGTGACCATCCGCGCCATCACCGACGGCCGGCCTGCGGAATGGAACGTCGAGACGGCCCGGGGTCCGCGGCGGTTCCGGGTCGCCCACACCGCCGACGTGATGCGTCGCGTCGACGGATCGATCTGCGTGATCGATGCGACCGGCACGCGGCACGAGATTCCGGACCCTTCGGCTCTCGACCAACGCAGCCGTCGGCTGCTCGAGCGGCACGCGTGAGTTCCCCCGGCTGCACCGCCGCCTCACGGCCGTCTCCGCCGGTGCCCCCGGGAACGACCCGCCGTGGCGGCAGGCGGGGTCGCGTCGGTAGAATCGTGGCGGTCGCGGCCTGCAGCCTTATTTCTTCAGATCCTGCTCTCGAGGACTTCTCCGAGGCCAGATCGCCCATGACCCTGCCCCGTCGCACGGTCCTCCTGCTCGGAACCTTCCTCGCGGTCGCGTGCGCGGCCACGCGATCCGACGCGGCGGAGGAGGCCGAGGTGTTCCGGGACCGGGTCGGCCCGCTCCTGGCCACGCGGTGCGGTGGCTGTCACGGGCCCGATTCCGCCGAGAGCGGCTTTCGAATCGACGACCGGGACCGCGCGGTCGCGGGGGGCGATTCGGGCGCCGCGGGGGTCGTGCCCGGGAAGCCGGAGGAGAGCGAAATCTTCGTTCGCATCGCGACGAGCGAGCCGGAATCGCGGATGCCGGCCGAAGGGGAGCCGCTTTCGGCCGCGGAGCAGGAGCTCCTGAAACGGTGGATCGCGGCGGGCGCGACCTGGCCTGACGACATGCGGTCGCTCGAGCCGCTCGTGCCGCGAGGCGAGCCGCGAACCGTCAAGGGGCGCGACCACTGGGCGTTTCAGCCGCTCGTGCGGCCGGCGGTGCCCGGCGCTCCGGAAGGGACGTCCTCCATCGACGCGTTCCTGCTCGCGCGTCTCGCCACGGCGGGGCTCTTCATGAATCCGGAGGCCGATCCGCGCACGCTCATCCGCCGCGTCTCGTTCGACCTCGTCGGGCTGCCTCCGACTCCGGAGGAGATCGACGCGTTCGAGGAGGCCTGCCGGGCCGCCGGTGGCGTGGACGGCCCCTACCGCGAGTTGGTCGATCGCCTGCTCGCCTCGCCCCACCACGGCGAGCGCTGGGCGCGGCATTGGCTCGACGTCGTGCGATTCGCGGAGAGCCATGGCTTCGAGATGAATCGCGTGCGGGATAACGCCTGGCCGTATCGCGACTGGGTGATCGGGGCGTTCAACGCCGACATGCCGTATGACGAGTTCGTGCGCCGTCAACTCTGCGGCGACCAACTCGGCGACGACGCCGCCACCGGGTTCATCGTCGGCGGCCCGCGCGACATGGTCACCTCGCCGGACCCCGTGCTCACGGCCAACCAGCGGGCCGACGAACTGCACGACATGGTCAGCACCACGGGCTCGGCGTTCCTGGGGCTCTCGCTCGGCTGTGCGCGGTGCCACGACCACAAGTTCGACCCGGTGCCGCAGACCGACTACTACGCGGTGAAGGCGGTGTTCGCCGGCGTCGAGCACGGCGACCGGCCGATCCGCCCGGCCGACGATGCCGCTCGGCTCCGGGACATCGCCGCACTGCTGGCCGAACTCGCGGAACCGGAGCGCAGGCTCGCCCTTTTCGAGCCGACGGCACGCCTCGGCCGCTCCATCTTCGTGGACGACCAGGGCGACGACGCGTCCCCCGTGAGAAAACCTTCGGGCACCGCCTCGCATGCCGAGGGCACCGGCCCCGGCCATCTCGGCCGGCCGGGCAGCCTGCTCGAATTGCCCGACCTCGGCCGCGGCTACACGTGGTGGGGCGGCGTCGCCCGTGATCCCGTGATCGCCTACGCGCCGCGTGCCACGGGACACTATCGCGTGTGGGCGTCGTGGGGAGCGGGCTGGTCCTCGCACGCGCGAGACGCCCGCTACGCGCTCGACGCCGACGGTGAACTCGCCACGACGGGCGACCGGCGGGAGATCGGCGTGGTCGACCAGCGGCTGTTCGCGGACGGCACCGGCGAGCCTCCGCCGGAGAAGTCGCTTTGGAGCGGGTTCCGCGACCTGGGCGTGTGGCGGTTCGACGACACGACGCGTCTGCTCGTGACGGGGGGTGACACGCCCGCCGCGGTGACGGCCGATGCCGTCGTGTTCGAGGAAGTGGAGCCGACGGAGATTCCGGTGGGACGCCTGCCTCACCTCCGTTCCCGCATCACGAGCCGCGAGAACGTCGATCGGTTCGACGCGGTGACGGCACGGTTCCTCCGGTTCACCATCCACGCCACCTCGGGCGGAGAACCCTGCATCGACGAACTCACGGTGCTGTCCACCGACGGACGCGAGGTGTCGCGAGAGGCCACGCCGTCGGCCTCCGGCACCTACGTCGGCAATCCCGCCCACGCGCTCGAGCACATCAACGACGGCAGACTCGGCAACGCCCGCTCCTGGATCTCGAACGAGGCCGGCCGCGGCTGGGTGCAGTTCGAATTCGCCGCACCGGTCGAGATCGACCGCGTGCTCTGGAGCCGTGATCGCAGCGACAATCCGCGGTTCAAGGATCGGGTGGTCACCCGCTATCGGATCGAGATCTCGTCCGACGGCGACACGTGGCGGACCGTCGCGACCGACGGGGATCGCCTCCCCTTCACCTACACCGCCGACGTGGGGCCGATCCGTGCGTCGGCGCGGCTCAGCGGAGCCGAGGCGGCCGAGGCCGACGGACTCTCGACGCTCGTCGAGGGACTGCGCGAGCGGCTCGCGAAGCTGGAGAAGCTGCCGCTGGCCTACTCCGGCCGCTTCGGTACGCCCGATCGCATCCACCGTCTCTTCCGCGGCGATCCGATGGCTCCCCGGGAGGAGATCGCCCCGGGAGGCCTCTCGCATCTCGGGGGCCGCTGGGAACTGCCGTCGACGGCGGCCGAGCCCGAGCGGCGGCGGCGACTCGCCGAGTGGATCACCGATCCGGCGAATCCCCTGACCGCGCGGGTCATCGTCAATCGCCTGTGGCACTACCACTTCGGCACCGGCATCATCGACACGCCGAGCGATTTCGGAGTGAACGGCGGGATGCCGAGCCACCCTCACCTCCTCGACTGGCTCGCGAGCGAACTCGTCGATCCCGCGACTCCGGCCGACCGCTGGCGGCTCAAGCACCTCCATCGGCTGATCGTGACGAGCCGCGCCTACCGGCAGGCGAGCACCGCGAGGGCCGACGGCCTCGCCGCTGACTCGGGGTCGCGGCTGCTGTGGCGCTATCCGCCCCGCCGGCTCGAGGCCGAGTCCCTGCGCGACGCGATCCTCGCCGTCAGCGGCAGCCTCAACCGCACGATGGGCGGACCCGGCTTCGACCTGTTCGAGCCGAACACGAACTACGTGAAGGTCTACACCACGAAGACCGTGTTCACCGACGACGACTTCCGCCGGATGGTCTACCAGGCGAAGCCGCGGGCCGAGCTCGACACCTTCTTCGGCGCCTTCGACTGCCCCGACGCCGGGCAGGTGCAGCCGAGGCGCACGAGCAGCACGACGCCGCTCCAGGCGCTCAACATGATGAACGGCGAATTCCTGCTCGATCAGGCGGACCGGTTCGCGAAGCGCGTCGAGCGCGAGGCGGGGAGCGACCCGGGCCTGCAGGTGGCGCACGCCATCGAGATCGCTTTCGGTCGCAGGGCCACCGACCGGGAAATCGCCGCCGGCCGCGACCTCGTGGCAGCGCACGGCCTCCCGATCCTCTGCCGCAGCCTCTACAACGCCAACGAATTCATCATGCTGTATTAGGACTCAGTTCAGTCTCCCTTCAGAGGAGGCGAGGGGGTCGGCGAACGCTCGAGGAGCATCGGGCCGCCGCGGCCCACGCGACGAGCCCATCCACCGTCGGAACGGTGGACACGACCCATTTTCCGCCCCCGAGCCGGTGCATGACGTATGAAACATGACCTCTCCCATGCCGGCCGCCACCTGCTCGATCGCCGGGCCTTCCTCCACTGGGGCGGCACGGGGCTCTCCGGGATCGCGCTCGCGGCCCTGCTCCACGAACAGCGGCTGCTCGGCGCCCAGCCGCCGATCCGGCCGGCGATCGACCCGGCCCAGCCCTTCGCGCCGCGGCAGCCGCATGTCCCGCCCAAAGCAAAAAACGTGCTCCTGATCTTCTGCTCGGGCGCGCTCTCGCACGTCGACACGTTCGACTGGAAGCCCGAGCTGGTCCGGCTCCACGACACGCCGATGCCGACGCCGGACGGCGGGAAATTGATCACGTTCCAGGGGGAGCAGGGCAACCTCGTCAAGCCGCTCTGGGAGTTCAAGCCGCGGGGCGAGAGCGGCACGATGACGAGCGATCTCCTGCCGCACCTCGGCGAACTGGCCGACGAGATGTGCTTCATCCATTCGATGACGGCGAAGAGCAACACCCACGGCCCCGCCGAGAGCCAGATGTCGACCGGCTTCACGCTCGACGGTTTCCCGAGCATCGGGGCTTGGACGACCTACGCCCTCGGCAGCGAGTGCCGCGATCTGCCGGCCTTCGTGGCGATTCCCGATCCGCGTGGCGTGCCGCAGATCGGGCCGCGGCAGTGGCAGAGCGCGTTTCTCCCGGCCGTGTTCCAGGGCACGGCGTTCAACGCCGACAAGCCGATCGCGAATCTCGCCCGGCCGGCATCGATCCCGGATGCCGCCGACCTCGCGACCCGCGACTTCCTGCGGATGCTCAACGAGGACCACCTGGCCCGGCACCCCGGCGACACCGACCTCGCCGCACGGATCAGTGCCTACGAGCTCGCCGCGAAGATGCAGCTGTCGGCGGCGAAGGTGGCCGATCTGTCGGACGAGTCGGCCGAGACGCTGAGACGGTATGGAGCCGACGACGTCACCAACTCGCTCAAGTCCCGCTTCGCCCGCAACTGCATCCTCGCTCGCCGACTGGTCGAGAAGGGGGTGCGATTCGTGCAGCTCTTCAACGGCGGCTACGCGATGGGCGAGGGCGTGGGCAACTGGGACGGCCACAAGACGATCGTGAAGCAGTATTCGGTGCACGGCCCGATCCTCGACCAGCCGGTCGCGGGCCTCCTCAGGGATCTGAAGGACCGCGGCCTGCTCGCCGACACGCTCGTGGCGTTCGTCACGGAATTTGGCCGGATGCCGACGTTCCAGAAGGGGGCCAACGGCCGCGACCACAATCCCGCGGGCTTCACGGTGTGGCTCGCCGGTGCCGGCGTGAAGCGGGCCTTCCACCATGGAGCGACCGACGAGTTCGGCTACAGGGCGGTCCAGGACGTGGCGACGATCTACGACCTTCACGCCACGATCCTGCACCTCCTCGGCCTCGATCACACGCGGCTCTCGTTCTACAACAACGGCATCGAGCGACGGCTCACCGACGTGCACGGCCACGTGATCGAGCCGGTCCTCGCCTGACGTCGGAGCCGGGTCGCACGACCGCCCGAAGCGATCGGGGCCGAGCGTCGTCTCGTCGTGCGGCACCGTCGATCAGGCGTGCTCGAATCCCACGCCCGCGAGGTCGGCCCGCAGCGACGTGACGGCGGCCGCATCGAGACTCTCGAGTGGAAGGCGGACCGGTCCGCACGCGACGCCCGCCATGGCCATCATCGCCTTCCCGGCGGCGAGGCCGCCGTGCCGCAGCATGACGTCGATCACGCGGGCGGCCGCATCCTGCGCGGCTCGTGCCGCCGAGGCATCCCCCCGGCTGCGGGCGGCGAGCAGCTCGCGGAAGCGGGGAGCCATGAAGTTGTAGGTGCTGCCGATGGCGGACATCGCACCGCGATCCACCGCGTCGAGCAGGATCTCGTCCCGGCCGAAGAGCATCTCGAACCGGCCGCCGGCGTGCCGCAGGCACGCCTCGAAGTCGTCGAGGTCGTCATGCGTGTACTTGATGCCCGCGAGCGAGGGGATGCGGGCCGCCGCCACGGGAAGGAACTCGCGCATCGGGAGATCGACGCCCGTCATGGACGGAATGTGGTAGTAGAAGAACGGGGTCCGCGGCGCGGCGGACGCCACCCGGGCCACCGTCTCGACGAGCGCGTGGATCGAGCGGGGGCGGAAGAAGAACGGGGCGAAGCAGCCGATCCCGGCGGCCCCGATGCGGGCGGCATGCGCGGCGAGTTCCCGACTCTCCTCGACCGACGCATGCCCGACGTGCACGAGCACACGGAGCGGTCCCGCGACCGCCATCCAGCGCTCGGCGACGTGCATTCGCTCCCGGGTGGTCAGGGACGGCCCCTCGCCTGTCGTGCCGCAGACGAAGGCGCCATCGACGTCCGTAGCCGCGAGATGAGCCGCGAGCCGCCCGATCGTCCCGTCATCCACCGCGCCATCGACACCAAACGGCGTAAACGGGGCGGCGATGAGTGAGAACATCGTGGAGGCCATTCCGCACCTGGACCCAATCGCTCGCCGGCCGGATCGCGCGTGGGGTATACCACCGCCACGGGATCGATGCGAGGGGGATGGAGGGCAGCCGACATGAAATACCGCCATCGTGTCCTCGGACTCCTCTTCCTGCTCGCCGTGATCACCTACGTCGATCGCGTCTGCATCTCGGTCGCGGGCTCAGCGATGCAGGAGGACCTGGGCGTGCCCGCGGAGCGCTGGGGCTGGGTGCTCGGCGCGTTCGCGCTCTCCTACGGGCTGTTCGAGGTGCCGAGTGGATCGCTCGGCGACCGCGTCGGACCGCGACGCGTGCTCACACGGATCGTCGTCTGGTGGTCCGCCTTCACGGCGCTCACCGGCGCGGTCAGCGGATTCTGGCAGCTCGTCACGACCCGCTTTCTCTTCGGTGCGGGCGAAGCCGGGGCGTTCCCGAACGTGGCGGCGACGATCGCGCGGTGGTTTCCCGCGACGGAACGGGCCGGCGCGCAGGGCTTCGTCTGGATGGCCAGCCGCGTCGGCGGTGCGATCGCGCCGCTCCTCGTGATTCCGCTGCAGCAGGTCTGTGGCTGGCGCATGACCTTTGTGCTGTTCGGCGCTGTGGGCGTGGCTTGGGCGGCGTGGTGGTGGCTCTGGTTTCGCGACGAGCCCCACGAGAAGCACGGGATCTCACCCGCGGAACGGGCCGAGATCGGCGATTTCGCCGGCCACACACACCACGGGCTGCCGTGGCGCGAGGTCGGCCGCCACGCCAACCTCTGGTGGCTGATGCTCATGTACCTGCTCTACAACTGGAACGCCTTCTTCTACCTGAGCTGGCTGCACACCTTCCTCGAAAAGGGACGCGGATTCGACAAGGCCGACCTCGTGGCATGGTCGTGGCTGCCCTTCGTCTTCGGCGGTATGGCGAACCTGCTCGGTGGCGTCGTCAGTGACAGGCTCGTACGGCGTGTCGGGCTGAAGTGGGGCCGTCGCGCGGTCGCCGTCTCCGGACTGGGGTGTGCGGCCGTCTTCACCGGCGCGACCCTGCTCACGGACGACAAGTTTCTCACCGTGCTCTTCCTCGCGATCGGCTTTGCCGGCTCCGACTTCATGCTGCCGGTGGCCTGGGCCGTGTGCCTCGACGTGGGCGGGCGGCATGCCGGTGCAGTGAGCGGCGCGATGAACATGGCGGGGCAGACGGGGTCATTCCTCACGTCCGTCGCCTTCGGCTACATCGTCGCGGCCGCCGGCAGTTGGGACGCGCCGCTCGTGCCGATGGCCCTCACGTCGCTGGCCGCGGCGCTCTCGTGGCTGGCGATCGATCCGACGCGACCGCTTGTCGGCCGATCGGACGCGGCAGCCGGCGTCACGTGACCGGGCTACCACTCGCCTCGCTGGCCGAACCGCGCGCGGGCGGCCTCGCCGAAGCGTTGGCCCGCGGCGGCGAGCCGCGCGAGAATCTCGTCGCGGCCGAGCCCCTGCGCGCCGCGCGCCGCGGCGATCACCGTGTGGCACTCGTTCGAGTCCATGAAGGCCGCCGCCTCGAGCAGTCGCCCCTCGTCCTCGGGCGGCACTGCCAGAAAGCCATGCTTGTCGGCATGGATGAGCTGACCCGGACGGATCTCGCGGCCGAACACGGTCACCGGCACGCCCCACCGCACGGGCGTCACGTGGGCGTGGCCGACGCAGAGCCGCCGCGCGAGCGCCTTGAAGCCGGCATTGGTCATCTCGTCGAGGTCGCGGATCGCCCCGTCTGTGATCGTCCCGACGCAGCCGAGCGCCCGGTGGGCGTTCGCATTCACCTCGCCCCAGAACGACCCGATGACGCGGGGTGCATCCAGATCCTGCACGACCACGATGCTCGGCCCCTCGGCCTCGGCCACGTACTTCCGATAGTCCTCCCAGGCGGCGGCACGTCCCTTGTGCGACGGGTTCGAAGGCTCGACGACGAGCGTCACCGCCCGCCCCACCATCGGGCCCATCTGGGGCATGAAGTCACGCGTCTCGTCGGGGTTCCAGCCCGCCGCCGCGACGTCGTGCGCGGTGATCTGCTCCCAGCCGTTGTAGATCGTGGGCGTGTTCCAACGCTTCAGCTGCAGGAGATCGCCGTGGGAGAGAGGCATGTCGGGTTCCTCGTGTGGTCAGGGTGGGTGGCGACACGCGCCGGAGGACTCGTCCCGAGCGCCCCGCCGCCCGCCGCGCATCCTCTATGCTACGGCCCGTCGGGCCGGTCATGACCGGCGGCCATGAATGGTTCGTGGGCGTGCGGCTTTCATTCGAGGAGAGGCCATGCATCGGGTGGTGATCACCGACTTCATCGACGACGACCTCGCACCGGAGCGGGCCGGCCTCGACGGGCTCGCCACCGTGGAGGCCCTCGACGGCTACTGCGAGGATGATCTCGCGGGCCGGATCGAGACCGCCGACGCGATCATGATGTACCACAACCTGTCGCTGACGCGAAGGACGATCGAGCGTCTCGACCGCTGCCGCCTGATCGTGCGCTGCGGCGCGGGGATCGACAACGTCGACCATG
>CAIWZS010000167.1 GCA_903917235.1 uncultured Planctomycetaceae bacterium | reverse complement strand
TCCCACTCCCGGACGACACGGCCCACGACGGGTGTGGTCACAAGCGCCGTATGGAGCGTGCGCGACGACCGCGCGAGAAAATAACTCGCGCCGAGCAGGAAGGGAACCGTCGGAATGCCGGGAACGACGACGCCGACGACGGTCATCATGAGGCACCCTCCGCCGGCCGCGACGTAGAGCGCCCTCCGCGGGCCGCGAACGATCGTGGCCGGGAGCGGCGGTGACCCGGCGATCGAGGCCGCGTCGATCCGAGCGGGTTGGTCGTCGCCATGGGCGGGTGCCGCCCGTCGGGGCCGCCCCGGCAACCGGCCCGTGCGCCGTCCTGCCTCCGACCTGGTGGCGGACGCGACGGCGCTCACGAACGCCCGCGCCGCCTCGTCGGCATCGGTGACCGCCCAGTGCACCTCGAGGCATCCGCCGTCGAGGTCGAACCGGGTCGAGATGACCCCGGGAGTCGTTCGGAGGTGGCGGTCGAGGGTGCGTGCGAACCGCCGTCGGGACGGGCTGAAGACCCGGTCGTCCGCGACGCGCAGGAGACCCCGGTCGAATGTGACTTGGGATGGCACGATGCGGCTCCGTCGGAGACCCCGGGTCGGGCGGTCGCCACCGCCGCAGGCGGCCGACTCCCGAGTCGGCATTGTGTCGCACCGGCGATCATGCGTCCAATAGTGTGAGACATGTGTGAGGGGCTGTAGACCGCTTGCGGCCGGGTCGGCCGGCACGCAGACTCCTCAAGCGTCGGCCGTACGTCCCCCAGATGCCCCCCGGTCAGGCCCTCGCCTGACTTCCAGGAGCCCGCCCCATGTCCGACGAATCGTCCGTGCCGGTCTCCGCACCCTCGGCTCGAGGTGGTGACGCGGCGTACGAGGCGGGGCAGATCGCCGCCATCGCGCGGTGGAAGAGCACGGCCCCGAGCCGGCTCGGTGCGGCCATCGACACCGCCACGGCTCCGGTGACCTGGCTCGTCGGTCACTTCATTCCACGGCAGGCCGTCATCAACCTCGTCACCTCGATGGAGGAGATCGCCGCCAAGGCCGACTCCTTCGCCGAGGTGGCCCGCGCCGCCGGCGTCTCCGACATTCGCGAGCTCGCCCAGGCTTCGCTCGCCTTTTGCGACCGGCTCGCGCTGGGCTTCTCGGCACGGGCCGAACGGTTCGCCGTCGTCGAATCGACCGCCTTCAGTCTGGGCGGCCCGCTCTTCCACGTCCCGCAGCAGCTCATCGCGGCCCTGCGGTCGATCTCGCGCATCGGTCACTGTTACGGGTACACGCTCGACACGCCGCTCGATCATGCCATCGTGATCGACATCCTCGAGATCGCGATGCTGCAGGACCCGGTGGAACGCCAGGACGTCCTCGCGAAGCTGCACGTCGCCATCGATCAGCACGCCGAGGAGATCGAGGGGGAGGCGGACCTCGTGATGCGGACGACCCGCAACATGCTCGCCGAGGAGGCCTTCGACTTCATCCCGGTCGTCGGCACGGCCGTGTCGTTCCTCTTCGACTGCAATTTCATGCATTCGGTCGACGAGACGGCGCGACGAGTGTTCCAGGAGCGGTGGTTGCGGGACAACGGCCGGGTCGCGACGATCGAGCCGGCAGCGGAGATGTCGCGAAAAAGCAGCTTCGAGGAGTTCGGCCTCGCCCTCGGCCAGTTGATGTACACCAGCGGCGCGATTCTCGGCTTCACCTTCACCCTCCCGGGCGCCGTCATCCGCACGCTCGTGGGACGCTCGCCCAATCCCGTCGGCCGGGGTGCCAGGGCGGGCGCCGAGCGGGCGGTCAACGACGCCCGCGAATTCCTCGCCGGCGTGAGAACGTCGTTCGAGGCGTCAGGCTTCGACGGGGTGGCCTTCGAGACCGGCACCACCGCGGTCGCCAACGGGGCCCTGCCCGTCTGACGCGGGCGGGCAGGCGGCATCAGGCGTGGTCCGCTCGCGTCTGCATGTAGTGCCGCACGAACTCGGCGAGCGAGTCGTCGAGCAACGTGGCGACCTCCGCAACATCGGCGTCGCCGAGCGTGACCTGCCGGGCTGCCGACTGCCGGTAGCGCTCGGTCAGCGGCGCGGGAAGGATGATCGAGTCGACCGACACCGTGCAGGAAGCCGGATCGGGGTCATGGGCGAGGTGCACCGAGACCTCCGCGGTGCACGGGAACTCCTCGGTGACGCCGAACGAAAGGCGGAGCCGGTGCCGCTCGCCCCCCTGGTCGGCCGGCCGGGCCGCGTGGGGGAAGAGCGCCTCCACGTACTCGATCCGGGGCGCGATCACTTCGCCCTCGAGTCGCTCGGCCTCCCGCTCGAACGCGTCGGCGAAATCGCGGAATTCCTCGATGCGCCGCCGCCGTGCCGCCGCGTTCGCGAAAGCACCCTGCTCGGCCTCGTAGACGAGGTCGTCGAGCCGGGAACGAAATCGCTCGAAGGAGGTCATGATCGCGAAGCGTTCCTCGGGGCGACCGGCGGGTCGCCGGAGCCGATCGGCACCGGTCTCGCGCGGGTCTCGGGCTCGTGGTCGTAGTGCCACCACGGGTCGTACCAGTCGCGGCTGCCCGCGACCTCCTTCGCCGTCAGCCCGAAGAGCTCCACCGGCCAGGTCTCGAGCGCCTCCGGCAGGAGCGTGTGGTTCGTGTAGGCCACGGTGCGGACCGTGAGGTCCCACGACTCGTCCCACCCGAGCCCCGCCTCGTCGAGGAGGATGCGCATGAGATCCGCCACCGCGATCGCGGGATGCGTGTCGTTGAGCTGGATGGCCACCTTGTCAGGCAGTCTCGCCCAGTCGTTGCCTCGGCTGCGAAACCGCCGCACGATGTCGGCGAGCGAGCAGCACTGCGCGAGGATGTCGCGCGGCGTGCGGGCGACCGCCTCGAAGCGCTCCCGGTCGGTCGCATCGGGTGGAGGAACGACGTGGCTGAAGACGATCTGCCGGTCGTAGTGGTCGAGTCCCGGTGGACGCTGCTCCGCGCACCGGTACTGCTCCATGAGCGCTTCGCGGTCGGGCAGGCCCGGCAGTGGGCGCTCGTCGGGTCGTTCCACCGGCTGCGTCACCGTCGCCATCGCATCGCTCCCTGCGCATCGGCACCCCGCGCACGAGTGCCGTGCCCGGGAGTATCACGGCGGGAGATGGCCGAGCAAGCATCGCAGGGCCCCTCGCAGAGAACTCACAGAGGTGCCTCACAGGCTCCTCACGACCGCCTCACGTGCCCCTCACGGGAGCACGGATCGAGGTGACGTGAGCGTCAGAACGCGCCGGCACCGCCGAGCTGGAACGTCGAGGCGGGGCCGGCCCGGTCGGTCGCGGCGTTCCAGCTGCCAAAGACGGCGAAGCGACGGCCGAAGGTCTTGATGAATCCTCCCCCGAGCACGGTCTGGTCCGCGATGCGGGGCAGCGCTGCCTGATTCTTGAATCCCTGGACGAAGAGCGTGAGTTCCGCCGCCACCTTCTTTTGAAACGCCCATTGAACGGCGTCGGTGAAGCCGACGGCATCGCCGCTCGCCTGGTCCCCCACGACGCCGACGTTCCACTCCGCCTCGATGCCCCAGGGGAGCGAGTTGCGAAAGAGCATCATGATGCCGGGCTGCGTGCCCACGTCGAAGGCGGGACTGCCCCAGGGCGTCTGGACATAGACCTCCATGCCGGTGGCCGGCATGAACCACTCGGGGACCTCGTCGGAGAAGTGAATCTTCGTGTCGAAGACGAGCGGCGAGAAGCCGCTCGTGGCGCCGTCGCCGAGACCCGCGGCGGCCGCCGTCAGGCCGTTGCCGAAAAAGCGGAACTCCACCCGGTCCGTCAGCCCGATGCGGAGCAGATACTCCCAGTTGTACGTCGCCGTCTGCAGGCCACGAACGCTCGTCGTGTACATCAATGGGCTGGTTTCCAGATAGACCCATCCGCGCGGGAGCGTGTACGGACTGTTCGGGAAGTTGGCCGTGTCGGGGCCGGGCTCGCGAATGTCGGGCTCCTCCAGCGACGTGCTCGGATCGACCGGGTCGGGAAACCAGCGGGCGAGGAGGCGCGTGATCGCGCGATCGGCGTCGAGGTCCGGGTCGTCGTCTCCGGCGAGCGGATCACCGTCGAGGTCGCGCGGGTTGCCACCGGGCACGGAGGCGTCGAAGCCGCGCTCGCCGGGCTGCGGTCGACGTGGCATCTGGCCATCCGCCTCGAGTGCCGCGAGACACGCGACCGCCAGCGTCGCGATCCGCACGACGCCGAAAGCCGCGCTGAAGGCGACCGGCGATCGGTACGGCACGGAGCGGAGATCGCGCGCGGGCGTCATCGCCGTTGTTCCGGAGCGATCCACTGTGGGGCGGAACGCGACGCCGACCGGCGGGCGCCCCGGGGGGCCGGGAGGATAGCGTCCGGGAGGATGCGGTCAATGCGGGAAGGCGGCCCATGCAGGCACCGGCGGCCCCGAAAAAACCGGGCGATCGCCCCCGTGCTGGTCAGCCGTCCCTGTCCGTCCGGCTCGCGTTGCCGAACCGCTGACGGTAGCCCCGTGGGGTGAGGCCGTAGCGGCGGCGGAAGTGGACCCCGAACCGCGAGGCGTCGGCGTAGCCCACGATCCTCGCGATCCGTGCGATCGGCTGCGAGGTCGTCGTCAGCAGTCCGACGGCCTTGTGCATGCGCAGAGCCCGCACGTACTCCGTGAAGCTCACGCGGTACTTCCGGCGGAAGAGCCGGCCGAGATGTCCGGCACTCGTGCGAGCCACGTGCTCCGCGAGAAAGGCCAGCTGCACCGGCTGCTGCATGTGGAAGTCGAGATACGTGACAGCCCGCGCGAGCGGGTCGTCGGCGAGGGTGGCATCGCCGCCGGTGTCTGCGAGGCGATACCAGACGGCATCGAGGTGTCCTCGGGCGGCGTCCTCGGCGGACACGGCGTCTCCGGCGAGGATCGCATCGACGATCGACCGGTGCGCCTCGAAGAGGACGTTCAAGTCGGGCCAGCACCGCGCCAGTGAATCGATGCGAAACCGCTCCATTGGCGCGGCCGCGGCCTGCCACGTCTCGATGAGCCCGTCGACACCCGCGAGCACCACGATCGCGACATGGAGGTCTCGGTCGGCCACCGCCATGGCGACGGAGTCCTCGGCCGCCGCGGCGTGCTGCATCCGCCGAAAGGCGTCGAGGAGGGGTCGCTTGTCGGCGCCGCGGCCACGCGCCGCGCCGCGTGACGGGCCGCGAATGCGTCGACGACCGCGCGCAGTTCCGTCGATGTCTTCATGGTTCGCATCGGAGAAACGCCCGGCCCAGCCCGGTCCGGCAGCGGACCGCTCCTGCGCCCACTATGCCAGATCGCGCGCGACGCTGTGCGACGACTCGCATCGGCCGGTCCCGCGACGGAAGGCCCGGTACGGTGCTCCTGCCGATCGCGTTCACGACCCATCCGCAGCACCGAGGAATCCGACCAATGTCTGTCTTCCGCGGCCTTTACCCGCCGCTCATCACGCCGTTCACTGCCGCCGGGGCGATCGACGAAGCGGGGCTACGCGATCACGTCGAGTTCATGCTCGAGGGCGGCTCCGACGGATTCTGCGCCGGTTCGAGCACGGGCGAGTTCATGAACCTCGATCGGGCGGAGTGGGAGCAGGTGCTGGGAATCGTGAAGCAGCAGGTGCGCGGCCGCGTGCCGCTCCTGGCCGGCGGCGCCTGGATGGCCACGGCCCACACCGTCGAACGGTGTCGGTTTGCCGAGCAGGCCGGCTACGACGGCATCCTGCTCATCGCCCCCTGGTATCAGGTGCATACCGAGCGGGAGCTCTACGCCCACTTCAAGGCCGTCCGCGAGGCGATCTCGATCCCGATCATGGTCTATAACAATCCGCCCGTGACCGGCACGCGGCTTTCGGTCGAGTTGCTCGAGCGGCTCTACCGTGACGGCATCTGCCAGTATCTCAAGGACGCCGACAGCGACCCCTATGCGATCGCGCGGCTGCGGATGCGGCTCGGCGATTCGGCGCATCTCTTCTACGGCCACGACAACAACGCGATGGGGGCGTTTGCATTCGGGGCCACGGGCTGGGTGTCGGGCACGGCGAACTTCTGCCCGGAGCTCTGGAGCCAGTTCGTGCACACCTGCATCGACGACGGCGACTTCGTGAAGGCGCGGAAGCTCTGGTATCGGATCATGCCGTTCGTCGAGATCGCCACGGTGGGCGTGGGTGGCGAGCGGCCCGACTGGATCGCCGTGATCAAGCGGGGTCTCGAGCTCCGCGGGCGGCAGGTGGGCAGCGTGCGTGCGCCGATGCTGCCGCTCACCGAGGACGTCGACCGCCGGCTCGCCGCGGCCGTGAAGGCACTAGGGCTCACGGCGAAGCCGAAGCTCACGATGGCGTGATGCGGCGGGAAAAAAGGTGATAGGAAAACAGGCGACAGCCACCGACTCTGGGGAAGATGGCAACGATGACGCGACGCCTTTTCTTGGGAATCCTGTGCAGCTTCGCCGTTTTTGGTGACTGTCACCTTTTTGCGGTGGAGCCGTTGACGCTCTGGGATTCGGCCGTGCCGTTGCCGAAGCGGGCCGACATTCCCGTGCTCGAGGGCGTGGCATTCCACGTCATCAAGCCGCGGCGGCCCGATGCGGACGGCTGCAACTGGACGCTCGGGGTCGGCCTCGCGTGGCACGAGGGCCGGCTCTACGCCTCCTACGGCTTCAACAAGGGGAGCGAGAACACGGCCTCGGAGGAGGCCCATGTCCGCGTGAGCGACGACGGCGGGAAGACGTGGGGGCCGGCCGTCGTGATCGACGCGGGCGAGGGCAACCTTGGCGTCAGCCACGGCGTATTCCTCTCGCACGGGGGCCGGCTCTGGGCCTTCATGGGAGCCTTCTTCGATGCGTTTCAGAAGACGCACACCCGGGCCTATGTGCTCGACGAGGCGGGTGGGACGTGGGAGCCGCGGGGCGTAGTCGTGGACAGCGGTTTCTGGCCGATGCAGGAGCCGCAGAAGACGGCCGACGGCAACTGGATCATGGCGGGGTTCCGCGTGGCCAACGGTTATCCCGTCGCGGGCCATCTGCCCGCCGTGGCCCTCAGCAGGGGCGCCGACTTCACGAAGTGGGATCTCGTCGTGATCGAGGCGGAGCCGGGGCTCGGCGACATCTGGGGCGAGTCGACCGTGATCGTCGAGGGGGGACGCATCACCAACATCGCCCGCTACGGAGCGAAGGCCGTCGCCCTCGTCTCCACGAGCGCCGACAACGGTCGGACGTGGACCCGGGGCGTCCCGACGAATCTCCCGATGGCTACGAGCAAGCCTTACGCCGGCACGCTCTCGACAGGCCAGCGGTTTCTCGCCTGCACGACCACGGCCGACAGCGGCGGCGGCCGCACGCCGCTCACGATCGCCGTGAGCAGGCCCGGACAGCAACTCTTCAGCAAGGTGTATGTCGTGCGCCACTCGGTATCGGACAAGACGCCGGGCGTCTCCGATCCGCGGGCCGACTTCAGCTATCCGTATGCGATCGAGCACGAGGGCAGGCTCTACGTCGGCTACACGCACAAGAGCCACGTCGCCAATGAGCTTGCCGTGATCCCGGTTGCCGCCCTGAAGGCCGAATAGAAAACGGTGCCAGCCACCAAATCTGGAGAAGATGGCAACGATGACGCATCGCCTTTCCTTTCGCATTCTCTGCAGCTTCGCCCTTTTTGGTGGCTGTCACCTTTTTGCGGCGGAGCCGGTGACGCTTTGGGATCCAGCCGTGCCGCTGCCAAAGGCGGCTGACATCCCGCTGATCGAGGGAACGCGGTTCGCGGCGATCAAGCCGTACGAGTTCACGAAAGACGGCTACCGATTTCTGCACGGCGTGGGGCTCGTCTGGCACAAGAACCGGCTCTATGCGTCGTTCGGTCACAATCAAGGCGGCGAGAACACGGGCAGCGAAGAAGCCCGTGGTCGGGTGAGCGACGACGGCGGCCGAACGTGGGGCGAGCCATTCACGATCGACTCGGGAGACGAGCCGGAACTGGCCGTGAGCCACGGCGTTTTTCTGTCGCATGACGGCCGGCTCCGTGCGTTCATGGGAGCCTACTACGGCACGATGCAGCGCGTGCATACCCGAGGCTACGCGCTCGACGAGACGTCGGGGCGCTGGGACCCGATCGGCGTGGTGGTGGAAGGTGGCTTCTGGCCGATGCAGGAGCCGCAGCGGATGAACGACGGCAACTGGATCATGGCGGGCATTTCCGCACGGGGTGACGCTCCCGCGGGCGGTGTGCATCCGGCCGCCGTGGCGATCAGCCGGGGGGACGACTTCACGACCTGGGATCTCGTGGTGATTCCCGTGGCCGAAGGCCTCGGGGGCGTGTGGGGCGAATCGACCGTGATCGTGGACGGCCCCCGGATCGTGAACATCGCCCGCTATGGAGACAAAGCGCTGGCGCTCGTGGCGACGAGCGATGACTACGGGCGCACGTGGACTCCGTCGCAGCGGAGCAACCTGCCGATGACGACGAGCAAGCCCTATGCGGGCCGCCTGGCGAGCGGCGCCCCCTATCTGATCTGCACGACCACCGCTGACAGCGGCGGCCGCACGCCGCTCACGATCGCCCTGGGCCGGCCGGGGAACGCCACGTTCTCGCGGGTCTTCGTGATTCGCCGCAGCGAGCACGACGGCGAGGTGGAATCGCATCCCGCAGCGCAGCTCTCATATCCATATGCCATCGAGTACGAGGGCCACCTCTACGTGGGCTACTCGAATTCAGGCGGCGGCAGGGGACGCGTCGGCGAGGGGCGGCAACTCTGGAACAACAACAGTGCCGAACTCGCCGTGATTCCACTCCGGAGCCTGGAGACGGAGCGCTGACATCCGACCCCCGGTCATCCGTTCTCGCTGGAGGCTAAACTCGAGGCAATGCAGCCCAAGCCAAGAGTGTTCGTGACGCGGCGCATCCCCGATGCCGGGCTGGAGATGCTGCGGACGGCATGCGATGTCTGTGTGTGGGAGGAGACGACGCCTCCACCGGCGAGCGTGCTCCTGAGCAACGTGGCCGATGCAGACGGCCTGCTCTGCCTGCATCCGGACACGATCGATGCGACGGTCTTCGACGCGGCCCGGAGGCTGAAGGTCGTGAGCGCCTACGCGGTCGGCTACGACAACATCGATATCGAGTCGGCCACACCCCGGATGTTCTGACGGATGCCGTGGCAGACTTTGCCTTTCTTCTGCTGCTGACCATCGCGCGGCGTTTGCTCGAGGGCGTCGATCATGTTCGCACGGGCTGGAAGATCGTCGGGCCGACCATGTTCCTCGGGCAGGACGTCGGCGCCGCGACGTTGGGGATCGTCGGCCTCGGGCGAATCGGGCAGGCGGTGGCACGCCGCGCCGCCGGGTTCGACATGCGTATCCTGGCCTTCGACCCGTATTGCCCTCCAGACGTCGCACGGGAAGTCAAGGCGCACCTCGTTCCGTTCGGTGAACTGCTCGGCCAAGCGGACTTCGTGTCGTTGCACAGCCCCCTCAACGACGAGACGCGGCATCTCTTCAACGGCGACACGCTGGCCCGGATGAAGCCGGGCGCGATACTGATCAACACGTCCCGTGGCTCGTTGATCGATCAGCACGCGCTGACGGATGCCTTGGGCCGCGGGCGCCTCGCCGGCGCCGCGCTCGACGTCACCGATCCGGAACCGATGCCGCCGGATGATCCGCTCTTGGCGCTGCCGAACGTCGTCGTGACGCCGCATATGAGCAGCGCGAGCGTGAGGGCACGGGACCGCATGGCGGTGATCGCGGCGGAAAACCTGCTCGCCGGATTGAGAGGCGAATGCCTGCCGCATTGCGTCAATCCACAGGTGTACCGGTGATGGTGGTGCGGCACACGCCTCGTCGGCACCACGGCGGCCGCATGAATCGCGGGAGGGAATAGATGCCGAAGATCGTGAAGCTGTCGACCGCAGTCGTCCAAGCCAACATCCATTGGACCTACGTCAGGGTGTACAGCGACGTCGATGGAGGGCTGCACGGGACAGGAGAGTGTTTCTTCGCCCCGGGGCTGCCCCGGATCATCGAGGAGTTTTCCGCACTCCTGGTCGGCGAGGATTTCACCAATATCGAAAGCCTGGTGGAGAGAATGCGGTGGGCGGCCTCCGGCGCGGGTTCACTGGGGGGCATCGTCTGGAACGCGATCAGCGGGATTGAAGCGGCACTTTGGGATCTCCAGGGAAAATACTTTCAGCTTCCCGTCTGGCAGCTTCTGGGCGGCAAGTTTCGCGACGACGTGCGCGTCTATCTCGACTGTCACGGCGCGGCGGCGTTGGAGTGCCTGTCTCCACTCCTGCAGCCGTACGTGCCGAGCTGGGCGACCGCGAGCGCCGCCGACCTGGAGCCGGGCGACTTCAT
>CAIWZS010000166.1 GCA_903917235.1 uncultured Planctomycetaceae bacterium | reverse complement strand
GGCCAACCACGAGTTCCACTATCCCGCATCCATGCAGTTGACGATGACGATGTCGCTCAAGGCCGACTGGCCGATCGCGATCGACTTCGGAGGAACATCCTTCGGCCTCGTCACGGTGACGTCGGTCGGCGACGTGGTCGTGGGCGGGGGCATGGTCGGTAGTGCGGTCGCGATCACCTCCTCGGCCGGGGACGTGGTCACGGCGAACGGCGGATTCGTGAACGCGGCGCGGCTCCGACTTGCGGCCGCCACGGGCATCGGCAACGACTCGTCAGGGCTCGCGATCTCCGTCGAGGACGTGACCGCGGCAACGACCGCGGGGGGCGTGTTCCTGGACGGCCGCCGCGGGCCGGCGACGAGGCCGCTCGGCCTCCGCGACCTGTCGGCGCCCATCGGCACGGTCATGGTGGCCGGCGCCGGCGATCTCCGCTGGCTCGGCGGAACCCTGCGGGCGGCCGCCGCGTCGCTGACGAGCGTCAGCGGAGGGATCGGGAGCCTCGCGGCGGCGGTAGTGGTCGATGCCGGGCCCGGGGTCACGCTGCAGCTCGACGCGTCGGCGGCCACCGACATCCACGTCCGGCAGGCGACGGGTGACATGCTCGTCGGCGCCGTCGTGTCGAGCCGGGGCTCGGTGCAGCTCGCCGCCGACGGCAACATCTACGACGCCGACACGTGGACCATCGACCCGGTGGCCGAGAGCCAGCGGCTCGCCGCGCTCATGGCCCTCGGGGCCACTGATCCCAACGCCTACCTGGCCGACGTCACGGCGTTCGAGAGGAACGTCACGAGCCAGTACTTCCTCTATTGGAGCCTCCGCACCGACGGCGACACGCTCTCGCTCTGGCGGCCGCGCACGGCCGCCGCGCTCGGTGTCCCTGACCCGTCCGATGACCAGATTCGCACCTACGTCGCCGGGCTGTCGACGCAGGTCGCGACGTTCTTCACGCAGACCATCGGACCGTCGTGGCAGAGCCTGCCGCAGTTCCAGGCATTCGACGCGGGCTACGTCTACTCCGCGACGCCGGCCCAGGTGGAGCAGTTCCGCAAGGATCGCACCGTCACCGAGGCCCAGCTTGCCCTGCAGCTGCGGGCTCGCGCGCTCGATGCGCCCCCTCCGGGCGAGTCGGTGGAGGGCCGTGTCAACATCACCGCCCACAACGTCTGGCTCTCGTCGGCCCGCGGCGGCGTGGGCATGAACGACCCGCCCGTCACGATCTCCGCCGCCGAGTTCGCCTCGGGGGTGCTGACGCCGCAGCAGCGGCAGGAGTTGGCTCTGGCCGCCAACCCCGGCGATGCCCGGATCACGAGCGACGGCGGCCTCGTGCTCAACGTGCGTCGCCCGATCATCCTGGCGGCGAGCGGACGGGTGGACGTCGATGCCCCCACGGGCATCGCCATCGCCCAGAAGACGGGCAGCCTGCTCGTCGGGCACGTCACCTCGCGAAACGGCTTGGTCAGCGTGATCGCCGACGGGAATATCCTCAACGCCCCCGACACGACGATCGACATGTGGGGCAAGCCGCTCGACTTCGAGCGGCCGGCGGACTGGAGCCGCGTCGGCAACGCCGGGCAGTCGCTCTCTTCCGAGGGAGGGCTCTTCATCCCCGGATACAAGCAGACGGCCTCGGGCACCTGGCTCGACCAGCAGGTCTCGACGGGGAGTTTCAAGGTCTCGTTCGTCTACCAGGCCTCCGCCAATGCGAATCCCGGGGACGGACTGGCCTTCGTGCTCCAGAAGGCGGGCACGGCCGCCGTGGGCGAGCCAGGATCAGGGCTCGGGTATCGGGGCATCACCGGGCCGAAGGTCGGGTTCCTCATCAACGTGTACCAGCCTCCCGGACCGCGTCCGCCCTATAATCCAGGCGTGTTGTTCGACAAAAATGGGACGTGGACCGGGGGAGGATTTTACCGACCGACTGATGGCCCTATAGGTGGTCAAGACATCCCCCTGACAGGCCAACCGGTCTATGTCACGCTCGTCTACGACGCCGTCATGGGCACGATGACCTGGACCGTGGCCGACCGGCCAGGTCCTCTCGTCTTTCCCGTCGTGATTTGGGATTCCGGAACGGTCGAAGGCGTCGACCTTGCGAGCGTCCTCGGCCAGTCGGCGTTCATGGGTTTCACCTCGGGCACGGGCGATTCGGTCACGAGCCAGCAGGTGACCGAGTTCACGTTCGCGTCCGACGAGATGCAGGTGGGCGAGCACGTGACGTTCGTGGGACGGACGTTCCCGGATTCCCAGCGTCTGCCCTGGGTGACGCAATCGTCCGTTGCCGGTGAGGGCTTCGTGCTGTCGGAACCTCCCGAGGGCCCGACGTACACGTTCCCGAACAAGGCCAACCTCGCCGCAGCGGCGTGGTATCCCCGACCGGTTCGCGTCTCGACCGACTTTCGCGTGACGTTCCGCTACTTCTATGACGGGGGGCGGACTCCGGGTAACGGCATGGCGCTCGTGTTCCAGAACAGTCCCGACGGCCTCGCCGCGCTGGGTTCCACCGGAGAAGGCCTGGGGTACACGGGCATCCCCGGCAAGAAGGTGGGCTACCTGATCAACATCTCCAGCCCTTCGGACTTCACGAGGACGACGGGTACGCGGTTTGACACGACCGGCTCGGCCGGGGGGCCGTACCATCTTTTCAATCTGCCGGAGGGCAGTTGGATCGACGTGATGCTCTCCTATGACGCCACGGCGAAGACTTTCAGGGATGTGGTGACCTTCACGTACGACGGATACGTGACGAAACTGCACGACGGGATCACCGCGGGCGTCAATCTTCCCGAACTCCTCGGCGGTTCGACGGCAATCCTCGGCGTGACGGCCTCCTCCGGTCAGTTCACGGCGACGCAGGCGATCCGGTCGCTCGATTTCAATTCGCCCCCCGCGTCGCCCTACCCGGGGACCACGAAGGAGTGGGAACTCAACGGCGGCGTGCAGTCGCTGGCCAACGGTTCCCTCTTTATCCCAGCCGTCACAAATACGGCGACCTCGACATGGTTCGGGCGGCCCGTCTCGACCGACAGCTTCTCGGCGAGTTTCACGTACGAGGCGATCAAGGATCCCAGCATGGTCTACGCCGACGGCCTCGCCTTCGTCCTCCAGCGGAGCGACGCCGGCTATACGGCGATCGGCCGGCCGGGTGGCGACCTCGGATACCTGGGGATGCCGGGGCCGAAGGTCGGTTTCCTGATCGACATTCTCCATGCCCCCGGCGTTCGGTTCGATGACGGGTCTGAAGCGGGTAGCTTCGAATCGGTGCCCTGGCTCACGGGCGGCCCCGTGGACGTGGCCTTGGTCTACGATGCCGAGGCGAGGACGTTCACCGCGCGGCTGTCGCGCGCCGGCCACGACCCGTTCGTCAAAACCTGGACCGGGATCGATCTGCAGCGAATCCTCGGCTCGCAGGCGATCATGGGATTCACCTCGGGCACGGGCAGTGCCGCCGCCACGCAGATCGTGCGAAACTTCACCTTCTACGACGAGGGTGGGATCGCGTCGTTCAAGCCCGTGACCGGCACCTCACCCACCGTCCGGCTCTGGTCGACGCACGGCGACATCGGCGCCCTCGGCGACGATATTCGGATCGTCGGCCGGCTCGAGGCCGAGGCCCCCGAGGGCTCGATCTACACCGATCCGCCCCCTCCGCCCGGTGTCAGGCTGGCGACCGTCGGCGGGCTGCGGCCGAACGGCACCCCGGTCACGAATAATCGCCAACTCCACGTGGTCCCGGCCTCGTCGGGCCACACGATCTGGTACTCGATCGACCGCGGCCGAACTTGGCGGTCGCGGTTTCGCCCGGTCGAGGGGCTCAACGACGTGCTCGTGATGCAGATCGACGGCGCGGGCCGTCGGTCCGATCCGCGACACCTCCGATTCGTCCTCGACCGCCGGCCTCCGGCCGCGGTGGGGGCCGCGGTGCAGGGACTCGTGGGCAATATGACCCGCACGGGCCAACTGAGGCTCACCGGCTCCGAGAGGGGCGCGTCGGTCCAATACTCCGTGAACGGCAGTGCCTGGTCGCCGACGTACGCGCCGGTCGAGGGTCGGAACGTCGTCCGCATCCGGCAGGTTGACCTCGCGGGGAACATCTCGATTCCGACGGTCGTACGGTTCGTCCTCAAGACACGCGTGGCACCGCTGACCGTCTCCCTCCAGCACCCCGAGCCCGACCGGACGGACGCCGTGACCAGGGACGGCAGGCTCGTCATCCGCGGACGCGAACCCGGTGCCAGGATCCACTATTCGACCGACGGCGGCCGATCGTGGCGGCTGTCGTTCAATCCGGTCCCCGGAGTGAATCGGCTCGTCGTGCGCCAGGTCGACCGGGTGGGCAATCGGTCGGAGCCAACGTCACTCGACTTCACGTTCGAGCCGCCGGTCCGCGGGATTCGTCGGGCCGCCGCCGGCTGGTGGCGAAGCTCACGGTCCTGAAACGGCGGACCGCGGCGCCGCAGAAGACGAGCATCGCGAGCATGGACGTGCGGCTGTCGAGCATGCCGTGACTGTCTCTACCCACCCACCGAGGACGTCATGACGCGACGCGATCGATCGGCGGCAGGGCACCCAGCCGTCCGCGAGGCCAAACTATACTGCCTGAGGCGGTGCGAGGGTTTCGCGGCGGGTACAAGACCGCATCTGGTTTAGCTGTAGCGACGACTTGGCAAACCTGGAGACGGAGGCGAGGGGTCGGCGAACGCTCGAGGAGCTTTTGGCCGCCTCGGCCCACGCGACGAGACTTTTGCCGCCCCGAAGCCGTCGCTACACCAAATCGGGATGCGCACTGGACCGATGGACATGCACCGTCGCCACCTCTTCGGGCTTCTCGGTCCCGGCCTGGCCGCCGTCGCTTCGGCGACGGACGAAAACGATTCCGTCGCATCGAATCAGGCGACGGCGGATGCGCTTGACGAGGATCTCGCTGGCGCGATCCTCACGATCGACCTGGTGGCGATCCAGGAGAACTGGCGGAGGCTCCGTGCCGCGGCCGCAGGTGCCGAGTGCGGGGCGGCGGTGAAGGCGAACGCCTACGGCCTCGGCATGATGCCCGTGGCTCGCGCGCTCTTCGACGCCGGCTGCCGCACCTTTTTCGTGGCCCGTCCGCGGGAGGGCGAGCGGCTGCGGAGCCGGCTTTCCGACGCCACGATCTACGTTCTCGACGGGTTCTTCGCCGGCGAGCCGGGACACTTCGAGATGCATCGACTGCGGCCGGCCCTGATCTCCCTGGACGAGGCTCGGGGCTGGGCGGCCTTCTGTCGGAAGATCGGCCGCAGGCTGCCCTGCGCGCTTCACGTCGACACGGGCATCAACCGGCTCGGATTCGATCTCGATGAGTTCGCCCACCTGACCGACGACGAGGCGACGATGGCCGACCTTCCCGTGGCGCTTCTGATGAGCCATCTCGCCTGCAGCGATGAATCCGGGCATCCGATGAACCCGAGACAGCTCGTGGCCTTCGAGCAAGTCCGCGCGCGGCTGCCGCGCGTGCCGGCGAGCCTCGCCAACTCGAGCGGCATCTTTCTGGGCGAGGACTTCACCATGGACCTCGTGCGGCCGGGCCTGGCGCTCTACGGCGGTCATCCCGGCCACGGCGCGACGAACCCGATGCGGCCCGTCGTCCGGCTCGAGGGTGTGGTGATGCAGGTGCGAACCGTCGCGGCCGGCGAAACCGTCGGCTACGGCGCGACCTGGCAGGCGAGCCGCGAGAGTCGCATCGCCCTGCTCGGGGCGGGCTACAAGGACGGCATCCCCCGGCGTTTCTCTTCGGAGCCGGGGCGGCCGTCGGCCGAGGTCGCCCTGGACGGCCTTCGCTGCCCGGTGGTCGGACGTATCTCGATGGACATGATGGCGGTGGACGTGACGGAGGTGCCTGTCGGACGGGTGCGCCAGGGAACGCGGATGGAGATCGTCGGCGACACGATCACGCTGGAAGAAGCAGCCTCCCGGGCCGGCACGATCTCCTACGAGTTGTTGGCCCGGCTCGGCAGCCGCTTCGCCAGGGCGTACATCGGCGCGGCCACCGGCGGGTGATGTCCACGACACCGGGAGGCTGCCGGCGGAGTCATCCTGGAGAGGGCGGCTGGTACGACACGAAGTCTCTCTGCGAGGATCGGACTTCCGAGTGTCTGGAATCGGCGGGAGCGGTCACGATGGGGAGTCGGCCACCATCCGAGCGGTTGATGAAGGGCGCGCTCCGCGCGGCGATCGCCGCACCGTTTCTCGCGGCCGTCACCTGCGCCGCGCCCGCCGCGGACCGTGCCCCGTTCATCGCGAGGCATTGCGTCGTCTGCCACGATGCAGAGACCCCATCAGGCGGCCTCGACCTCACGGCGATTCCCGACGACCTTTCCGATCCGGACGGATTCGCACGCTGGGCGACGATCCATCGGCGGGTGCAGCGCGGTGAGATGCCGCCGGCGGATACCGACCAGCCGCCGGCCGACGAAAAGGGGCGATTTCTCGCCGGGCTCGATGCGGCTCTTCTCGAGGCCGACGAGGCGCGGCTCGCGGCGACGGGCCGCGTGCGGCTGCGGCGGCTGACGCGCCGCGAGTTCGAGAACACGCTCGTCGACCTGCTCGCCCTGCCGCGGCTCGACATCACCGGTCTCCTGCCGGCCGACGGCCGCGTGGCCGGCTACGACAAGGTGGCCTCCGGGCTCGACGTCTCCCCTGCCCACCTCGACGCCTACGCGGAGGCCGTCGAACGGGCCCTCGACGCGGCGATCGTCACCCGGAGCACCCCTCCGCCGGTCTTCAAGCGGCGGATCCATCCGGCCGGACTCTTCAAGTTCGAGATGAACCTCGTCGAGGGACAATTCGTGCTTCTCGCCGACAAGCTTCCCGACCCCGCGCTGCCGGTGCGGGGCGGATTCGAGGACCGGCAGGGCCACGTTGGAGCCGAGGGGCCCGATCTCGCGGAACGCCGTGCCCTGCTCCAGGCGGTGAAGGCCGCGGGGAGCACGAGCGCCGTCGGCCTGCTCAATCCCAACCTTGCCGGCTACGAGGCGGCGCTCAACGTGGCGCCGATCTATCCGGGCCGCTATCGCCTGCGGGTCTCGCTCTGGGGGTTTCGGTGGGCCGGGGGGCGGCCTGAGCCCTGCGCGGCACCCGAGGCGGCGGCGCTCCGCGCACATGCGGAAGGCAAACAGCAGGAAGGAGGACGACTGCTACGGGTGCTCACCGCGCCGTCGCTTGAGTCGCGCGAGGAGGAGTTCGTCACGTGGCTCGATCCCCTCGAGTCGATCGTCTTCGATCCCGTGTCGATCCCGTGGAACGGCCTGCGGATCGGGCAGGTGGCCGGCCGGGCCGCCAGGCACACGGGCCCCGGCGTGGCGATCGATTGGTTCGAGATCGAGGGCCCGCTCAACGACTCGTGGCCTCCGGAGAGCCACAGGCGGCTCTTCGGTGCCCTGCCCGTGGCGGCGTGGCCGGCCGACACCGACGCGATCCCGCCGCGCCGCGTGCCCGTCCGCGGCCTTGGCGGCTACCTGCCGAGTTTCTACACCGACATCCCGGCGGCTGACCGCGCGCCGCCGCTGGAATCGGTGCAGTCCGACCGGCCCGTGGCCGATGCCCGTCGCCTGCTCGAAACGTTCCTGCCCCGCGCGTTTCGCCGCGACGTCGCGCCGGAGGAGATCGAGCCCTACCTCGCGTTGCTGCAGCGACGGCTCGCCGTCCACGACTGCTTCGAGGATGCGATGCGGCGGGTCTACGTGGCGGTGCTGACGTCACCGGAGTTCCTGTTCCTGCCCGCCGAGCCGCCGCACCCGGACGGCTTCGTGCTGGCGGCGCGGCTGTCCTCCTGGCTGTGGAACGGCCCACCCGACGACGCGTTGCTCGCCGCCGCCCGCGATGGCTCGCTCCTGCGGCCGGACGTACTCTCCCGCGAGGTCGATCGCCTGCTGGCCGACGCGCGCAGCGACCGATTCATCGACGACTTCACCGAACAGTGGCTGGAACTCTCCCGCGTGGGCGAGACGACGCCCGACCCGAGGCTCCATCCCGAGTATGGCTTCCTCTTGCACGAGGGCGTGGTCGCGGAGCCGCGGGCGTTCGTGCGGGAACTGCTCCGTGACGACCTCTCCGTTCGCGCCCTGCTCCTTCCCGGGTTCGCGATGCTGACCCAGCGGCTCGCCGAGCATTACGGAATCGAGGGCGTGCACGGGGCCGGGGTGCGACGTGTCGCACTGCCGGTAGGTGGCGTGCGTGGCGGCCTGCTCGGGCAGGCGGCAATCCACAAGCTCACGGCCAACGGCACGACGACGTCGCCGGTCACCCGCGGCACGTGGGTGATGGACCGCCTCCTCGACGAGCCGCCCCCGCCCCCGCCGCCGGGCATCGCCGCCATCGACCCCGACACCCGCGGCACGACGACCGTGCGCGAGCAGCTCGACCGCCATCGATCCGACGCCGCATGTGCCGCGTGCCATGCCCGGATCGATCCGCCCGGCTTCGCGCTCGAGGCGTTCGACCCGGTCGGAGGACGACGGGATCGCTACCGCTCGACCGGCCAGGGTGACGTGCCGCCGGAGAGGGAACGGGCGCGGTGGCGGGTGACCTACACGTTGGGCCCCGCGGTCGACGCCTCGGGCACGCTCGCCGACGGCAGGTCGTTCACCGGTCCGGAGGGCCTCGTCGAGCTGCTCGCCGCCGATCCCGAGCGGCTGGCCGAATCGTTCGTCGCGCACCTCTCGCGGTACGCCACCGGCTCGGATGTCGGGTACGCCGACCGCGCGGAGATCAGGCGGATCGTGGCTGCGGCGCGGCACGGTGACTACGGGCTGCGCACCCTGGTGCACGGCGTGGCACGCAGCCGGCTGCTCGGTGCGGGTGTCGCTCGCGAAGAAGCAGGAGATTCCCGGTGACGCCGAAACGTCGCAGCTGGCCCATGAATCGTCGCCGGTTCCTCCTCGCCGCCGGGGCCTGTCTGCCGCTGCCCGCGTTCGGACGTGCGGCCGAGGCGGTGCCTCCCCGCCGGCTGCTCGCGATCCACGTGCCGCTGGGCATGATGCCGCAGTACTTCTTTCCCGCCGCGGGCGAGACGACGAGTCCCTACCTCGACCTGCTCGCCGCGCATCGTGACCGGTTCACGACGTTCACGGGTCTCGCCCACCCGGGCGTCGACGGCAACCACCACGCCGGGCAGTGCTTCCTCACCGGCGCCCCGCACCCGGGGCAGCCGACGTTTCGCAACAGCATTTCGCTCGACCAGTTCGCAGCGGAGCGGATCGGCCTCGAGACGCGGTTCCCCTCGCTGGCCGTGTCGGTGCGGAACGGCGAGCACTATGCCGATTCGATCGCCGTGTCGCGGGCCGGCGTCATGCTCCCGGCGGAGACGAGCGCGGAGCGGCTCTACCGGCGGCTGTTCGTGGCCGGCACGCCCGACGAGCGGGCGGCGACGCTCCGGCGGATCGAGGCGGGGGGCAGCGTGCTCGACCTGGTCCTCGACAAGGCGCGGCATCTCGAAAAGACCGCGGCGGCTGCCGACAGGCCGCGGCTCGGGCAGTATTTCGACGCCGTGCGCGAGCTCGAGGGGCGGCTCGAGCGGGCGATCGCGTGGGAGCACCGGCCGAAGCCCGAGGTCGACATGCCGCCTCCGCGTGACATCACCGATGCGAGCGAGGTCATCGCCAAATCACGACTCATGTTCGACCTCGTGCGGCTGGCGCTCGCCACCGACAGCACCCGCGTGGTCACGCTGTCGCTGAGCACGTTCTCGGTCGTGCCGCACGTGCCGGGCGTGAAGAACGAGACGCACGGTCTCACGCACCATGGCAACGAGCCCGAAAAGATCGCCGAGCTGCGGCGGATCGAGGAGGCGCAGGTGACGGTCTTCGGCGAACTGCTGGCGGCGCTGCACGCCGTCGCCGAGCCGGGCGGCTCCCTCCTCGACCACACCCAGGTCCTCTACGGCAGCTGCCTCGGCAACGCCAACTCGCACAGCACGCGCAATCTCCCGATCATCGTGGCTGGTGGGGGGCTGCGGCACGGCGGGCATCTCGCGTTCGCGGAGGCTGACGGCGTGCCGCTGGCGAACCTCTACCTCACGATGCTCCGGGGTCTCGGCGTGGAGGTCGACTCGTTCTCGAGCAGCACCGGCACGCTGCGTGGCCTCGAGCCAGCCGGCTGACGGGTGATTCGTGATCGAGAGCGCGGTGCGCGGCAGATCTGCCGGTGGCCGCGATGGGGCGGGCCCGGGGCAAACCCTCTCCTTCACGTTCGCGACTCAGAGCGACGCCGCCCCCGGGAATGAGGATCCGATGGTGGCCGGGCAGGGCTCTGGAGCTCCGTAGGGATGGTTCCGGAATGGATCGAGCCAACGCGATCCTTTGGTCCCTTCCCTGGTCCGCCGGAAAAACTTATTGACATATCGGAATATGTCGATATGATAGGTGGGTGCTGGGAGCGGGAGTGCGAGTTCGCGGCTCCCGCCCCTCCACCGTCAGGTCTATCGCCATGGTCGACACGAAGCGCAAGCCCGTCCGTCTGCCGAAACTCACGAGCCTCGAGAGCCTCGGCCAGGCAGCGGAGTGTTTGAAGGCCCTTGCCCACCCCCATCGGCTTCGGATCGTGCAGATGCTGCTCGGCGGCCGCTACACGGTGGGCGAGCTGGCCGAGGCCTGCGAGATCCCGAGCCACATGGCGTCCGAGCACCTGCGATTGATGCAGCGGTGTGGCTTTCTGGGGGTGGAGAAGGAAGGACGGTGTGTCTACTACACGATCGCCGAGCCCCACCTCGCCAGCATCATGGCCTGCATCGAGTCCCGCTTCGGCGGCCCGAAATCGCGGCGAGTCGGGGTTTCCGCCTAGGAGTCTCCCGCCTACCGTTCTGCTCATCATGCGTTTCTGAAATATCGACGACTCACGATAGATCGACACGTAGCCTTCGTTCCCGAATCCGGAGGATCCTTCCATGGTTGCGACGATTTCCCCCACGACGCTCGCCGACCTTCGCCGCAGGGGCGACAAGGTCACGCTCATCGATGTCCGCACGCCTGCCGAATTCGGCGAAGTGCACGTCGATTTCGCGCACAACATTCCCCTCGACCGGCTCGATGCGCAGGCCGTGACGTCACTCGCCGGGGGCGGCCCCGTCTACTTCGTCTGCAAGTCCGGCACCCGCAGCCAGAAGGCGTGTGAAAAACTGCTCGCGGCGGGCCTCAGCGACGTGGTCAGCGTCGAAGGGGGCACGACAGCCTGTGAGGCCGCCGGCGTGCCGGTCGTCCGCGGGCGCAGGGCGATGTCGCTCGAGCGCCAGGTGCGGATCGCCGCCGGATCGCTCGTCGCCATCGGAGCGGCACTGGCCGTCTTCGGGCCCGACGGCACGGTCAACTGGCAGGCGATCGGCGCGGGCCTGGCCGGCTTCGTGGGCTGCGGCCTCGTGTTCGCCGGGATCACCGATACCTGCGGCATGGCGATGCTGATCGCCCGCATGCCGTGGAACCAGGTGTCGGGTGGCGCGTGTCGCACGGTCACCACCTGCTCCCGCGCCATCCTGCTCGGGCTCGCGCTCGGCTCGGCGTCCGGTACCGTGAGCGCCGAACACACGAAGGACTCGCTCGACGCGGTGAAGCAGGCCGTGAAGGAGCAGAAGGCCGTGATCATCGACGTGCGGGAGCCCGAGGAGTGGCAGCAGGGCCACCTGGCCGGGGCCGGCCTGCTCCCGTTGAGCGCGCTGGAGCGCGGCATGACCCCGCAGGAGCTCGCGAAGATCCTGCCCAAGGGCAAGATCATCTACTGCTACTGCCTCGCCGGCGGCCGCTGCGCCGAGGCCGCCGCGCTGCTCAAGCCGCTCGGATACGACGTCCGGGCGATCAAGCCCGGCTATCCACAGCTCGTGAAGGCCGGCTTCCCCGCTGCCGTCGGCGAGTGACGGCCGGGCCTCCCGTTCCCACGCCACCGGCGGAGACGACCCTTGAACATCCAGCAGTACTACCTCGCCTGCCTGTCGCATGCGTCGTACATGATCACCGACGAGAAGACGAAGACGGCCGCGGTGGTCGATCCCCAGCGCGACATCGACCAGTACCTCGCCGACGCCAGGGCCGGTGGCTACACGATCAAGCACGTCTTCCTCACGCACTTCCACGCCGACTTCGTCGCGGGCCACATCGAGCTGCGCGACCGGGCCGGGGCGACGATCCGTCTCGGCCGGCGGGCGGAGACAGAGTTCGCCTGTGTGAAGATGAAGGACGGTGACGTCGTCGAGTTCGGTGACGTGAAGCTCGAGGTCATCGAGACGCCGGGCCATACGCCTGAGGGCATCTCGATCCTCGTCTACGACCTGGCGAAGAGCCGTACCGAGCCGCTGGCCGTGCTCACCGGTGACACGCTCTTCATCGGCGACGTGGGCCGGCCCGACCTCCTGGCGAGCATCGGCGTGACCGCCGACGAGCTGGCCGACATGCTCTACGACAGCATCACGAACAAGCTCGTGAAGCTCCCCGATGCCACGCTCGTGTATCCGGCCCACGGGGCGGGCAGCATGTGCGGCAAGAGCCTGTCGAAGGAGACCGTCTCCACGATCGGCGAGCAGAAGACGTTCAACTACGCCCTGCAGCCGATGAGCCGGGAGGCGTTCAAGGCGATCGTCACGGCCGATCAACCGGAGGCGCCGGACTACTTCGTGCACGACGCGATCCTCAACCGCAAGGAGCGGGCGTCGCTCGATGCAGCGATGGAGAAGACGCTCAAGCCCCTGTCGCTCGACGAGGTGCTCGCGCTCGCGAAGTCGGGCGGCCAGCTGCTCGACGTCCGCGACGGCATCGATTTCGAAGGGGGCCACCTGCGCGGGGCGCTCAACATCGCGCTCTCCGGGAAGTACGCGACGTGGGCTGGATCGATGCTCGCCCACGACAAGCCGATCGTCGTGGTCGCGGAAGAAGGTGGGCCGGGCGGAGGCGACGATCCCGCAGCCGAGGCCGTGATGCGGCTCGGCCGCATCGGCTTCGACAACGTCGCGGGCTACCTCGCCGGCGGCATGAGCGCCCTGGCCGCCCGCGACGAGCTCGTCGAGCGCACGGAGCGGATCACCGCGCCAGCCCTGGCCGAATGGCTCGCCGGGAAACGGCCCGACGCCGGTGCGACGCCGATCGTCGTGGACGTGCGGAGCGCGGCGGAACACGCAGGGGGGCACGTCGCCGGGAGTCTCAATATTCCCCTCACGCATCTCGACGAACGAATCGGCGAGATCCCGGCCGGCCGGCCGGTGGTCGTGCACTGTGAAGGAGGCTATCGCTCGGCGATCGCCGTGAGCCTGCTGCAGAAGCTGGGCCGCCGTGACGTGCACGACATGGTGGGCGGCTACAAGGCGTGGCTCGCGGCGAAGCTCCCCGCATGATCGCCCCACTGCTATCGACCATCGACGCGGTCGCGGCCACCAATCGCCCCGCGCAGGCCGTGGGCACGTCGGTGGCGGCGGCGGGCGTGTGTGCCGCGGGCGTCGGCCCGACATGGAGTCGCGACGCGGAGGGCAGGCTGCGGATGACCACGCGCCGCTTCGTCCTGCTCACGCTCGTGGGACTCGTGGTCGGCCTGCTCTCCGGTCTGTTCGGCGTCGGCGGTGGATTCCTGATCGTGCCGGCCCTCGTCGCGGCCTTCATCATCTTCAAGACGTGGCGTCGCTTCTGAGCGCTTCATTTCCCCCGGGAGAGATCCCCCATGAGTCCTCTGCATCGCCGCCTCGTGTTCGTCGGCGTCGCCTGTGCCTCTTCCATCGCATTTCCGTGCCCCGGGGCGGAACCAGCCGCCGAGCTGCCGCCCCCGCAGTTTCCGCAGATCGACACGTATGGCTCGGTGGTTGCACTGCCGGACGCAGGCGAGCGGATCCGCGCCGGAGGAAAGGTCTATTTCGACACGACGGCCGCCGCGCCCGCCGGCAAACCGAATCGGGGCCTTGAAAGTGCCGCCCGGCTGGTCAACCTCTATGCCCTCGAGGGGTTGACCGGACCGCGGCCCCAAGTGGCCGTGATCCTCCATTTCAACGCGACTGCCGCGGCGCTGAAGGACGAAGCGTATGCGAAGTCGCCAGGCGGTGGCTCCAATCCCAACCGTGAGCTGCTCGAAAAACTGATTGCCAACGGCGTGGAGGTGTGGGTGTGCGGCCAATCAGTCATTCGCGGTGGCAATTCGCTCTCGGAGGTGCTGCCCGGCATCCGTATCGCCCAATCTGCGATGACCTTCAACATCAACCGCCCTGCCGACGGCTGGACCTCGATCGGCGTGTATTGACTGGAAGTCTTCCCAATTCCCCGTGGGCTGTCGCGAAGGCCCGCACGCCGTCGAGCGCGACCTTCAGCGATTCGTCCTGCTTCACTGCGAACACGTCGATCGTGACGCTTCGTCGGGGAGGTACCGTCTCGCCGCCGCCGCACACGGCGGAGAAGGTGATCGCGATGAACGACGCCCGCGGGCGGGCCCAACCGAGGAGAAGCACGTTGCCGATCTCCCCAATGGCATGCCTCTGATGAAGCCGCCAACGCTATGCCCGCGAGCGAGGCAGGCAGATTCCGCCGCGAACAACGCCGGTGTTGCGATCGCCGGGATCACGAGACACTTCGGGCCGGCGGTCACGTCGCCCGGCCTTCCGGCGCTCGTCAGGGCTGCGTCCAATAGTCGACCACGCAGACCTTGTCCACGTGCGGCCCCACGATCCCGACGAACTCCTTGTGGGCCGGGTGGGGCAGATAGGCGTCGCGGTCGGC
>CAIWZS010000165.1 GCA_903917235.1 uncultured Planctomycetaceae bacterium | reverse complement strand
GCGAACTGCGTGAACCGGTCGAGCCGCTTGAGTTCCTTGGGGCCCGCGATGTCCTCGCGCTCGGGTTCCCAGGGAACCTGCCCGCCGAACTGGACGCGGTAGCCCGCCACGTCGAAGAGGGTGATCGGGCCGACCCCGCTCTCGCCCCGAACCAGCCGGTCCCACACCGTCTCGACGGAGCGGCCGAGCGAGGTGACGACCCCCAGCCCGGTCACGACGACACGACGCTTCATCCTGCGCTCCGCTTCCGGGCGGCCGACGGTCGGCATGAGGCCCGGCCGCGTGCCGACGGGCCGCTCACGCCTGCTGCTTCGAGATGAATTCCACCGCCTGACCGACGGTCTGGATCTTCTCGGCGGCGTCGTCCGGAATGTTGATCTCGAACTCCTCCTCGAGTTCCATCACGAGTTCGACCGTGTCGAGCGAGTCGGCACCGAGGTCGTTGATGAACGAGGTCTCGGGCGTGATCTGTTCCTTGCTGACCCCCAACTGGGAGGCCACGATGTCGATCACGCGCTCTTGGACTGAAGCCACCGTATGAATCCTCCCGCGAAGCCCGCTCGTGGTCTCGAGTCGATCCGTCCGTCCGGAACCGAGTATCCGGAAACGATTCTCCGGCATCCTGCACGATCGCAGGATGCACGCCGTCGCCGCGACCCCGCTGTGATCACAACTCGCGGCATGATCGCGGGACGTGAGACGGCTCCGCCCTCGTGCGGCACGGAGGGCGGGGAGGGTCCGCGAAGATATACCCGCTGGCGGCCGCACGTGTCCAGCCCCGGCAGATCGGGGTGTCTGGGGGGAGGCATGGCCGTTTTGCGGCTTTTCGCGGCCTCGCCAGCCCTGCCTTTCAGCCGATGAGGCCGCCGTCCACCACGAGGGTCTGGGCGGTCACGTAGGCGGCGGAGGGCGAAGCCAGGAAGAGGACGGCGTCGGCGATCTCCCACGCCTCCCCGAGCCGCTTCGCCGGCACCCGCTTCTTCACCTCGTCGAGCAGGGCCGGACCGAGGGCCGCGGTCATCTCGCTCGCGATGAAGCCGGGAGCCACGGCGTTGACGGTGATCTTCCGACCGGCGAGCTCCTTGGCGGCCGTCTTCGTGAGGCCCACGAGGCCCGCCTTCGACGCCGAGTAGTTCGCCTGACCCGGGTTGCCGATGAGTCCGGAAACGCTCGCGACGTTGACGATCCGACCGTACCGCTGCTGCATCATCGGTCGACTCGCAGCCCGCATGAAGAGAAAGGGGGCGCGAAGGTTGGTCGTGAGGACCGCGTCCCACTCTTCGTCGCTCATGCGCGGCAGGAGGGTGTCCCGCGTCACGCCCGCGTTGTTGACGAGGATGTCGAGGCGGCCGAACCGTTCAACGACGGCGTCGACGACTCGTTGGGGCTCCCCCTCGCGCGACACGTCGCAGGGAAACGCCTCCGCGCGTCCCTCGTTCCCGGTGATCGCCGCCGCGACATCGGCCAGCTTGTCCGCCGAACGCGCGACGAGGGCGACCGTCGCACCCGCGGTGGCGAGCACCTCGGCGATCGCCCGTCCCAGGCCCTGCGAGGCGCCCGTGACGAGCGCGACCTGCCCGTGCAGATCGACCCGCAGCCGGCCGCCGACCTCCGTCCCGCCCGTCTGATGTGCCATCACGTGCTCCTGTCTGCTCCCGTCGATCCCATCCGCCGCACCGAATCCCGTGCGCCGCAACCACCGAGGCCGCGACCACGTCGCCCTGCCGCCGACGGAACAGGCGACGGTCCGCCGACGGTCCCACGTGCTTCAGTCAAACACGCCGCAACACGCCACGCTTCGATCGATCCGCTTCATCAGGCCGCGCAGGACGCGGCCCGGGCCCACCTCCCACACGGTGCCGACGCCCGTCGAGAGGAGGTATGCCATGGAGTCGCTCCATTCGACAACTCCGACGACCTGCCTCGCCAGGAGCGCCCGGATCTCAGCCGGGTCGTCGTGGGACCGGGCGTCCACGTTGCTCACGACCGCGATGCGCGGCGGCCGGAGGACCACCGCCTCGAGCGCGGCTCCGAGCCGCTCGACCGCCGGCTGCATGAGCACCGTGTGGAAGGCGCCGGCGACGTCGAGACGCACGCACTTCATCGCTCCGGCACCGGGAGCGGCCTCCTCCAGACGGCCGCAGGCGGCCGCCGAGCCGGATACCACCACGTTGCCGGGGCAGAGCACGTTGGCGACCTCGAGCACGTCCCCGTCGCGGCAGTCGGCGCAGAGTGCGGCGACCGCGGGACGATCGAGCCCGAGCACGGCCACCATGGCCCCGGGCCTCCGCTCCGCGCACTCCTGCATCGCGCGGCCGCGGACGTCGACGAGACGCACGGCGTCGTCGAAGGAGAGGACACCAGCGAAGACGAGTGCGGTGTACTCTCCGAGCGACAGGCCGGCGGTGATCGCCGCCGCGTCGAGCGGGTGGCCTTCGCGTGACCGGAGCACCTCGAGTGCGGCGAGGCTCGTGACGAGGATCGCGGGCTGGCTCACGGCCGTGGTGTTGAGCCGGTCGGCCGGCCCGTGCCGGCTCACGGCCAGCAGGTCGTAGTCGAGCAGGTCGGATGCTCGGGCGAAGAGTGACGCCGCGGCGGCGTGCTCGTCCACCCACGCGCCGGCCATGCCGACCGCCTGGGCGCCCTGTCCCGGAAAGACGATGGCGGGACCGCCGGCCACGCCTCAGTCCTCGGACTTGATCACGACCCGGCCCCGGTAGTGGCCGCAGGATTCGCAGACTCGATGGGTGGGCACCGCCTTGCCGCAGGTCGGGCAGAACGTGAGCTGCCGCGGCACGAGGAAGTCGTGCGCCCGCCGGGAGCGGGTCTTCTGATTGGATTGGCGGCGTTTGGGGACGGCCATGATGCTACCTCTTGCAATCGGAAGGCTAGCCGCAGCGTCGCCGTGGGTCAACGGGCGCGGATCACGACGCGTGCCGCTCTCAGAAGAGCCGTCCCTCGGCCGGCGGTGGCGCCCCGCCGAGGTGCTCCTCGCCACGGGCGGTGAGCCGGCGGCCGCGCGGGGTGCGGACCACGAATTCGCACCGCAGGAGAAACGGCTCCACGTCGTCCTCGAGCGTGTCGGCCGCGGCGCTCATCGTGTGGGCGATCGCCTCGATGCCCACCGGACCTCCTGCGAACACCCGTTGGATCGTCTCGAGATACCGGCGGTCGAACGTGTCGAGCCCCATGTCGTCGATGCCCTGCATGTCGAGCGCGGCCCGGGCGATCACCACGTCGACGGCGCCGGCCGCGCGGCTGGTCGAGTAGTCGCGGATCCACCGCAGGCGGTTGTTCGCGAGCCGGGGCGTGCCCCGGCTGCGGCGAGCGATCTCGTCGGCCGTCGCGTCGTCCATTCCCATGGAGAGCTTGACCGCCGATCGGCGCACGATCTCGGCGAGCTCGTCCGTGGTGTAGTAGTCGAGGTGCTCGCGGACGACGAAGCGGTCCCGCAGCGGTGCGGAGATGAGCCCCGCCCGCGTCGTCGCGCCGACGAGGGTGAAGGGGCGGAGCGGCATGTTGATCGTGCGGGCCGCCACGCCGTCGCCAAGCGTGATGTCGACCCGGAAGTCCTCCATGGCGGGGTAGAGGAATTCCTCGACGGCGATCGGCAACCGGTGGATCTCGTCGATGAAGAGCACCGAGCCCTCGGCCGCGTTCGTCAGGTACGGCAGGAGGTCCTTGGGCGCCGCCAGCGCGGCGCCGCTGGCGATCTGCAGCGTGGTTCCGAGCTCGCGCGGGATGCACGTGGCGAAGGTGGTCTTGCCGAGTCCGGGCGGGCCGTCGAGGAGGATGTGTCCCAGCGGCTCGCCCCGCTTTCGCGCCGCGTCGATCGCGATCTCGAGCCGCTCCGCGACCGCCCGCTGGCCGACCATCTCGTCCATCCGCTGCGGCCGCAGCGCGCGATCCTCCGGGGCGGGGTCGTCGGTGGCGTGCACGCTCGGCTGCCGGAGGGGTTCCATGGCCGTAGCGTAGCGAGTCGCCCCGTTGTTGGCGGCCTCCGAGGCGCGGCGTTGCCGCGGCGGGGCGCCCGGGGCCCGGCACGGCCCGAGCGGTTCGGCGTCCGCTTCACCGCGGCCGGTGCAGCTGGCGGTAGATCACCTCGAGGGCGTCCTGGACGGACTTCGGCTTCTTCGTTTCCTGTCGCAGGGCATCGACGAGCCGACGGGCGTCGGCGTCGGTGTGGCCGAGCGACCGCAGGACGTCGAACGTCTCCGTGATCACGTCGGCCTGGCCGGGCTCGCCGGGCGTGTCGCGCGCCACCAGCAGGGCGAACTTCGGCATCCGACGCCGCAGCTTGGCGATCATCCGCTCCGCCGTCGCGGCGCCGATGCCGGGCAGGCCGGCGAGCGACTTGGCATCCTGCTCCTCGATGGCCCGGGCGATCTCTCCCACGGGCCTGACGATCGCGCGCAGGGCCTTCCTGACGCCCACACCGTCCACCTCGCAGATGAGATCGAAGAACTCCCGTTCCGCCTCGGAAAGGAAGCCGACCAGCCGCGGGACGAGGTTGCCGCGGGTCGGGTTGCCCTCCAGGTATTCCAGCGTGTGGAGCACCACCGGTTGCCCGATCCGCTGCTGCAGGCTCCGGCGGACGAGGTCGGTGACGAGCACCTCGTGCACGACCGGGCCCACGGCGATCTCGACCGCCGTCGGCTCGACCCGCTCGAGGGTGCCCGAGATGCGCGTGATCATGCGCGTCCGCTCCGGATCCGGCTGACACCGGTGCCGAAGAGCAGCGGCCTGAGCCGCAGGTGCCAGTCGGCCAGGGCGACGGCCAGCGCGTCGGCCGCGTCGGGCGGCTCGGGCCGGGCGGCGAGGCCGAGCTCCCGTTGCACCGCGAGCTGCATCTGTTCCTTGCCCGCGTGGCCGGCTCCGCAGAGCGTGCTCTTCACGCGGTTCGGCAGGTAGTGGTGGACCGCCAGACCCGCCTGGACCCCGGCAAGGCAGATCACTCCCCGGGCGTGCCCGAGCAGGATGGCAGCCTTGGGAAAGCGGACGTGCGCGAACACCTGCTCGATCGCCATCGCGGATGGGCGCAGCGAGTCGAGCACGTCGCGAACACCGAGGTGGATGGTGTGCAGCCGCTCCTCGAGCGAGTCCCCTCGGGAGCGCACGGTTCCGGCCTCGACGAGGCGGACCGTCCCACCACGACACTCGACGACGCCGTAGCCCGTCACGTTGAGGCCGGGGTCGAAGCCGACCACGCGGTGAAACTGCGACGACGAATCCGCGGCGTCCGTCATGCGGACAGAGTACCGTGAATCCCGGATTCGCGCGGCGATGGGGGCCGTCGCCATGCGAACCGACTACACCCGGCAGGGCTCGAACCTGCAACCTTCGGTTCCGTAGACCGACGCTCTATCCAATTGAGCTACGGGTGCCTGAACAACCGCCACGATACCGCACGAACTCGGTGGCACCAAGATTGCCGCGTGCGCGTGCCGCTGCCCGGAGCGGGGGCCGACGAGCGGAATCCGCGGAAACTCATCCGCCCGGGGCGGTCTCGGGCTCGCGGATGAACCCTTCCTCATCGATGGAGACGAGGTCGGCGAGGAGCGCCGCCCGGGGGGACTCGCAGGCGCTTCCGCCGGGACAGGGCAGCGTGGCACCGATCACGACCGAACGGTCGATGGCGATGCCCGGGAGCGCCTCAAAGCCGAGTCGCTGCCGCATCGACGCGGCGGGCCAGACGACGACACCGTTCACCACGCGGCCCACGCTTCCCGCGTCGCACGTGGTCTCATGATCTCCGCCCCGGCGGCTCACGGGCGTATTCATCGCCACGAGCCCCCCCGCCTCCGGCGGTGCGTAGGCGGTCACCACCTCGACGCCGGTGACTGCCCGGAAGCGATCCGCGGCGGCCCGGGCGGCAGGCAGATCACCGAGTGATCGCAGCGGCACGATCACCGCAGCCAGCCCCGCCCACGCCGGCGAGCCCGAGCCATCGCCTTCGGTCGCGACGGCCGACACCTGCTCGACCCGCGCGAGCCAGAGCGTCGCCCGCTCCCGGCCGAGGGCGTCGCGAAGCCCGGCGGGCGGCTGGTCGGCGGCGACCACCGAGGCATGGATGCCGAGGAGCGGGCCACCGTGCATCCCGAGCGTGTCGTGCAACGGGT
>CAIWZS010000164.1 GCA_903917235.1 uncultured Planctomycetaceae bacterium | reverse complement strand
CGCCACGTCTGGTGCCTGGACGCGCGCGACGGGCGGCTCGTCTGGCGGTCGGAGGCGGTGACATCGGCCCTCAACGTGGTGAGTGTCGGCGAGCGATTTCTCTTTTCCAACGCGCTCCGCGGACGGGGCAACGTCTTCGACCGGGACACCGGCGCCGTCGTCCACAGCATCCTCACCAACTACGCGTGCTGTCGCTTCACGCTCAGCGAGCCCTACGTGCTCGGTGCGAACATGGACATGATCGATCTCTCCGCCGACGGCAGGCTCGTCTCCACCGGCCCGGCGATCGACTCCCGCGAGTGCCTCGGTGCGGTCGTGAGCAACGGACGGATCTTCTACACGTCGCAGGCCAGCGGCTTCGTCGTCTCGCAGACGTACGGGCCCGACTCGGCCGCGCTGCCGCCGGTGTGGGAGGTGAGGCCGCAACGGTGAGCGGGCGGTGCGCCCTCGGTCCACCGCGCCTCGCGCTGCCGCGCGGGGCAGGCGCCCGGGCGCCGGTGCGGGTGGTTTGTGCGCGCGCGCCATCGAGGTCATACTGGTGATTCCGGGCGGCAGCCCTCCGGCTTCGGTCGGCAGGGCTGCGGCGGCGCCCTGCGAATGTCGCCGGACCGGTCCGCCTGCCCACCGTGTGCGTCGTGCCCCGCCGCCTCGTCCGGACCGTCCGCCGGAGTGTTTCGCATGCCCCTTCGTCGTCCCGGAACATGCCGCCGGGCCGGACCGCGGTCCGCCGTCGCCGGTCTGGTGTGCGGCCTCCTCGCGACCGGTGGATGCGGCTCGTCGGCGCCCAAGGCGCCCGTCGCCGTCGTGGATGACATCGGCCCGTCGGAGGCGTCGTCGCCCCCCGAGGCGGCCGCCCAGTCGGCCGATACGGTGAAGGTCGAGCCGCGCACGTGGAAGGCGACCGTGCGCGCCCAGGGAGGACTCGTGGCCGACGAGTCGACCGTGATCGGTGCCAGAGTCGCCGGCCGCATCGCCGAGGTGGCCGTGGAAGTGGGGCAGCGGGTGCGTGCCGGGGACGTGCTCATCCGGCTCGAGGACAGCGAGCTGCGGCTCCGCCTCGCCCAGTCGGCGGCCGAGCTCGGCCGGGCCCGCGCCGCCCTCGGGCTCGACCCGGTCGCCGAGACGATCGCGGGGGTGGACGCGGGCAAGGACGCCGACGCGGATGCCGACGCCATCGACGTCACCGCATCGCCGGAGGTCCTTCGCGAGCGGGCCCGTCTCGACGAGGCACGCGCCCAGCTCGTGCGGCTCGAGGCGCTCGCCGAGCGCAACGCCGTGTCTCGCAGCGACCTCGACACCGGCATCGCCGCGGTCGCGGTGGCTGAGGCCACACTCGCTGCCGCGATGCAGCAGGTCGAGGAGAAGGTGGCCATCGTCAAGGTGCACCGCGCGCAGCTGGCGCTCGCCCGGGAGACCTGGGCACAGGCCGCCGTGCGGGCGCCGTTCGACGGGCTCGTGCAGTCGCGTCACGGCAGCGCGCCGGGCGCGTCGGTCCGGGTGGGGGACGCGCTCGTGACGATCGTGCGCACCGACCCACTCCGCTTTCGGGGCACCGTCCCCGAGCGGCAGGCGCTCAAGCTGCGCGAGGGTCAGCCGGTCACGGTACAGCTCGACGGATCGGCCGAGCCGATCCGCACGGCGGTGGCCCGCATCGCGCCGGTGCTCGACGAGATGAGCCGCTCGCTCCTCTTCGAGGCGGACATCCCCAATCCCGACGGGCTGCTCCGTTCGGGATTGTTCGCGCAGGCCGACGTCGTGATCGATGCCGATGCCGAGGCCCTGGTCGTTCCGGCCACGTCGGTGCTCGAGTTCGCCGGCACGGAAAAAGTGTGGCTGTTCGAGCCGGGACGTGAGCCGCGCGGCGTGCCCGTGCGCACCGGCCGACGGACCGAGGGCCTCGTGGAGATCGTCTCGGGGCTCGCCCCCGGCGACCTCGTCGTGAAGCATGCCGACGCGGCCAACGGCGTGAGCCGGGCCAACTGAATCACGTCCATCCCGCCTCGGGCGAGCGGCCCGAGGCTTTGCAGGAGGCGTCGCAATGCAATGGCTCGCCGAGACCTGCGTCCGCCGCCCGGTCTTCGCGCTCATGCTCACGACCGCGCTCGTCGTCGCGGGGCTCGTGGCCTATCCCCAGCTGGGCATCTCCCGTTTCCCCAAGCTCGACCTCCCGTCGGTGACGGTGTCGGTGGCGTATCCGGGCGCCGCGCCGGAGGAGGTGGAGAGCGAGGTCACGCAGATCATCGAGGACGCCGTGGCCACGGTGGCGGGGATCGAGGAGCTGCGCAGCCTTTCCACGGAGGGGCGGTCGCTCGTGATGATCACGTTCGGTCTCGAGCGCCCGCTCGACGCGGCGGTGCAGGACGTGCGCGACGCGATCGGCGGTGTCGGGCCGCGGCTGCCGCCGGCTGCGGAGCCGCCGGTCGTGCGGCAGCAGGATCTCGACGCCTCGCCCGTGCTCACGCTGGTGCTCTCCGGTCCGCTCTCCACGCAGGAGCTCTACCTCCTCGCCGAGCGGTCGGTGAAGGAGGTGATCGAATCGGCCACCGGTGTCGGCAACGTGAGCATCCTCGGCGCCGCGCCGCGGGCCGTGCGGATCGACCTCGACGCGGATCGACTGGCCGCCTACCGCATCTCGGTCCTCGAGGTGCGCGACGCGCTCGTCCGACAGAACGTGGAGATCCCGGGCGGACGCGTCGACACCGGACCGCAGGAGCTCACGCTCCGCACGATGGGGCGGGTGCCCGAGGCGCGTCGGTTCGCCGACCTCGTCGTGTCGAGCGCGACGGGCGGGGCCGTGCGGCTCGGTGACCTCGGCACCGTGGTCGACGGGACGAAGGAGGTGCGCCGGCTCGCGCGGCTCGACGGGGAGCCGGCCGTGGTCATCTCGGTGGAACGCCAGAGCGACGCCAACACGGTCGCGACGATCCATGCGATCAAGCAACGGCTTGCGCGGTCACGTGAATTGCTTCCGCCCGAGGCCACCCTCGAGATCCTGCAGGACCAGTCGGTCTACATCGAGGCGGCGTTGCACGAGATCCAGGGGCACCTCGTCTCCGGCAGCCTGCTGGCGACCGTCGTCGTGCTCGTCTTCATGCGATCGTGGCGGTCGACACTGATCGCCGCGGTGGCGATCCCGGGCTCGATCATCGCGACCTTCGCGTTCATGCGGTTCCTCGGCTTCACGCTCAACAACGTGACGATGCTGGCGCTCGTGCTCATGGTGGGCGTGGTCATCGACGATGCGATCGTCGTGCTCGAGAACGTCTACCGCTGCATCGAGGAAAAGGGCATGCCTCCCGTCGAGGCGGCCATCGAGGGCACGCGGGAGATCGGGCTCGCCGTGCTCGCGACGACGCTCTCGCTCGTCATCGTGTTCCTGCCGGTGTCGTTTCTCAGCAGCGTCACCGGCCGCATGCTCTATGAATTCGGCATCACGGCCACGGTCGCGATCCTCGTCTCGATGGTCATGAGCTTCACGCTCACGCCGATGATGTGCAGCCGGCTGCTGCGGCCCGGGGTGGCGACCGCCGGTCGGGGCTCGCGCGGCGGCCCGTACGCCCTGCTCGAACGCGGGTATCTCGCGACCCTCCGCTGGTCGCTCGACCACCGCTGGGCCGTGGTGGCCGTCTCGTGCGCCGTGATCGCGGCGAATGTCTGGCTGTTCGGGGTCGTCCAGCGGGACTACGTGCCGACCAACGTCGACGAGTCGGAATTCGAGGTGAGCCTGACCGCCAGCGCGGGCACGAGCCTGCAGGCGATGGACGGATTCGTGCGCCGGGCGGAGGAGCGGGTGCGCGCGATCCCGGGCGTCGAGTTCGTGCTGGCCACGGTCGGAGCGTCGACCGGCGACGTGAACCGCGGCTCGCTCTACGTCCGGCTCACCGACATCGACGAGCGGACGGTGAGCCTGCGGCGGCTGTGGGCGGGACTGCTGGCCGGTGATCCGGCGGCCGCGTGGCGGGGCAATTTCACGCAGCGTGAGAAGATGACCGAGGTCCGTGCCGCGCTCGCGGGGCTCTCCGGGGTGCGGTCCGCGATCCGCAACCTCACGTCACTCCGGCAGGGACCACCGGTCGACATCGACCTCTCGCTGACCGGGCCGAGCGTGGAGGTGCTCCTGCCGTTCGCCGAGCGGCTCGGTCGGCGCATGGAGCGGATCCCGGGTGTGGTGGACGTCGACATCACGCTCCGCACCGACAAGCCGCAGATGCTCGCCCGCCTCGACCGCGAGCGGATGGCCGACCTCGGGATCACGGTGCAGGAGGTCGCCGACACGCTGCGGATCGCGGTCGGGGGGGACGACCGCGTGTCGCGGTATCGCGATCGGACCGATGGGGAGGTGTATGACGTCGAACTGCGGCTGGTGGGCATCGACCGTGGCGACGTCGAATCGATCTCGCAGCTCTACCTCCGCGGACGACCCCAGCCCGCCAGCACCGTCGTGGCCGCGACCGCCGACGACCCGATGGGTGAACTGCCGGCGGCGGAGCCGCTCCGCACCTCGGCGGGCGCGACGCTCACGCGGATCGACAACGTCGTCGCCTTCAACGTGATCGAGCAGGCCGGCCGCGTCGATCGGCTCGACCGTCAGCGGATGGTGGCGCTGCGGGCCAACATCGCCCCCGGCTACGCGCTCGGCGACCGCATCGTCGCCGCGCAGGATGCGGCCCGGGAAATCGGCCTGCCGCCCGGCGTGACGGCGCGCGTGATGGGCCGCGGACGGGAACTCGAGCGCACGCTCGGGGAGTTCCAGTGGACCTTCATGCTGTCGATCGTGTTCATGTACATCGTGCTCGCCGCCCAGTACGAGCATCTCGTCCATCCCGTGACGATCCTCCTGTCGCTGCCGCTGGCCGTGCCCTTCGGCCTCGCGAGCCTGTGGGCCACGGGCGAGACCCTCAACCTCTACTCCGCGCTCGGCATCCTCGTGCTGTTCGGCGTGGTGAAGAAGGCCGCGATCCTTCAGGTGGATCACACGAAGGATCTTCAGGCCGCGGGCCTCCCGCAGCGGCAGGCGATCCTCGACGCCAACCGCGACCGGCTCCGACCGATCCTCATGACGACGATCTCGTTCGTGGCCGGCATGCTGCCGCTCCTGATCGCGACCGGTCCCGGGGCGGAGGAGCGCCGGTCGATCGCGGTGGTGGCGAGCGGCGGGCAGACCCTCTCGCTCCTGCTGACGCTCCTGGCCGTGCCGGTCATCTATTCGTTGCTCGACGACTTCGGCGGCTTTCTGCGTCGCGTGGCCGAGGGCCGCAGGCGATCCTGGCGCGGCGTGGAGCCGGGGGCGGCCCTCCTGGTCGGGGAACCCGCTCCCGTGTCGCGCGCATGTTCGGGGGCTTCGTCATGAGTGGCATCCGGTCGAGTCGGCGCGTCGGGCTGGTCACGGGGCTTTGCGTCGTGGCGATCGTGGGATGCCCATGCGTCGCCGTCGTCAACGGGATGCGCGTCGCGGTGGCCGCGCCACCCGAGGCGCAGGAGGTCGCTGTTCCGGAGATCTGGAAGAAGCCGCCCGCCGGCGCGGGAGGATTCGTGTGGTACCGGAGCGTCGTCCAGGTGCCGGAAACGTGGCGGGGCCGGGAGGTCACGTTCTTTCTCGAACCGGTCGACGACGCCCGGGAGATCGTCATCAACGGCCGCTCGGTCGGCGTCTCCGGCAGCTTTCCGCCGAGGTTCCGCAGCGGCCTCGGTGGATCCGACCGGCACCGGATCGACCCGGCGGTGCTGCGCTGGGGAGCGGCCAACGTCGTGGCGATACGCGTCCACGCACGGGACGGTCGCAGCGGCTTCAACGTGGCTCCGCCGGCGATCCTGGCCGGGGACGAGGGGATCGTGCTCGCCGGCACATGGCTGTCGCTGCCGGCGGACGATCCCGGATGGGGACGGCAGGCCGACGCCGCCGCGCTTCCCCCCGGACCCGCCGCATTCGCGAAGGTCGAACCGAGGGCCGACATCGAACGGACGCTGCGGCGCCTGCCGGGGGAGGAGGGCCCGCTGGCGGTGGCCGAGTCGCTCGCGCGGTTCGACGTGCCGGACGACCTCGTCCTCGACGCCGTGCTCTCCGAGCCGGAGATCGGCCAGCCCCTCTTCCTCGACTTCGACGAGCGGGGCCGGCTCTGGGTGATGAACTACCGCCAGTATCCGCACCCCGCCGGTCTCACCGCCGTGAGTCGGGATACCTTTCTGCGGACCGTGTATGACCGCACGCCGGAGCCGCCGCCGCGGCATGTGCCCGGCCGCGATCGCATCACGTTCCACGAGGACACCGACGGTGACGGCGTGTACGACCGTCACGGCACGTTCGTCGACGGCCTGTCGATCGCGTCGTCGTTCGCCCGCGGACGTGGCGGCGTGTTCGTCCTCAACCCGCCCTATCTCCTCTTCTATGCCGATCGTGACGGGGACGACGTTCCCGACGGAGATCCGGAGGTCCTGCTCGAGGGGTTCGGCATCGAGGATACGCACTCCGTCGCCAGCCACCTGCGTTGGGGGCCGGACGGCTGGCTCTACGGCGCGCAGGGCAGCACCGTTTCCGGGGCGATCCGACGCTTCGGCAGCGACGAACCACCGCTCCACTCGATGGGCCAGCTCGTCTGGCGCTACCATCCCGAGACGCGACGCTACGAGGTCTTCGCGGAGGGCGGAGGCAACACCTTCGGCCTCGAGATCGACGCCAAGGGGCGAATTTTCTCCGGCCACAACGGTGGAGACACCCGCGGCTTCCACTACGTCCAGGGCGGCTATTCCCGCAAGGGGTTCGGCAAGCACGGGGACCTGTCGAACCCGTTCACCTTCGGCTTCTTCGAGCACATCGAGCACGCGCCGGTCGCCCGCTTCACGCATACCTTCGTGATCGACGAGGGGAACGCGCTGCCGCCGCGCCACGCGGGACGCCTCTTCGCGGTCGCGCCGCTGCAGAGCCACGTGGTCGCCGCCGACATCCGGCCGCGGGGCGCGACGTTCCGCACGGCGGATGCGGGCTTCATCCTCGAGAGCCGCGACCCGTGGTTCCGTCCCGTCGAGATCAAGAGCGGACCGGACGGTGCGATCTACGTCGCCGACTTCCACGAGCAGCGGATCGATCACGCGAGCCACCATCAGGGGCGCGTCACGCCCGACACGGGGCGCGTCTGGCGGCTGCGGGGCGTCGACGCCCCGCGGCCGGAGCGGTTCGACTACCGCACGGTGTCGGGGGCCGCGCTCGCGGGCCTGCTCCAGCACGGAAACCGCTGGCATCGCCAGATGGCGCTGCGTCTCCTCGCCGACAGACGCGATCGATCGGTGGTGCCGCAGCTGCGGACGATGCTCGACGAGCACACGGGGCAGACCGCGCTCGAGGCCCTCTGGGGGATCCACCTCTCCGGCGGTTTCGACGAGTCGCTCGCGTTGCACGCGCTCGATCATGCCGATGCCCACGTGCGCCTCTGGAGCGTGCGGCTGCTGGCCGATGCGGGCCGTGTGTCCGACGCCGTGGCCGCACGCCTGCGGAGGCTCGCCACCACGGAGCCCGACGTCGAGACGCGGGTCCAGCTCGCCGCCTCCGCCCGGCGGCTGCCCGCGGCGCAAGGCCTGCCGATCGTGGCAACGCTCGCCGCGCATGCCGGCGATCTCGACGACCCGTTTCAGCCACTCATGCTCTGGTGGGCCATCGAGGCCCACTGCGAGCGGGACCCCGACGCGGTGCTGGCATGCTTCGCCGACGCCCCCCTGAGGGCCGCGCCGCTGGTGCGGGAGCACCTTCTCGAGCGGCTCATGCGCCGCTTCGCGCAGGCGGGCGGACGGCACAACCTGCTCACCTGCGCCCGGCTCTTCGATCTGGCTCCGGAGACCGAGTCGGCTGCGCGGCTGATGAAGGGCTTCGAGGAGGCCTTCGCGGGCCGGACGGTGGCGACGATGCCCGACGAACTGGCCGGGGCGCTGGCACGGGCCGGCGGAGGATCGCTCGCCCTGCGGGTGCGCCGCGGGGACCGTGAGGCGATCGACGAGGCACTCCGTGTCGTCGGTGACATGACCCGCCCGGCTCGCGAACGCGTGGCCTTGATCGAGATTCTCGGCGAGACCCGGATCCCCGAGAGCGCGGGCGTGCTGATCGGCGTGCTCGAGACGGCGGCGGAGCCGGAGGTGCGTGCGGCCGCCCTCGGGGCCCTCGGCAGCTTCGACGATCCGCGCATCGCCACCGCGATCATCGGCCTCCACGACCGGCTGCCGGCCGATACCCGGCTGGTGGCCCAGTCGGTGCTCGCGAGCCGGCGCGTGTGGACGGAGGCGTGGCTCACGGCGATCGAGGCGGGTGCGGTCGATCCGGCCGGCGTGCCCGCCGACGTGGTCCAGCGCATGCTGCTCGCGGACGACGAGCCTCTCCGCAGGCGCATCGAGGCGATCTGGAGCGAGGCCCTGTCGAGCGACGCCGAGCGGCTGCGGGGCGAGGTGGAGCGGCTCGTCGGCGTGCTCGGGGAGGCGGCCGGCAATCCCGTGGCCGGACGAAGCCTCTTTCGCGAGCACTGCGGCAAATGCCACGTGCTCTTTTCCGAAGGGGGCGAGATCGGTCCCAGCCTCACGTCCTACCAGCGCGACGACGTGCGCCGCATGCTCCTGAACGTCGTCAACCCGAGCCTGGAGATCCGCGAGGGCTACGAGAACGTGGTGGTGGTCACGGGCGATGGTCGGAGCGTGAACGGCTTCGTCGCCGATCAGGACAACCAGGTGGTCGTCATCAAGGGCGCCGACGGCCGCCTCGTGACCATCCCGCGGGACGAGATCGAGGAGATGCAGGCGATCCCCCGGTCGATCATGCCGGAAAAGCTTCTCGACGCCCTCGATGACGAGCGGATCCGCGACCTCTTCGCCTACCTGCGTGCGACCCAGCCGCTGCCCTGAGACGGCCGGCGCCATTCCCGGAGCCGCGCCGTGATGGACGCCCGCGCGGTGCGGCACTACGATCCCTCGCCATGCGCGAGGCCCCCGACCGCAACCACTTCTATGGCGACGCCGTCGTCTACGACATCCTGCACGCCGCCGGCACCGCCGCGGAGGCGCGCCGGCTCGTGGGCCTGGCCGCCGTGTGCGCGCGGCGCGCCGGCCCGTTCACGTTCCTCGAGCCGGCCTGTGGCACCGCACGTCATCTCCGTTGGCTCGCCCGGCATCGCCACCGCGCGATCGGCTTCGATCTCGCCCCGCACATGATCGACGACGCCCGTGCCCGGGCGGAGCGTGCGGGGGTCGACGATCGGGTGACGCTGTTCGTGGCCGACATGACCGACTTCGCCCCCCGCGTCGGCCGTCGAGCCGACCTCGCCTTCAACCTCGTCAACACGATCCGGCACCTTCCCGACGACGCGGCGATGCTCGCGCACCTCGCGCAGGTCGCGGCGTGTCTCCGGCGAAGGGGTGTGTATGTCGTGGGCCTTTCCATCACGGAGTATGGGGCCGAGCGGCCCACGCGGGACGTCTGGACCGCGGCCCGCGGACGGTGCCACGTCGAGCAGACGGCCCACTACCGCCCCCCTGAACCGTCCGACCGAAAGGAGACGGTGCGGTCCCGCATCCGGGTCCGGACGCCGGCGGGCTCTGAGCGACGCGAGTGCGTCTTCACGCTGCGGACCTACTCGGGCGACGAGCTGCTCGCGCTCATCGACCGGTCGCCCCTGCGGCTCGAGCGGGTGCTCGATGTCGAGTGGCGGACGTGCGACCTGCCTGCGGCCGGCTACTGCCACCTGCTCCTGCGTCCGCGGTGAGGACGCGAGCGCGCGCCGCCTGCCGACGCGGTCAGTCGGGCAGGGACCTCGGGGCGAACCAGGGGTAGATCGCGGGCACGACGAACGCGGTGAGGAGCGTGGAGGTGACGATCCCCCCGATGACGACCGTCGCCAGCGGCCGCTGGATCTCCGCGCCCGCGCTCGTCGCCAGGGCCATCGGCAGGAACCCGAGGCTCGCGACGAGCGCCGTCATCAGCACGGGGCGGATCCGCACCCCCGCCGTCACGATCGCCGCCTCACGTGGGGCGAGGCCCTCCTGCCTCGCGTGCTCCGCACCCGCCACCCACACCAGTCCGTTGAGCACCGCCACGCCGAAGAGCGCCACGAAGCCGACGCCGGCCGCGATCGAGAAGGGCATGCCCCGGAGCGCGAGGGCCGCGACACCTCCGGATGCCGCCACCGGCACGGCGACGAAGATCAGGGCCGCGAGCCGGAACGACCGGAAGCTCGCGTAGAGCAGGATGGCGATGAGCCCCAGGACGGCGGGCGTGATCAAGGCGAGCCGGCGGCTCGCGGACACGAGGTTCTCGAAGTCGCCTCCCCAGCGCAGCGAGTAGCCCGTGGGGAGCTTCACCTGCCGCTCCACCGCGGCCTGCGCCTCGCGCACGAATCCGGCGACGTCCCGGCCGCGGACGTTCGCCGACACGAACGTCCGGCGGCGCGAGTTCTCGTGCTCGATCGATGGCGGGCTCTCCTCCATGCGGATGTCGGCCAGTTCACCGAGCGGCACCGGGCGGCTGCCGGCCGAGCCCACGGGAATCTGCGGCAGGAGATCGGGGTTCTCCCGCCACTGCGGCGCGAACCGCACGATGAGCGGATACCGCGGCCGGCCCTCGAAGATCACGCCGGCGTCGATTCCGCCCATCGCGGCCACCGTGCGGATCACCTCGGCGCCGTCGATGTGGTGGCGGGCGAGCTGCTCCGGGCGGGCATCGATCTGCAGCGTGGGAATGTTGGCCTGCCAGTCGGCCCGCACGTCCGCCGCCCCCGGGATGCCCTCGAGGACCCGCTCGATCTGCTTCCCGACCGCACCGAGCACGTCGAGGTCGTCGCCGTAGACGAGCACCGCCACGTCGGCCTTCACGCCGGCCACGAGCTCGTCCACCCGCATCTCGATCGGCTGGCTGAAGCCGAGGTTCGCCTCCGGCGCCACGGCCGCGAGCGCCGCGCCGAGTTTCGTGACGAGTTCGTCCCGGGAGATCTTCGCGGGCCATTCCGACGACGGCTTGAGCATCAGCCACACGTCGGTCTGCTGCACGCCCATCACGTCGTTGGCGATCTCGGGGCGGCCCGTCTTGCAGAACACCGTCTTGACCTCGGGGAAGGCCTTGAGTGCCCGCTCGACGCGCGTCGTCACGGGAACGGAGTCCTCGAGCGTCGCGCTCGGCAGCCGCACCATCTCGACGAGCAGGTCGCCCTCGTCGAGTCGCGGCATGAACTCGGCCCCGAGCCGCAGGGCCACCGGCACGCTCGCGGCCACGAGCGCCGCGGCCACGAGCGAGATGACCACCGGGTGGTGGACGGCCAGCCGCGCGAGCGGCTGGTAGAGGCGATGGAACAGCCGCATCACGAGCGGCTCGTGCTCCTCCTCACGCGAGAGCACCGTCGCCGCGAGCACCGGCATCAGCGTGAGCGAGATCACGAGCGAGCCGGCGAGGGCGAAGAGCACCGTCAGGGCCATCGGCCGGAAGAGCTTCCCCTCCGTGCCCTCGAGCGCCAGGATCGGCAGGTAGACGATGGCGATGATGAGCTCGCCGAACATCGTCGGGCCGCGGACCTCGATCGCCGCGTCGCGGACAACGGCCAGACGTGAGGCGGTGGGCGGGGCGAGCCCCAGGCGGCGCACGCAGTTCTCGACCATGATCACCGAACTGTCCACGACGAGGCCGAAGTCGATCGCCCCGAGGCTCATCAGGCTCGCCGGGATCGCGCAGGCCCACATGAGGTTCGCGGCGAAGAGCATCGACATCGGAATCGCCAGCGACACGATCAGTCCCGCGCGCACGTTGCCCAGCAGCACGAGCAGGACGCCGATCACGAGCAGGCCGCCCTCGGCGAGGTTGTGCAGCACGGTGTCGAGCGTCCTCGCGATCAGCTCCGAGCGGTCGTAGATCACCTCGAGCGTCACCCCCGCGGGGAGCGTCTTCCGGATGGCGTCGAGCTTTTCCTTCGCGGCGGCGACCACGCGGCGGCTGTTCTCGCCCCGCGTCATCATCACCATGCCGGTGACCACCTCGCCGCGGGCGTCCCGCGTCGCGGCTCCCTGCCGCACGAGGGGCGCGATCGTGACGGTGCCGATGTCGCGCACGAGGATCGGCACACCGCCGGCGGGCGAACGCACCACCACCTGCCCGATGTCGTCGACGCCGTCGAGGAGGGCTTGGCCGCGGATGAACCGCTGCTCCCCGTGCTTGACGATGTAGCCGCCGCCGGTGCTGGCGTTGTTGCGCTCGAGCGCGTCGATGACCTCGGAGAGTGGAATGCCGTGGCTTGACAGGCGGTCGGGGTCGACCTGCACCTGATAGCTTTTCGCATAGCCGCCGTGGCTGTTGATGTTGGTCACGCCCGACACCTCCCGCAGCGCCGGCGCGATCTCCCATTCGAGGAGGCTCCGCAGTTCCATCAGGTCGTGCCCCTGGCCGCGGACCTCGAACTGGAGGATCTCCCCCAGTGCCGTCGAGAGCGTGCCGAGGGCCGGATCGGGCAGCCCCGGCGGGATGAGGGCCTGTGCCTCGGCCAGTCGCTCCGCCACGAGTTGGCGGGCGAGGAAGATGTCGGTGCCCTCGCGGAACACGATCGTCACGAGCGAGATGCCGAACTTGGAGAGGCTGCGTGTCTCCTCGACCGACGGCAGACCGCTCATGGCCAGTTCGACGGGATACGTGATGTATCGCTCCACCTCGAGGGGCGTGAGCGTGCCGGCATCGGTGACCACCTGCACCTGCACGTTGACGAGATCCGGCACCGCGTCGACGGGAATCTTCGTGGCCGCCAGCAGGCCGCCCACGGCCAACGCGACGAAGAGGCCGATCACCAGGACGCGATTGCCCAACGACCACTCGATCAGGCCCGAGAGCATCGCGCCTCCGGCTTCACGGCGAGGCTCGGCATCCTGCCGACCTCGCCTTGGCCGACCTCCGTCGGCTGGTGGCGACCCGGCCCTCCGGGCCTGACGGTTCCAGGCGCAATGCATGCCGCTGATGTGCCGTT
>CAIWZS010000163.1 GCA_903917235.1 uncultured Planctomycetaceae bacterium | reverse complement strand
GACATCCCCGGCGACGGCTCCTGATCGCGTCCCGCGACGACTCCCGCGGCCCGGGTGAGGATCCTGCGCACGTGGCGCAACGACCGCAGCCAGCCCGCGACGGCGTCGCGCTCCTCGGCACTCGGCCGCGATGCCGCGGCGACATCCGCGGCACACCACGACGTGACCGCGCGATTGACGAGCCGACAGACGCCCGAGACGAGCTCCGCGGCGTCCTGCAGCTGCGCCGCGCCCCCGGTCGATTCCCCACCCGGCGCATCGACGTCGATCATGCCGCTGTCGATCCCGTCGTCCGTCGAGTCGCGCCACACCATCGACTCGTACGCGGCCGCCACACGCTCCTCGCCGCTCGCCGCATCCTCGTCGGGATCGTCGGTGTCACGATCCAGCGGTTCCTCCCGGCGCGGCCCGGCAGGTCGTCCTGCCGCGATGGTCTCCACCAGCTCGACGGCACCGCCGACGTTCGCCTCGACCAATTCGAGGAATCGTCGCACCCTCGTGCGGCCGCCCGGTGATGCGTCGACGAGCGCCTGCTCCACCCATCGGGTGGCGACCGAGAGCCACACCGGACCGGTCCGTTCGAGCGCCGCCCCCTCGAGGAGCGACGCCCAGTGCACGATCAGGCCACTCGCCCCCTCGAGGTCGCGCTCGCGCACGAGCGCGTCGGCGGCCTCCGCATGCGTGCGGGGCGACGAGAAGCGTGCCACCTCCTGCCGCCAGAACGTCGCCGTGGGGGGCGTTCGTGACTCGCGACGACGCGTCAGGGCGGCCACGACCTCCCGTGCCGACGCGGCGATCTCCTCGCCCGAGAGGTGCGGCACACCCGAGACCGTCGTCGTCGCGAAGCGGTCCCACCAGCCCCCGAACCGCGTGATCGCCGCCTCGGCCCGGGCCGCGACGTCCGCGAGGCCTGCCAGTTCGGCGCTCCGCCATACGGCCGCGTATCCATCGAGGATCGACTCCGTCGTCGCGACAAGATCCTCCACACGCGGATCGGGCAGGCTCTCGCCCCCCGGTTCATGGAGCGGAAACTGCCCCGACATACCGAGGATGTTCCATGGGTCCACGGTCGCGCCGCAGTCCACCGCGCGCAGCACGAGCACCGCAGCCGCGTCGAGGTCGTCGAGCGTCTGCGTCCCGGTCGACGCACCGCGGCGGAGCACGCGTCGTGCGGCGACGACGCGGCTCGTGATTCTCGAGAGCATGCGCGCCGAGGCGGCCGGGACGGCCCCGGCGAGTCGCTCCGCCGCCTCGGCGCGTCCCAGCCGGGCGAAGACAGACGCGAGCGCCACGTGCTCCACCTGCCTGGCCCGACGGCCGGCCAGCACCGCATTGATGTGGCGTCGTACGCCGCCGAACGGCTGCCGCATGCGCTTCGCCTCGTCGTCGAGACGGAGTCGATGGTCACGCGGAAGCGTCGTGAGCAGCCAGCGGTAGAACTCGTCACGATAGCCCGCGATGCGCGGCAGGAGTTCGGCGAGCGGAAGCGCGGCCTGAAACGATCCCGGGCCGTGCCCCGAGAGGCCCGCCGCCATCAGGATCACGCCGGCGAGCACGGCGGCCGACTCCCAGCGCCGCTCGGCATCGAGCCCTGACGGCACCGCTTCCCCGACCGCGGCGGCCTCGGGCCAGGAAAGAATCCCGTCGAGCGTGACCTGCTGCACGACCATGCGGCGGTAGAAGCCCGCCTCGTCGATGCGTGCCGGATCCCAGAGACCGAAGAGGTAGTTGGGCCGACTCGCCGCGGGATGGAGGAAGTCGAACGCGCGGGGATCGATCGCGAGCTCCTCGAGCAGCGCGGGATCGAAATCGGCCTGCTTGAGCAGGCTCTCCGGTGCGCGGGCCAGGATGTCGATGGCCGTCCGCACGATGTCGGCGTAGCGACCGTGCGCCGCGCCGCACCCGGCGAGGTGGAGCGGGATCGGCCTCACGCGTTCGTGTGCGTAGGGCTCCGAAAGCCGCCCGTTCTCGAGCACCGCCACCGGCCTCCACCCGACGTAATCGTTGAGCCTCGCGATCACCCGGCGCGACATCTCCTCCGGGTCGTCACCCTCGGCACGACTCCGTTCGGCGAGCAGCCCCTGGGCCATCGCCATGACGAGGAATGGCCGCTCGATGGCTCCTGCCGGCTGATGCTCGAGGAGATCGGCGTGAAACCGGCGGTAGGACGGGAGCAGATGTTCGAAGACGCCCTTCAGGACGGCCCGAGCCTGCGCCGCCTCGCGAAACGCGGGGGACTCCCGTTCCACCTCGGCGAGCCGCCGCCACAGTCTCGCGGCGACGCGGTCGGCCGCGTCGGCGGCCTCGGTGACGAGGGGTGCGGCCGGCTCGACGTCCGCGTACAGCGCGTTCATCGCCCGCCACGCGGCCGGGTCGAACGCCCCGGACGAGAAATTGAGATACCCGAGAAGGATCGCGGCTGGGTCGTTCACGTCGTTGACGCCGTCGTCTGCCTTTCGCGGAATACGACCCGCGTCTCCGACCCGGATCCGTCCGTCGCAGGCCGCCGACCGGCATGGCCCCGATCCTACCGTCCCCAGGCGGTCACACCCCAGTGGCGTCACACAGATGGCCTGCGGGGCAAGGCCCGCAGGCGGCGAGGGCCGGACGACCGGCACGGCACATCCGACCGGCCTGATCGATACGACCGATGTGCCGGCGGGCTTTTTTGACGGTCACTGAGCGTGACCTATTCTCCAAACGTCGTCGGCGAGTTCCTCCACGTTTTCACGCACCAGGTGTGGCATGACGCGATCCTGCCGGACGCTCCGAAACGCTCGTGACGGCTGGCTCGGTCCACGGATCGCGGCCGCCCTCGTCACCCTCTCGGCCGCCGGCTCCCCCGCAAGGGCGACCGTATGCGGCACGGCCGCCGACGAGTTCATCGCCGCCGAGGTCGGGCTCGTGCGCGAATGGATCGTGCAGGTGCCGTTCGATTCCGCGGCCTGGCGGCTCGAGCACATCGTCGTAGGTCGCGATCTCGTGGTCGCACAGTCCCGCGACGGGGGCGTGGCCGCCATCCAGTCGGCAGCCGTCGACGGGGCGCCACGGCCGGGCAGCGTGCTGTGGCAGGCCCGGATCGGGACGCCGGGCGGGCTGTCGCGGCCGGCCGGCATCGGACCACAGACCGTCGCCATCGCCCGTGACCTCGACGTGTACGCGCTCGAGCGCGCGAGTGGTCGCGTCGCGTGGCGAGAGCAGCTCGGAAGCACCGCCGATGCCCCGCCGACCATCCTCGGGGACTGGGTCTACGTCCCCATGAGCGGCCAGATCATGCGCATCCCGGTCAATCCGCTCCGCACGCCGTCCGCGTCCCCGGCTACCGACCAAAAGGCGAAGGATGAACCCGGTGGACGCGGTTCACGCCGTGATCGGACGGCAGGCAAGCTCGCGCCCGAGCCGCTCGTGCGAAAGTCCATCTCGAGCGGTGGCCGCGTCGATACTCCCGTGAATGGTGACGAGAACGCCATCATCTGGACCACCACGGACGGGCAGATCGTCGCGCTCGAACGTGTGGCGACGGGCTGGAATCGTTCGGAGTTCGAGCTCACGGCCACGCCGGTCGGCGCACCGGCAATCCGCGGCAGGAGCGGGTTTGCGGTGATCGGAAAAGACGCCTCGACGCCCCCCACCCTCGCCCGCATCGACCTCCTGACGACGGGCGGGCAGCGGCTGCGGGCGGCATGGTGGTCCCCGCTTCCCGATCGACCGGATCAGGGCCCGTTCGTCTCGGGGGACACCGTCGTCGTGTCGCTCGGCCCCTCGGGACTCGCCGCGTATTCCGCGGAGACCGGCGAACCTTTGTGGCGCTCCTGCGTCGTCGGCACCATCGTGGCCGTCGGCGGGGAACGGGCGTGGGTGATCGACGAGGTCGGCAGGCTCTCCGGAATCGATCTCGCGTCGGGAGTCGCCCGGGAATGGCTCCCCCTCGGCTGTCTGACGGTCCCGGTGATCAACACCGCATCGGACCGGCTCGTGCTGGCCTCGCCGACCGGTCTCGTGGTCTCGCTCGCCCCGGTGCGTCCGGCCGCAGAGCCCGCGCCCGCCGCGGCGGAGCCCGCGCCACCGGCACCCGACGCTACCGATCCCGTGGATCCCGCGGCGGAACCCGCTGCCGCGGATCCTGACACCACGCCTCCGTGAGCCTCGCGTAGAGGACCGCGTCGTGCCGAACGAGCCGATGCGGATCCTGGAAGAAGCACTCGCTCGCGACGGCGAAGAACTCCGCATCGCTTTCCGCGGCATACTCGTCGAACGCGGTGGTGCGTCCCTCGTCGAGGGCCGCCTCGAAGCGATCGCGACACGCCTGCATATCGGCGGCCCACGCACCCCTCGATCCCGTGAGGGGCGGCGCACCGTCGATCTCGCCGTCGGCGAGGTCGAGGAGGTGGGCGCATTCGTGGATGACGACACTGCGCGGTCCGTCGCGCATGCGACCGCCCTCGACCACCCGGGGCCACGAGAGCACCATGCTCCCGCCCGCCCACGTCTCGCCGAAGCGCGGCTCGTGCCACTCGAGTTGGGCGCCACCGCCGATCGGGTGGGCCTTCGGCACCACGTAGTCGCGCGGATAGACGAGGATGCTCGTGAGCATCGGGTAAAACGCCTGCTCGAAGCCGATCGCGGTGATGGCCGCCTGCCCCGCGACGGCGAGACGGACCTCGTCGGTGACGACCATCCCACCACAGCCCTCGAACCGTTTCTCGGCGAGGAACACGGCGACCCAGGCCTGCAGGCGCGCCCTCTCCTCGTCGCCGAGCCAGTCCACCTGGCGTACGGTGCGACGGAGCATGTCGCCCCAGACGGCGGGAAACGGTCGCTCGGCGATGGCCCGGCGACGACGCGACCGCAGCCAGGACAGGATCATGGACGCCGCACGGTGCGCCACCACATCGCCGAGTGAGTCAGCCGCACCCGCATGGGCGATCAGGGACTCAGGGGAAGCCGCCTCGAGAACAGCTCGAGGGCCAGCATCAGGCAGCCCAGCGAGATGGCGACGAACGACAGCAGGAGCATCGCGGTGTAGACGTTCACAGGCGGCCGGGCGCGGGACTGACGATCGGGGTCGAGGTCGGTTGACATGCCTGCGTTTTCCGTTGGTTCCACCGCCGACGGCTGCGAGTGCCCGATCTCAGGCCTTCAGCCGGGTCGTCACCTTGTCGCCACGCTGCACGACACCCCGCATGTACTCACGCACCGGCTCCGCGATGGCGTGGTCCGGACGCACGGCACGCACGACAGCCCGGCCGACGTACTGGTCGCCGCGGTAGACCTCGAGGGTGTGGCCGACCTGCAGCCCATCGTCGCCGCCCAGCGAGATCTCGATCGCACCCTCCGCGACCGCGATCACGTCGCCGTCGAGCTTGGGGACGCGGTCACGAGGAGGGCTGTCGACCGAGAGACCACTCTGCTGCAGGAGCATCCTCGCATTCGCCACCTGCCGCTCGAGCTGCGCCTTGCGCTCGTTGGCGACGGCGAGGAACGCCTTCTGCTCCTCCAGCTGTGCCGCCAGCGACGCGGCCCGATCGACCTGCTCGTCGACGATCTTCTGCTGGGCACGCACGTCGCCACGCAGACGCTCCGCATCCGCCGTGACCCGTTGAAGTGCCTCCTTCGCATCCTTCAATTCATCGGCGAGGTTCTGGACGTCGTTTTGGCGCTTTTCCTTCTCGGCACGCAGAACGTCGAGTTCCGTGCTCTTGTCGACGATTGCCGTCTGCAGTTTCGCGACGACCTGGTCGCGCGAGGCCTCGGAGGCGGCGACCTTGGCGGTGAGTTCCTTGATCTCCCGGTCGAGTTTTTCCCGCTCCTGTTCGGCCTCCTGCAACTGATACTTCAGCCCCAGGGGCTTGCCGCCGGACACCTGCTCCGGAGGACGTTCGACCGTGTCCTTCCAGTTGGTGTGCGAAAGGTAGATCGCCGTGGCGAACGTCATGAGCACGAGGCTCATGATGAAGACGGCGAACACGAAGATCTTGCCGATGAGGTTCATGTTCGATCCCTCGTGCTCGCAGACGCAGGGCCGGGATCACCGGCCGCCACACCGCCATCGCTTATTCAGTGTCGTCCCCCGGACCCCGCGCGGGCAAGACGACGGCCGCGCAGGGACTCCCCGATGGTGAGATCGGTCGATGGCGGCCCGTCGCTCAAGCCCGCGGCGCGCCGCCGCTGCGGTCGGCTCGCCGCCCCCCACGCACGACCGCCTCAAGCCCGAGTGCCGCCGCGACCGCCACGCACATCCAGGCCGGCAAACTCCCCGCGACCAGCCAGGGAGTCGGACGTCCGTCGCGGGTCACGGATGCCCGGACGGGGGCCGGTGCCCGCCGGGGACCGCGTGCCAGCAGGCGTCCACAGCCGTCGATCGACGCGGAAAAACCGGTGTTCGCGGCGATGACCACCGGGGTCCGCACCTCGACGGCCCGGAACACGGCCGCCGTGAGGTGCATGTCGAGTTCGCTCGAGCCCCAGAACCAGCCGTCGTTGGTGAGGTTCACGATCACGTCGGGCCGCCCGCCGGTGGCGGTGAGGTCGCGCACCATCGACCGGACCGCCTCCGGCAGAGCCGTCTCGTAGCAGATGTTCGTCGCCACCCGCCAGCCGGCGATCGTCACGGCAACGGGTCGTTCGCCCGCCGTGAGGCCCGCCGGGAGCGGCGTGAGGCGGTAGAGCCATGGGAATCGGTCCGCGAGCGGGATGTACTCGCCGAACATCACCGGATGCATCTTCTCGTAGCAGTCGAGCGGCGTGCCGGCCGGGTCGAGGAACAGCGCGCAGTTGAAGTGTCGGGCTCCCGTCGGTGCCGTGGACGTGATCACCTGCTTGTCGACACCCACCAGCCACGGCGTCGCGTAGCGCGTGGCGTAGAGGGCGAGCGCGTCGAATCGCTCCTGTTCGAGCGCCTGCCGACAGCGTGCCTGCCTCGACGCCCTGACACGGTCGTCGGCGTCGGTGGGCTCCGCTCCTTCCATCCGCTCGACGAGCGCCTCGTCGAGCGGCTCGGCCGGGTCGATCTCGAGCAGGCCCCAGCGCCACATCGTCTCCGGCCACACGACCAGATCGACGGGGCCGGCCTCGAGACCGGCCCGGGTGATCCCGTCGTAATGGCCCGCCACGGCCACTGCCGCATCCGGATCGTGCTTGAGCTCCGTATCAATCGAGCCCTGCACGAGGAGCACGTCCAGTGCCGGCGGCTCCGACGGGAGCGGTTCGGCAAGCCGCCACGCACCGTACGCGACCGCACTGGAGACGGTGATGGCTGCAAGGCCGGTGTTCCACCGAAGCATGCGGCCGGACCGTCGCGGATCGACGAGCAGCGCGGCGAGGCCCGCAGCGCCGGCCATCACGACGGCGCTCACCCCGATCGCACCGAACGCATCGGCGCACTGGATGAGCGTGGTCCAGCGCCACTGCGTGTGACCGAGGCCGCCGAACGTGAATCCGCCGAGAAAGGATCCTCGCACCTGTTCCACCGAGACCCAGGCCAGGACTGCGGCAGGCACGAGCGGCCAACGTCGGCGATGCACGAGGCATCTGGCGACCGCCACGAAGAGCGGCAGGAAGAGGCCGAGATACGCGGACAGGGCGACCCATCCGATCGAGGTCGCGGGATGCGGCAGCCGCAGCCAGTGGATCGTGGCCAGCCAGTGGCCGATGCCGGCCGCCCAGAGCGTCATCCACGGACGACGGCCACGGAGCTGATCCGATGTGACGAGGGCGAGCCAGGGGAGCGGGGCGATCCACGCCGCCAGCCAGAGGTCGGCCGGCGGATGGATGAGGAACATCGTCGCCGCCCCTGCCCACGCACACACCGCCGTCGAGTGACTGGAATGACTCCACGGCACGGGCGGGGAACCGACCACGTCTGGCTGCGGCATCGTGGTGGGCGGAGGTCGCGACATCGGCTGGCCTGTGGGGAAGCTCGAGCACCGTCAGTCGGCCACCTCGAACTCGGCGAGCACCGTGCCTGCCGTCACGGCCTCGTCCTCCTCGACGAGCCACGTCACGAGGCGGCCCGACACCGGCGCCTCGAGGTCGATCGTCACGCTCCCCGCGACGAGTTCGACGACGCGGTCACCGGCGGAGACGCTGGCTCCGACCGGCACGAGCCAGAGGGAGACCGCGAGCGGAACGTCCTCGAGGCCGAGGTCCGGCACGACGAGCCGTTCCCGCTGGTCCCCGGCGGTGGCGTCGACCATCCCGTCATCCTCACCGCTGGGACCGCAGCCACGCGAGCATCACGCGTCCCACGGCCTCGAGCGACTCGGCCGAACAGTTCTCGGGCGTGTCGGCGGTGGTGTGCCACGCGGGATAGTCGAAGTCGATGACGTCACACGTGGGGATGCCGCCGATCATGCGCAGCGGCACGTGATCATCATCCACGGTGTGCTTGGGACGGGGCACGAACTGCTTCACCCCCAGGCGCCGCGCCGTCTCCCAGATCGAGTCGACGACGGGCCGGGTGTCGGCCCACTCGACGGAGTGCCGTTCCTGCCAGATCTGGAGATCGCGGTCACCGACCATGTCGAGGATGACACCTGCTCGATAGCGATGCGCGATCGCTTCCGCACGGACGTCCGCGGCGTACTGCCGGGCGAAGAAGGTGGACCCGAGGAAATATGGGTCGCGCGCCCCGACCACGTACTCCTCGGCATCGAAGAGCACGAAATCGACGCCGACCGGTCCGGGCAGCGGCCGCATCATCGACGCGAGCTCCATGAGCACCGCCACACCGCTGGCGCCGTCGTTCGCGCCGATGAACACGCCACGGGGATCGCGCGCGTCACGATCCGGAAAAGGTCGCGTGTCGTAGTGCACGCCCACGAGCACGCGTTCACGACGCTCGGGATGCCAGACGACGATCAGGTTTTCCATCGCGACGGGATCGCCCGTCCGTCGATCCCGAATCTGGAACGCCTGGCCGGAAACGGTCGCACCCGCGGCCCGGAAGTGCTCCACGAGGAGCGCTCGTTGCCTCACCATGGAGGCGGATCCGCTGGGCCGCGGCCCGATCGCGCAGATCGTCTCGAGGTGGGCGAAGGCCCGCTCCCCCGAAAACGACGGCTCCTCGCCGTCCGCGAGGGCCGCGAGGGCCGACACGATGACCGCGCACCATGGCGTCGCGGGACGCAAACCCAGCATCGTCACCTCGCCAGCCGACTCGTCCACGACGCTCCGGTCGGAGTCTACCCCGGGACGTGCGCATGCCGACAGGTCAGCCACGGCGGCGCCGCGCACCCACGCCGGTTCGTCCGGGCGGACCGGATATCAGCGGCTGACGGACGTGGCCTGTGGCGTCGCCTCGGCACCGCGATGCGCCTGAGCGAGCCGCTCGACGAAGTCGGGGCTCGCCCCCTTGAGAACGAAGACCTCACTCGAGTCGTGTGGCGCTCCGTGCGGTCGGACGATGCAGATCACCTCCGCCTTGCCGGCGTGCTGCCGCACGTGGTCGATGAGCACGTGCTCTCCGGACGAGGCAGTGCGGGTGTCGGCCGCCACACCGCCGGCCGCTCCCGTCGTCGGTCCGGCCGCATCCGGCGACGCGGGACGCGGCATGTTCGCCGCAGCCGCCGCGGATGCCGCCGGATCGTTCGTGGGGGGCGCCGTGCGTCGTGAGGCGAGTGGCGTGGACGAGGGAGCCGCGACGGGCGGCGCCGTGCCATCCGCCGCGAGCGTCGAGGCGGTGGGCAGGGCGTCGGCGCGGTCACGACGATCGAACGACACCCTCGGCATCGATTCCGCCATCGCCGGAACGTGCGCCGAGCCACCCGGCAGCATCGAGGCCTCGACTCCGCTGCTCGGATAGACGTTGCGGTAGACGAACGCGAGCCCCGCCTCCTCGAGCTGCTCGTGGATCGCCGGCAACGCAGCGAAGAGCCCCTCGTTGTCGGTCGGGTCGGCCGCGTTGCACACGCCGATCAGCGTGCCGTCGGCAGCGAACAGCCCGCCACCGCTGCGGCCCTGCACCGGCTGGCCTGCGACCTGCACGTTCGCGGGACCGAGATACTTGTCGACCCCGGTGATGCGGCTGCGGTGGACCGTCGGGTCGGCCCCGCCGTCGCAGCCGACGCTCAGCACCGGTTCTCCCGGCGTCGGCCGTCGCGCCGCGTCCCCGACCGGTGCAGCCTCCACCGCGACGTCGGTGAAGATGCTCACGAGCGCGAGGTCACGCGTCAGGTCCCACGCGATGAGCTGCCCGGCGACGGCCCGCGGGGCCTGGGGCGCGAAGAGGTCGACCTCGATGCGGCCCTTGCCCTGGGAGTCGCGAAAAATGTGGCCGCACGTCAGGATGAGCGCCTCACCCTGCCGGCAGTCGATGACGGTCCCCGTGCCACGGCAGACGCCGCCGGCATCCTCGACGCGCAGTCGCGCCGTCGCCGCCAGCAGGCGGCGCTCGACGGCCGGTTCCCCCGCGCCGCGAGGGGCGGCCTCGGTGACGAGCGGGGCCGGCGCGGGGCTCGTCGCCACGGGGATTCCGGGAATCGTCGCCGTCTCGGCCATGGCACCGCGTGCCTGAGGCTGGCCGCCGAGCGGCACCGCGGATCGTGCGAGCAGGCGTTCGAGGTCGGCCCTGGTGGTCGCGCCGTCGATGCGGCCGGTCTCCCGCCCCTTGACGACGAGGATGTAGCACGGCACCGCCGTCACGCCGAAGCGACGCACGAGGTCGGTCTCACGATCGACGTCGATCCGTCGCACCGGCCAGCCGGCGGCGGCGACGCTCTCGACGAGCGGCACCATCTGCCGGCAGGGTCCACACCACGACGCCTCGAACGAGAGGAGCACCGCCTCGCCCGCAGCGGCCGCCGCCGCCGGATCTCCGGCGGCGTGCGTCGCGGCCGGCGGCAGGCCGATCGCGAGCGCGACGACCACGCAGGCTGTCGGCAGTGCGGTTCGGCGGTGGCGAGCGACGGACGCGGGAAGCGTGGGGGCGGCACACGTCATCGTGCTGGACTCCGAAATCTCGCGGGTGCGGCGACGTTCTCGCCGCGCGGGAGGGGGCGGGATACTGCCGCCCTGCCCCGCGGGCGACAAGGCCACTTTGCGTGCCGCCGTGGGCCGCGGGGCCTTGCCCACCACGCCGTTTCGGCCGGCTTTTCCCTGTTTGTCGGGCGCGTCCTACAATCCGCGTTCCCCGCAGCGCCCCCGATCACCACCCATGCACGATCGCCCTCGACGCATCCTCGTCACCTCGGCGCTCCCCTACGCCAACGGCGACATCCACCTCGGCCACCTCGTCGAGTACATCCAGACCGACATTTTTGCGAGGTTCCAGCGGCTGCGGGGGCATCGTGCGATCTATCTCTGCGCCGACGACACGCACGGCACGGCGATCATGATCCGTGCGCGATCCGAGGGCCGGGACGAGCGGGTGATGATCGCCGCGATGCGGGACGCGCACCTCGCCGACTTCGCCGGATTCCAGATCGCCTTCGACCATTACGGGTCGACCGACAGTCCTGCGAACCGGCGACTGTGCGGCGAGATCTGGGCGACGCTCCGCGAGCGGAACCTCGTCGCGGCGCGCGACGTCGAGCAGCTCTTCGACGAGCAGGCCGGCGTCTTCCTCGCCGACCGCTTCGTGAAGGGAACATGCCCGAAGTGCGGTGCCGGGGACCAGTACGGCGACTCGTGTGAGCGCTGCGGGGCGGCCTACACCCCGGCCGACCTCGTCGATCCGGTGAGCACGCTCTCCGGCACGCGCCCCACCGTGCGGTCGGCCCCCCACCTCTTCGTCCGGCTCGAGCCGCTGCATGCCTTCCTCGCGGAGTGGACTCGATCATCCGGGGCCGTGGATGGTCCGATCGCCAACTACCTCGCCGGTCACTTCCTCGGTGAGCCGCTGCGTGACTGGGACGTGTCCCGGCCCGCACCCTACTTCGGGTTCGAGATCCCCGACGCCCCGGGACACTTCTGGTACGTCTGGTTCGACGCACCGATCGGGTATCTCGCCGCGACCGCGGAGTGGTGCGCCGCGCACGGCGAATCATTCGCCGACTGGTGGGGCCGCGAGCGCGGGCAGTCGACCGCGGAGATTCACCACTTCATCGGCAAGGACATCACCTACTTTCACACGCTTTTCTGGCCGGCGATGCTCGAGGCGACCGGGCTCGCGCTGCCCACGCGGGTGCATGTGCACGGCTTCCTCACCGTGAACGGCCAGAAGATGTCGAAGAGCCGGGGCACGTTCCTGCGGGCGCGTACCTGGCTCGACCACCTCGACCCGGGGATGCTGCGGTACTACTACGCGGCGAAACTGAGCGGCGGAATCGACGACATCGACCTGAACCTCGACGAGTTCGCGACGAAGGTCAACGCCGACCTCGTGGGCAAGGTGGTCAATCTCGCGAGTCGCACGGCGCGCTGGCTCGCCGACACGGGGCTGTCGGCCCGCTATCCGGACGACGAGGGGCTCTTCGCACGAGCCGCGGCCGACGGTGCGGAGATCGCGGAGGCCTACGAGGCCTGCGACACCGCGCGGGCCATGCGGGTGATCATGCTGGCCGCCGACCGTGCCAACGCATTCGTCGATCGGACGGAGCCCTGGAAGCTGGCGAAGGCGGGGGCCGACGCCGCCGCACGGCTTCAGGACGTCGCGACCGTCGCTCTCAATCTGTTCCGGCAGCTGACCGTCTACCTCGCGCCGGTCCTGCCCCGCCTCGCCGAGCAGGCCGGAGCGCTCGTCGGCGGTCCGATCCGCGCATGGGAGGAGTCCCAGGCGCCGCTCGTCGGCCTGCCCGTGGCGACGTTCGTGGCTCTCATGCGCCGCGTCGAACGGCAGCAGCTCGACGCGCTCCTCGCGGCTGCCGCCGACGCGGCTCCCGATGCCCCTGCCCGCGCGATACCCACGACCCACACCGGAGGCTCCACCATGGCCGACCCCGCATCCGCCGACGCATCCCGCCCACCCGAGCCTCCGGCCGATCCGGGTGACGCCCTCGCGGCGGAACCGCTCGCCCCGCAGTGCACGATCGACGACTTCACCAAAATCGACCTGCGGATCGCACGGATCCTGGCCGCGGAGGAGGTGCCGGAGGCCAAGAAGCTGCTCCGGCTCACCGTGAGCCTCGGTGGCGACGCCACCCGCACGGTGTTCGCCGGCATCAAGGGATTCCACGACCCGGCCGCCCTCGTGGGACGTCTCGTCGTGGTGGTGGCCAACCTCGCGCCCCGGCAGATGAAGTTCGGCCTGAGCGAGGGCATGGTCGCGGCGGCGAGCGGAGCAGGCGCACCGGGCATCTACCTCCTGTCTCCCGACTCGGGCGCGCTGCCGGGGATGCGGCTGCGCTGAACGCATGCAGATGCCGGTCCGCCCACCGTTTCACCCGCGTGTCCAGGCGGATGACGATGCGAAACCGTGCGACGCCGCCGGATGGTCGTGCCCGCCGGCGGTCGAGCGGCTCATCCCGCTGCTATGATGCCGCATGGTGCCGCGCGAACAGGCTGCATCGCCAGGGGAGAAACCGAGATGGCCCAGAAGACGATCCTCTTCCCCACCGACTTCTCCACGGCGAGTGACGCCGCCCTCGTCCACGCCGAGGCGCTCGCCCGGCAGTCCGGCGCCCGTCTGCTCATCGTGCACGTCGAGGAACCACCCCTGGCGTATGGTGGCGGCGAACTCTACTACGGGCTGCCGGAGCCGGGTTCGGATCGCATTCTCAGGATGCTCGAGGACGTTCGTCCCAAGGATCCGGCGGTCCCCTTCGCGCATCGGATGACGATGGGGGACCCTGCCGCCGAAGTGGTGCGGATCGCGACGGAGGAGGCGGCCGAGATGATCATCCTCGGCACGCACGGTCGCACCGGCATGCTCCGGCTGCTCATGGGAAGCGTCGCCGAGGCGATCGTGCGGCAGGCTCCCTGTCCGGTGCTCGTCTACCGGGAGGTCGCCTCACGCCTGCGGAAGACGGCCGACGCGTGACGCACGGACGGATTCGCGCATGACGCTGCGGGATCTCCTCGAACGACGTGCACGCATCCGCCGCACGATCGCCGCGGTCCTCGACACCCGTGGGTTCGTCGAGGTGGACACGCCGGTTCTCGGCGCCGAGGTCGTGCCCGAGGCGCACATCGAGCCGATCCGTGCGCGGGTGGGGGACGACGATCGCTACCTGCAGGCAAGCCCGGAACTCCTCATGAAGCGGCTGCTGCCGCTCGGTTCCGGGCCGATCTACCAGTTTGCCCGGGCCTTCCGCGCGGGCGAGCGCGGAGATCATCACGATCTCGAATTCGTCCTTCTCGAATGGTACGAGCCCGGTGCCACCATCACCGGCACGGCCGATCTGCTCGACCGGATCGGGCACGAGGTGCTCGGGACCGACGGTATCGAGCGGCTCGGCTGCCGAGAGGCGTTCGTGGCACACGCCGGTGTCGATCCGTTCGTGGCGACGGCCCACGACCTCGAGATGGCCCTCGACCGTCTCGGCATCACCCGCCCGACGACGACAGGCACCGACCAGCGTTGGGATCGCGGCTTCGAACTGCTCCTCGCCGAGGCCGTGCAGCCGCATCTCGGCCATGGCCGGCCGACGCTCCTCGAGCGCTGGCCGGCGTCGCAGGCCGCGCTCGCCCGGCTCGATCCCCGGGAACCGGCCGTGGCCGAACGGTTCGAACTCTTCGTCTCTGGCGTGGAAATCGCCAACGGCTGGGTGGAGGAGACCAGCCGCGAGGTGATCGCGGAGCGTCTCGACGCGGCCAACCACGCCCGCACGATGGATGGCCGCGCTGCCCTGCCGCTCCCATCACGGCTGCTGGCGGCCCACGGCCCGCAGATGCCCGCCGGAGTGGGCGTCGCCCTGGGCTTCGATCGGCTCGTGATGCTCGCGGCGGGGGCTCGATCGATCGATGCCGTCAGACCGTTCAGTTCGACGACGGCGTGAGCGGCTCGCACGCGGCGACGTGCCAGCGCTCCGTCCCGCGCCTCACGCGGCGGGCGAGGATGAGTTCGAGATCGGCGTCACGGCCGGTGGCACGCACCCGCCAGCTTTCGGGCACGTCTCCCGGTCCGAGGCAGCGCACGTCCACTCGGTCCGCACCGCACTCGCCAAGCGCCGTATCGACCACGTCCGCTGCCCGGTCCGCATCGCCATCCCCCTCGCCCATGGCCATGGACCGAGCATCGGCGAGCCGGCCCGCGCAGACCGCTTCGAACCAGTATCGCGCCGCCGCCTCGGCACGCCTGGCCGTCACCCACTGGGAGGCCGCGGCCGTCGTCGCCGCCTGCGCACCGAAGCCCAGCGAGAGGGCGAGGCCCGCGAGGGCGGCGAGCCGTCCAGCCTTGCCCACAGGCGGCCGGGCGACGTCGGCGAGTGCAGCGACCGAGAGCGCGACACCGACGAGCGGCACCATCCAGAGGATCGGCGCCACGAGCGCCGCGGCCGAGCACACGCCGCCGATGCACGCGATCACGGCCAGTGCGCTGACAGGGCGGTACGACGGCAGTTCATCCACGGCCATCTCACGGTGCGGGCGGGGCAGCTTGGGGCGCGGCTTGGGGCGCGGCTTGGGGCGCGGCCGGGATCGCACCCGGAGGAGCGTCGGGCCCCGCCACCGGCGCCCCGTCGGCTGGTGCCGCCGGCAGCGCGTCGACCGGCATTTGCGCCGCCGCAGGAGCCGGATCCGCGGGCGGCGCGGCCCTCAGACCAGGCTCCTTCTCCAGCTGACCGCGACGCGCCGCATACCACGCCGTCGCGCCATCGACGGTTCCACGGTTCCCGGAAAACCAACCCCCGTCGCCGCCGAACGGCGGCTTCGTCGCGGCGCCGATCGACCAGGCGAGCCAGCCCCGATCGGGTGACACGCCCAGAAACATTCCTGACCCCACGGCATCCCTCGGCACAGGCGCGGTGTGCAGCGACGCGGCAGTGAACGCCATCGCGACCCAACCCGTGAGAACGGCTGCGATCGGCGCCCCCACGCGTTCGACGAGCGGGTCGAATGGCACGGCCGTCCGCGTCACCAGCCGCGAGAGTTCCGTGGCGATGGCCATCGCGACACAGAAGATCGCCCACAGCACCACGAAGTGCAGCAGGTAGCCGTAGGTCGGCATCCGCGACTCGAGCATGCCGACCACGGGCCCGTACGACACGCTCGCGAGACTCGCCGCGAAGAGCGTGTTGACGAACGCGACGAGGCAGCCCCAGAACCCCTGAAACCACCAGAGCAGGAAGGCGACGCCGCCGAAGACGACGAGCAGCAGCAGCGCGACGAGGATCGAGGACATCATGCCGGGGCTCCTCCCGCGGGCGGCTTCGGAGTCGACGCGGCAGCGAGAATCCGCTGCACCTCCTCCATCGACGTCACCCCCTCGACGGCCGCGGCGAACCCCGCCCACTCGAACGGCACCATCCCCTCCTTGATGGCGAGCTCCCGCAGGACGGGCAGCTTGGCCTTGGCCTCCACGCCCTGCCGCAGCCGATTGCCCGAGGCGAATTCGAACAGTCCGATGCGGCCGAGGTACCCGGCACCCTGGCAGAGGGAACACCCGTCGGCGGCGGCCCGCCAGATCGCGGGCACCTGCTCGGGCCGTCGCTGCATGCGCCGGAGCAGGTCGGGAGCCGGCGGACCCGACTCCCGGCAGCGAGGACAGAGCCGCCGCACGAGCCGTCCGGACAGGGAACCGACCAGCGTACGGGCGAGCACGTCCGGAGCCACTCCCGACTGGAGCAGACGGCCGACCGCGTCGATCGCATCAGCCGCCTTCAGGCTGATGACGACGAACTGGTTCTCGTCGGCCAGCCGCACGAGCTCGAGCAGTAGTGCCTTGTCACGGATGTCGCGGGTCACGATCGCCTGCGGATACTCGCGCATCGCGGCCGTGAGCGCGTCGGTCGGCTGGATGGACTGCCTGTCGAACCGCTGCACCTTGACGTTCTGGATTTCCTTCGCGGGCGCCGCCGCATCCTCGATCGACACGAAGTCGCGCATGAGTCGATCCGCCGCCAGCACGACCATGTCGATCATCGTCGTCAGGCCGCTGCCCCCCGGCCCCGACACGAGGAGAATCCCCTTCTCGAGTCGCAGCGTCGCCTTGAGCCGCTCGATGATCGGCTCGCTCACGCCGAGATCGCTGAGCGCCTTGAGCTTCGGCGACACGACCGGAAACTCCACCTCGAGCCGCGGCCCAGGAGCGGCCTTCTGGGACACCTTGCAGGTCTGCCGCTTGCCGTCCACCGAGAGCGCGAACTGGCCACCCTGCGGCCCGCGGCCGTCGGCCGCGAGTCCGGCCGCAGCCCGCAGCACGGCCGTGGCGGCGACGCCGTCATCCTGCCGCAGGGGCGGCGCCTCGGGATAGCGATCCCGCTCGCCGCGCTTGCGTGGCGGGACGCGGACGCGCCGGTTCTGCCAGACGGTATCCACCTCGTACCGCACCTGCACCCCGTCGGCTGCGGGCTCGATCACGGCCCGCGACGCACGGGCCAGGACCGCGCCGATCATCACGTCGCGGGCGACGCGGTGACCCGGCATGGCGGCGAGCTGCTGCGTCGCCTTGGCGGCCGCGGCCTCGTCGGCGCCGACGACGTGCAAGGCGACGTCCGGAAGCGCGGGCTCGTCGTCCTCGAGCCCGGGATCGATCTTCAGGCCGACGCGCTTGCCCAGCCGCGACGCGACGTTGCGAATGTGGTTGCCCGTCAGCACCTGCTTGCCGATCGGCAGGCTGCGGTTGCGCGTTACGAGGTACGTGACGGCCGGCACGAGCCATGCGAGCGGAACCAGCGCGGCGACGGCCCACCCCGACGGAATCCACCACGCCACGAGCGCCGTCACCAGGAACACACCGACGCAGACGGGCACCCAGACCCGCACCGCCTGGCGGTAGCGGGTCGCGTCGCGACCGATCCAGTCGGCGGTGGCCATCCAGCCCAGGCAACAGAGCCACCAGCCGACGATACCGAGCATCACGAGACCCCGATGCCCTTGAGCGCCATGACGAGGGCCTCGCGATTCGGGGCGATCTCGAGCGCGTCGTGACGGTCGATGAGGCCCTGGTCGATCAGGCTCTTGAGGCTCATCGTGAAGTCCTGCATGCCATCACGATGCGACTTCTTGATGTGGTCGGCCAGCAGGTGATCCTGCTCCTCGAGCACGTACTTCCTCACGAGCACGTCGAAGAACATCATCTCGACGACCGGCACGCGGCTCACGCCCTCCTTGATCGACTTGAGCAGCTTCTGGGCCACGATGCCCTTCATGTTGAACGCGATGGCGCTGCGGATCGCGGCATGCTCCTCCTGCGGGAAGAGGTCGAGGATGCGGGTGATCGTGCTCGGGGCGCTGGCGGCGTGGATCGTGCCGAAGACGAGATGTCCCGTCTCGGCGGCGTGGATCGCCGTCTTGAACGTCTCGACGTCGCGCAACTCGCCCACGAGGATGATGTCGGGATCCTCACGGACGGCATGTTTCATGCCGACCTCGAAGTTCCGCACGTCGACGCCGATCTCCCGCTGATTGATGAGGCACTTGTCCTCGGTGAAGACGAACTCGACCGGATCCTCGAGCGTGAGAATGTGCTTGCGGTAGTGCCGGTTGATGTAGTTGAGCATCGAGCCGATCGTGGTGCTCTTGCCGGAGCCCGTCACGCCGGCGAGCAGCACCATCCCCTGGTCGAGCTGACAGAGCCGCTCGATCGAGGGCGGCAGGAAGAGCTTCTCGAAGTCGGGGATGCTGTCGTTGACCTTGCGGGCGACGAGCCCCCACGACCCCTGCTGCGTGAGCAGGTTCACGCGGAAGCGCCACTTCTTGCCGTCACAGATCGCGACGTGGGCGAAGTCGGCACCGCCGTCGGTGTCGAAGATCTGTCGCTGCCGCTCGCTCATGAGGGGCGCACACAACTGACGCATCTTCTCGTCGTCGATCCGCTCAGCCTTGAGCGGCTGGAGCGCGCCCTTCACGCGCATGAAGGGGGGCTGCCCGACCTTGAGGTGAAGGTCGCTGCCGTTGAGCTTGACGAGCGCCTCGAAGAGGCGGTCGATCTCCAGCGGCCCGCGGCCGGCGGGCACGGGCTTCACGCCGTTCGACTCGGTCTTGGGGGCGGGGGAATCGATGGTGGCCATGCGTCACTCGGGCGTCGTGCCGAAAGATCGTTTCTTCGGGCAGGCTTGGGGGAAACTCGCGTCAGGCTCGCGCGGGCCGCACCGGGATGCCACGGCTCCGGAACACGTCCTTGACCTCCCGGATCGTACACTGGCGGAAGTGGAAGATTCCAGCGGCCAGAGCCGCGTCGGCGCGTCCCTGCTCCACGGCATCGGCGAGGTGCTCGGGGGCTCCGGCGCCACCGCTGGCGACCACGGGAATCCCCACCGCCTGGCTGACGGCGGCCGTCATTTCGAGGTCGTAGCCCGCGCGGGTGCCGTCGCGGTCCATGCACGTGAGGACGATCTCGCCGGCGCCGAGCTGCTCGACCCGCCTGGCCCAGTCGACCGCCTCGAGTCCCGTGGGCACGCGGCCGCCGTTCACGAACACCTCCCACACCTCGCGACCGTCGCGCCGGACCCGCTTCGGGTCGATGTTCACCACCGTCGCGCAGCTGCCGAGACGGTCGGCGACGGCGGTCACGAGCCCGGGGTCGCGCACCGCGGCCGAATTGATGCTCACCTTTTCGGCGCCCGCCTGCACGAGGCGCACCGCGTCGTCGAGCGTGCGGATGCCGCCACCCACGGTGAAGGGCATGAAGATCGTCTCGGCCACGCGCCGCACGATGTCGAGCATGATCGCACGCTCCTCGTGGCTCGCCGTGATGTCGAGGAAGACGAGCTCGTCGGCCTCCTCCGCGTCGTAGCGGGCGGCCACTTCGACGGGGTCGCCGGCGTCGGCGAGATCGAGGAACCGCGTGCCCTTGACGACACGACCCCGATCGATGTCGAGGCGGGGGATGATGCGCTTGGCGAGCATGAGGGGGATCCACCGGGCTACCTGTCCGTAGAAAAAGCCGTCGATGGCCTGTTTCCACTTGGGGCGACACCCGACAACGCCAAGGGGTTTTCGGGGTTGCCGTGCGCCGCATCCTGCGGCGGCAGACTTCTTCCGCAGTCTGCTGCTGGATCGTATCTACCGGATCGTACCCTCCTCGGGACTCGACGCCGTGGCGTAGAGACGCCTCGGGATTCGGCCGGCGAGAAAGGCATCCCGACCGGCCTCGCATGCCGCCCGCATCGCCCGGGCCATTCGCAACGGGTCGGCCGCATGGGCGATCGCGGTGTTGAGCAGCACGCCATCCACCCCGAGCTCCATCGCGAACGCGACGTCGCTCGCCGTTCCCACACCGGCGTCGACGATGACGGGATACGCCGGATCTCCGTCCTTGAGGTATTCCATGCAGATGCGGATGTTCGTGGCGTTGACGATCCCCTGGCCGGACCCGATCGGACTGCCCGCCGGCATGACGCTCGCGGCACCGAGCGACTTCAACCGCCGCGCCACCACCGGGTCGTCGCTCGTGTAGACGAGCACGACGAACCCGTCGGCCACCAGGCGCTCCGTCGCCTCGAGCGTGCCGACCGGGTCGGGGAGGAGCGTCCGCTGGTCGCCGAGCACCTCGAGCTTCACCCACTCGGCGCCGGGATGCCCCATGTCGCGGAGCAGCTCGCGACCGAGTCGAGCCACGCGCACCGCCTCGTCGGCCGTGTAGCAGCCGGCGGTATTGGGCAGGAGCGTGTAGCGCGTCAAATCGAGGTGATCGAGGATGCTCTCGCCGGCCGCGTTGACAAGCCGCTCACGGCGCACGGCGACGGTCACGCAGTCGGCACCCGCCACCTCCAGGCAGCGGGCCATCTCCGCGTACGTGGCGTACTTGCCCGTACCGACGATGAGGCGGCTCGCCAGGCACATGCCACCGACGGTGAGCGGCGCATCACCGGAGGGCGACCGCGCCGCGGGCGGGACGACCGTCGCGGCGATCGGCTGGGTTGAAGACACGGCGGACATCCTCGGGTAGCGGCGAACCATCCGGCATGCGGCACCCGCCCGCGGGTGGCATGCACGCATCATGCGGGCGCTCAGCCACCGCCGACGAGCGTCACGATCTCGAGCCGGTCGCCATCCTCGAGTCGATGACCGGCCAGCCGCGCCCGCGGCACGACCTCACGATTGATCTCCACGGCAATCGGCCGGGCCCCGAGCCCGAGAGCGGCGACCAGGTCTGCCGCCGTCGCGCCGGCCTCGCAGGTGCGAGGCTCGTCGTTGACCATGACCGCGATCTCCCGCGCGACGCCGGTCGTCGCCGTGCGACTCATGGCGCCCCACCGCCGCGTGGCTTCGCGATGTCGAGCGGCACGAGTTCCTGGACGCCCGCAGCGGCAGCCTGCTGCGAGTTCCATGGAATGCCGTAGGCCACCGTCACGCCGGTCGACACGTCGGTGACGTAGAGCACCGACCCCCCGAGCGTATTGGCCGCCGGCCCCGCGTACGACATCCCGCCGGAGAGCATGAGAAACTTGGGCTTCTTCACGCGCCCCGCCTTGAAGCCGAGATCCTTGAGCACGTTGTGGCGGTAGGAACGGACAAACTTCGAGGTGGCGGGGTTGATGACGCCGCCAGAGAGGTCACCGGTTTCGAAGTCGAGGATGAAGAAGCCCTCGACGCCACCCTCCACGTGCGCCGTGCAGGCGGCGAACGACTCGTCGGCGAGGCTCGACACGGCCTGGACACGCGGCACGGACTGCATCGGCCCGAGCCACGCGCCGACCACGAACCCCGCAAGCGCGGCACCGGCCGAGGCCCACGCGGCGGCCCACTTCCACCCGCTGATCGACATGTGTCTCTCCCTTTTCGTTTTCCGCTGGAGACCCGGACAAGACCCCGAGCCATCCCTCCCGGTCAGCGATCCGTCGCCCACGAGGCGGCGCCTGACCTACTTCTTCTCCTCGGGCTTCTTCTCCTCGGGCTTGGCCGCCGGCGGCGGGGCGGCCGGTGGAGCGGCCTCCTGCTCGAGCGACACCCGGAACTTGCCGATTGCATGCATGCCGTCGGCGTGCTGCTGGTCGAGGACGATGACCAGCGGAGCTCCCGCCGGCAGGCTCTGGTCGGGCTTCACCACGAACCGCGCCATGTGATCCTTGCCAACGCCGCCGGCGAGAGCCCAACCCGTTTCAGGCTTGTCGTCGAGCGTCCCGGCGACCCCGAAGCTCTCCTGTTCGAAGTCCGCCTTGGCTTCGGTGAAGACCACGGCCGTGGGCGCCTCGGTGCCTCCGGGCGGACCCGTCATCACCTTGAAGGTGCTGAGCACGAGGTTGCCGTTGCCGGCTCGCCCGGGCCCCTTCTGCGGCAGCGAGTCGTCCGCGAGGAGTTCCAGGCGCACGGCCACAGGCTTGCCCCCTTCGGGCACCTTCGCCTCGAGCGTGTAGGTGTCCTTCGCGAGATTGCCCGTCACGAGCACGATGCCATCCTGCGCGATCGCACCCGTGGCGCCCGCGGCGCTCGTGAACTTGGACGGGACCAGTGCCGCCACCTTCGGCTGCGGTGGAGCCGGTGGTGGTGCCGGGGGGGGCGGGGGGGGCGGGAGCAGCTTGGCGACCGGCGTGGCGATCACCTTTCCACCGGCATGGGTGCCCACGAAGATCTTCGCTCCGTCGGTCGTGAAGTTCACCGTCCACACGCTCGACGGAAACTTTTCCGGCCCTTCCTGCTCCCCCTTGGCCGCCACGTCCCACAGCTTCACCGCGCCGTCGATGCCGCCACTCGCCAGCCGCGTGCCGTCGGGTGAGAACGAGAGGCTCGTGACCCAGTCCTTGTGGCCCGCGAGCGTCGCGTATTCCTTCGAGTCGGACGTCGTCCAGATTCGGATCGTCCGATCCGCGCCGGCCGAGGCGAGCCGCGAGCCATCCGGGGAATAGGCGACCGCCCACAGCGCGTCGCCATGCCCCTCGAGCTTTCCTTTCTCCTTGCCGGTGGCCGCCTCCCACAGCTTCACCACCTTGTCGCCACCGCCCGTGGCCAGCGTCGCCCCGTCACGCGAGAAGGCCACGCACGTGGCCGCTGCACCGTGCGCGGCCACCGCCGCGACCTCCGCGCCGTTCGCCGTGTCCCACAGGACGACCGTGCCATCCTCGCCCGCGGTCGCCAGCCGCGTGCCATCGGGCGAGAAGTCGAGCGACCGCACCCAGCCCTTGTGCTTCTTGAGGTCGTGCTTGAGGGTGCGGCCCGCAAGATCCCAGAGCTTCACGAGGCCGTCGTAGCCGGCCGTCGCCGCGAGCTTCCCATCTGCCGAGACCTTCACGGCCCATACCGCCGTCGGGTGACCCGCGAGCTCACCCACCCGAGCTCCGTCGGCCGCCTTCCAGACGACCACGTCCCCCGGTCGGTAGAGCAGGCTCTCACCACCGGCTGTGAGGAGGAGCGATCCATCCCGGGTGAAGTCGGATGCGATGACCCACCGCTTCGATTCGGCGATCGATGCCGCGGCGGCCTCCTTCGATTCAGCGGCTTTCTTGTCTGCCGCAGCCTTCTCCGCGGCCGCTTTCTCGGCCGCAGCCTTTTTTTCCGCCGCCGCCTTGTCAGCTGCCGCCTTGTCCGCTGCCGCCTTGTCCGCCGCCGCCTTGTCCGCCGCCGCCTTGTCCGCCGCCGCCTTGTCCGCCGCCGCCTTGTCCGCCGCAGCCTTGTCCGCCGCGGCCGGCGCATCAGCCGCCCGTGACGGGCGGGTCGCGACGCAGAGGGCCACCGCGAGGGCCACGATCACGGCGCCCGTCAGCGAGACACCCCGCGTCGCGAGAGGCAACCGCACACAGGGGCGTCGGGTCTTCATGCTCGACATGCATGACATGGTGCGAACTCCCAGAAGGATGTGACGCGACCATCGGCCCGTGACGAACGCCCTCGACGGGCTTCGGCTCCGGATGACGGTTCGCCCGCGGAGTATAGTGGTGATCACCGGGGCGATTCCACGAGTGCCGGCACCCCGGCTTCCCCGTGACAGGGTGCTGCACCCGATGGCCGCTTCCCTTTCCTCCCCGCGTCCGCGTGCCGCGTCCACCGGCCAGCGCCGCCACACCGCCGTCCTGATCGCCAGTGGCGATCTTCGCGAGGAAGCGAATCGGGTCTGCTGGCCGGCCCAAAAGGCGATGGAGGCCGACCTGACCACGGCCTTCGGACGTGCGGGATGGTCGTTGGTGCGAGGACATGCCGCCAGCCGGTCGCGCGGCCATGGGTTCATCGCCAGCGCCCGGGAGGGCCTGGGCGTCTTCGAAACGATCGACCCGACCGCGCCGCTCGTCGTCGCCGAAGCGGTCTGGCAGTACTCCAACCACGTGCTGCCGGGGCTCACGACCCACTCCGGTCCGATCCTCACCGTCGCCAACTGGTCGGGACAGTGGCCGGGCCTCGTGGGGATGCTCAATCTCAACGGATCGCTCACGAAGGCGGGCGTCCCCTACGCCACGCTCTGGGCGGACGACTTCGGCAGCCCCACGTTCGACCGCCACCTGCGGACATGGCTCGCGGACCGGGCGGTGCGTCACGACACGAGTCACGTCGTGCCGATCGCCGCGGTGCGCATCCCGAAGCCGCTGGAGCAGGTGGCCGTGGAACTCGCCGCCGACCTGCGCCGTCGCAAGGCGCTCATGGGCGTGTTCGACGAGGGCTGCATGGGAATGTTCAATGCGATCATTCCCGACCGTCTCCTCCACCCGACGGGCGTCTTCAAGGAGCGACTCAGCCAAAGCGCGCTCTACCACGAGACCATGCAGGTCTCCGAGAGCGAGGCACGAACGGTCTTTCGCTGGCTCGAGAAGGCGGGCATGCGGTTCCACTTCGGCCGCGACGAGGCCCGCGACCTGACACGGCAGCAGGTGCTCCTGCAGTGCCGGATGTATGTCGCGACGCTACGCATCGCCGACCGCTTCGGCTGCGACTGCGTCGGCATCCAGTACCAGCAGGGGCTCAAGGACCTGCTGCCGGCGAGCGACCTCGTCGAGGGAATGCTCAACGACGCGAGGCGCCCTCCCGTCACCGCCGCCGGGGCCCGCCGCGTGCTCTTCAAGGGCCGCCCACTCGTGCACTTCAACGAAGTCGACGAATGCGCGGGCCTCGACGGCCTGATCACGCAACGCGTGCACGAGGAACTCGGCGAGCCCACCGAGAACACCCTGCACGACATCCGCTGGGGCGACTGGGATCAGTCGGGCACCACCGACCAGTGGGTCTGGGTGTTCGAGATTTCCGGCGGCGCGCCCCCCTCCCACTTCGTCGGCGGCTGGCGTGGGGCCGAGGGCTTCCGGCAGCCGCCCATGTACTTCCGGCTCGGAGGCAGCACGCTGGCGGGTGTGAGCCGGCCGGGCGAGATCGTCTGGAGCCGCATCTGGGTCGACGGCGACGGGGGGGACGAGCGGCTCCGGATGGACATCGGCCGCGCGCAGGTCGTGGCGCTGCCCGCCGCCGAAACCCGGCGCCGCCTCGATGCCACCACGCCGCAGTGGCCGATCATGCACGCGGTGACGTATGGCATCTCGCGCGACCAGATGATGGCGCGTCACAAGGCCAATCACATCCAGGTGGCCTACGCGAAGGACGCGGCCGCGGCCGACCGCTGCGCGCTGGCGAAGGCCGCGACGGCCCGGGCGCTCGGCATCGACGTCGCATTCTGTGGGACCCGCGGCCACGGTGCCGCGCCGAGCCTCCGCTGGGACGCGTGAACGGCCGGCGGACGGCTGATCGCCCGATCGAGCCCGACGCCCCGCACGGGGCACCTCCGGCGTGCCTCAGTCGGTCCAGTCCTGCCAGGCGACGTCATGGTCCCGCAGATACGCGCGGACCGCCCTGCCGAGCGTCGGCTCGAACGCGGCGGTGCCGAACCGTGCGAACGTGCCGTATCGTTTGAGCCGATCCTTCACCGGGCCCTTCAGCTCGGCGAACGTCCATTCGATGCCGCGCGCGCGGAGCTCGTCGGCGATCTGGCACAGTTCGTCGGCGGCGGTCGTGTCGATGTCGGTGATCGGCTCGGCGGCCACGATCACGCGACGCACCGGCTGGTCGGCCCGGTCCACCGCCTCGAGCAGCCGGCGACGGAAGATGCCGGCGTTGGCGAAGAAGAGCGGCGCGTCCCACCGAAACAGCACGAGCCCGGGAATCAGCCTCGCGTCGGGATGCCGGGCGACGTCGTGGTAGCCCTTCACGCCCGTGACACGGCCGAGGACCGCGTCGTACGGCTGCCAGTTGCGCCAGACGAACTGCGCGAGCGACACCGCGACCGCCAGCAGGATGCCGGGCAGCACGCCGAGCACCACGACGCCGAGCAGGCAGATCGTCGCGACGACGCACTCGTCGGGACGGACGCGCGCGAG
>CAIWZS010000162.1 GCA_903917235.1 uncultured Planctomycetaceae bacterium | reverse complement strand
GCCATGCCGGGGGCGCCGCCCACCACCACCACGCGACCATGATCGTGCTTGCTCGCATCATGGCGCCGTGCGGGCAGCACGGGCAGGTCGGCAGGCAACGTGGTCATCGACCCTCCCGCGCGATCGCCTCGGAGCACCGGCGGACGCGCCGACGCACTCCGCACGAGGTGGGGGGCATGATAGCGGGCATCGCGAAAACCCCGGCGACGCGTGCCTGCCGAACGCGCTCATCCGCGAGGTGCCGCCCCGGCATTGCCTTGACTGCGGCGACGCGTGGCGGATACCTTCCCGCCACGAGGCCGGCAGCCGGCCGATGAGGAGGTCCCTTCGATCCATGTGTGCCGCCCAGCAATCCGGCGACGTCTTCGATCCGAAGAAGGTGCGTCGGCTGATCGAGTTGATGCAGGAGCATGACCTCTCCGAACTCGATCTCGAGCAGGGGGACTCGCGCGTGCGAATTCGCCGCGGAGGCCAGGTCGTGACCGTCGCGCAGCCCGTCGCCGCGGCACCGCGAGCCGCGGCGCCGGAGGCCGCGCCGGCCGCCGCGAAGGCGGATGCCGATGCCGGCATGGTCGTCATCAAGAGTCCGATGGTCGGCACGTTCTACCGGGCGTCGGGTCCCGACGCGTCCCCGTTCATCAAGGTCGGCGACCGGATCGGTCCCGACAAGACGGTCTGCATCATCGAGGCGATGAAGGTCTTCAACGAGATTCCCGCCGGCGTGTCCGGGCAGGTGGTCGCCATCCTCGTCGAGAACGGCGCACCGATCGAGTTCGGTCAGCCGCTCGTCAAGGTCGACCCGGCGGGCTGACCCGCACCGATCGAGGCGGATCGGCAGGTCGCACCAGCCACCGGGCGAACGCATGTTCAAACGAATCCTGATCGCGAACCGTGGGGAGATCGCCCTGCGCGTCATCCGGGCCTGCCGCGAGCTCGGGATCGAGACGGTGGCGATCTTCAGCGAGGCCGACCGAGACGCGCCCTATCTCGAGCTGGCCGACGAGGCGATCTGCGTGGGGTCGGCCCGGGCCGCCGACAGCTACCTGCGGATCGACCGTGTCATCAGTGCCGCGGAGATCGGCAACGTCCAGGCGATCCACCCGGGCTACGGCTTCCTTTCGGAGAACGCGCACTTCGCCGAGGTCTGCCGCTCGTGCGACATCGTCTTCATCGGGCCGACGCCCGAGGCGATGCAGCGGCTCGGCGACAAGAACTCCGCGCGGACGCTCGCGCGCGAGGCGGGCGTGCCGACCGTGCCCGGCAGCGACGGGCTCGTGTCGAGCGAGCAGGACGCGGTGCGGATCGCCCGCGAGATCGGCTTTCCGGTGCTGCTCAAGGCGACGGCGGGCGGCGGCGGCAAAGGGATGCGGGTGGCCGCGAACGACCTGTCGCTCGCAAGCGCCTGGCAGCAGGCTTCGGCGGAGGCCCAGGCCGCCTTCGGCAACCCCGGCATCTACATCGAGCGCTACGTCGAACGGCCGCGGCACGTCGAGATCCAGATCCTCGGCGACCAGCACGGCAACGTGGTGCACCTCTGGGAACGCGACTGCTCCACCCAGCGGCGCCACCAGAAGCTCATCGAGGAAAGCCCCTCTCCCCGCCTGCCGCAGGCGACCCGTGAGGCCATGGCCGCGGCCGCCGTGCGGCTGGCGAAGGTCGCCGGGTACCACTCCGCGGGCACGGTCGAGTTCATCGTCGATCAGAGCGACAACTTCTACTTCATCGAGGTCAACGCCCGCATCCAGGTCGAGCACCCCGTGAGCGAGATGGTGACCGGCATCGATCTCGTCAAGTCGCAGATTCGCGTGGCGGCCGGCGAGAAGCTCGATCTGCGGCAGGAGGCGATCGTGCCCCGCGGCCATGCGATCGAGTGCCGGATCAATGCCGAGGATCCGGCGGCGAACTTCCGCCCGAACCCGGGCCGCATCGAACGGATCATCGCCCCGGGCGGCTTCGGCGTCCGCTGGGATTCGCACGCCACGGCCGGCTACGTGGTGCCGCCGCACTACGACTCGCTCGTCGGCAAGCTGATCGTCCACCAGCCCACCCGGCGGCAGGCCATCGACACGATGATCCGGGCGCTCAAGGAACTGCGGGTCGCCGGCATCCGGACGACTGTCCCGCTGCATCTCGAGGTGCTCGCCAACACGGCCTTCCACGAGGCGCAGGTCGACACGACGTTCGTCGAGCGGATGCTGGCCGGCTGAGCCCGGGCCGCGGATGCGACGACGGGACCGCCCCCTTCCCCACGGTGCAGTGCCACGCATGACCGAATCGCTCTCGCGGCCCCCGAAAGCCGCACACCATTTCCGCCGCGTTGCGATCCTCTTCGCGGGCGGGCCCGCGCCCGCCGCGAATGCCGTCATCTCGACCGCCGCCACGTCGTTCATGCGGGAAGGGACCGAGGTGATCGGGATGAAGCACGGCTACTCGTCGCTCGCCGACTACTCGCCGGCACGGCCGCTCGTCGAGGGGCGGGACTACGTGCGCATCGCCCCCGAGTTCCTCAAGCGCACCCGCAGCAGCCAGGGGATCATGCTGGGCACGGCCCGGACCAATCCGGGACGCAACGTCTCGTCCCCCGCCCACCTCGACGACGCGGAGCGGGTGCGGCCGCTGGCGAACGTCGACGAGGGGCTGCGCTCCCTCGGCGTCGAGGCGCTCATCTCGATCGGGGGTGACGACACGCTCAAGACCGCCAACAAGTTCAAGCTCTTCCAGGATCGGCTGCCGGCGGGAACCCGCCGGATTCCGGTGGTGCATCTGCCGAAGACGATCGACAACGACTACATGGGGATCGACTTCACCTTCGGCTACTTCACCGCCGTCGACACGCTGGGCGGCGAGATCCGCAACCTGCTCTACGACGCCGAGGCGAGCCGCGGGTACTTCGTCTGCGAGACGATGGGCCGGAGCGCCGGGTGGCTCTCCTACGGCGCCGCCATCGCGGGCGAGGCGAGCCTCGTGATCAGCGTGGAGGACATCCACGGCCGCTACCGCGGCGAGGAGACCGTGACCGCCGCCGACGGGACGACCCGCATCAAGCCCGTGATGAACATCGACGCGGTGGTCGGCCGCATCGTGAAGACCATGCGGGTGCGCGAGGAGCAGGAGGGGAAGCAGTACGGCGTGATCGTGCTGGCCGAAGGCTTGGCCGAGTACCTCCCCGCGAAGAGCCTCGAGGGCATCCCGCGCGACGACCACGGGCACATCTCGATCTCCCACGTGCAGCTCGGGCGGATGTTCGCCCGCCTCGTGGCCGAGGAGTTCAAGCGGCAGACGAACCGCTCGCGGAAGGTGGTCGGGCTGCAGCTCGGGTACGAGTCACGCTGCGCGAAGCCCCACGCGTTCGACGTGATGCTCGGCAGCCAGCTCGGAGTCGGTGCCTACCGCGCGCTCGCCGAACGCGGCCTCGACGGCGTGATGGTGAGCGTGTCGGGCCAGCTCGACCTCAACTACGTCCCCTTCGAGGAGCTCGTCGATCCGAACACGCTCGTCACGGTGGTGCGATACGTCGAACGCGGCAGCGACTTCCACGCGCTCGCGCGGTTCCTCGAGACCTACGTGAACGAGTGACGCGGGCGTGTGTCACGCCGGCTGCACGCGGGGATCGCCCGCCGTCACGACGAAGCTCGCCCGGGGAAAGGTGCGGCCGCCGGGCCGTAGCACGTCGTCGACGACCATGAAATCGGACCGCCACGCCGCGGGCGTCACCTCGCACCGGATGTAGCCGCGCTCGCCGTTGTGGAAGCGCACGCCGGGGTTGTCCGCGAGAATCTGGTCGAGTCCCGCGGGTCGCTCCGGACCGTTGCCGCCGCTCGAGAGCGAGGTGGCCACGAATTCGGTCGCCACCGGCGGCTCGTCGGCCCGCCGGTCGTCCACCCGGAGTTCGTTCGCCCAGGCCGAGTGGATGTCGCCGGTGAGGACGACCGGATTGGCGATGCGCCGCTCGCGCAGGAAGCGGAGCAGTTCCGCCCGCTCGGTCGCGTAGCCAGGCCACTGGTCCATCGAGTAACCGAGCGGGTCCTCCCCCTTGCGGAAACCCACCAGTCCCATCATGACCTGCTGCGCGAGCACGTTCCACGTCGCCCGCGACGTGAGCAGTTCGCCGCACAGCCACGACTTCTGCGTGCGACCGAGCATGCTGCGTGCCGGATCGACGGCGGCGTCGTTGAGGGGCGACCGGCGGTCGCCGTTGGGTTGGTCGTCCCGATACTGCCGCGTGTCGAGCACGAGGAAGTCGGCGAGATCGCCGAACCGCGTGCGGCGATAGAGCCGCATGTCGGCTCCCCGCGGCCGGCTCGCCGACCGCAGCGGCATCGCCTCGTAGTAGGCCTGGTAGGCGTTCGCCCGACGTTCGAGAAAGGCGGTGGCATCGACCCCGGTCTCCTCGGACACGTCGTCGGCACAGTTGTTGTCGAATTCGTGGTCGTCCCAGGTGACGAGCCACGGGCAGGCGGCGTGCATGCCGTGCAGGAGTGGGTCGGCGCGATACTGCGCGTGCCGCACGCGGTACCCGCCGAGCGTGGTGATTTCGGGCCCGGCGTGGGTGCGCACCGTGCCGTTGCGGCCGGCCTCGTACTCGTAGATGTAGTCGCCGAGATGGCAGACGAGATCGAGGTCGTCCTGCGCCATGCGGGCGTACGCCGTGAAGAGGCCCTGCTCGTAGTTCTGGCACGAGGTGACCGCGAACCGGAGGCGCTGCGGCAGCACGCCCGGTTCGGGACACGTGCGGGTGCGGCCGACGGGGCTCGTCGCGTCGCCGGCGTGGAACCGATACCAGTACCAGCGATCGGCGGCGAGCCCGGGAACCTCGACGTGGACCGAATGACCGAGGGGGGGCGTCGCCGGCGCGATGCCCGAGGCGACGACGCGGCGAAACGCCTCGTCCGTCGCCATCTCCCAGCGCACGTTCACCGGTTCGGGTGGCATGCCTCCGTCCGGCTCGAGCGGACGGGGTGCAAGCCGGGTCCAGAGCACCACGCTCGAGGCATCGGGGTCGCCGGACGCCACCCCGAGCGTGAAGGGATCGTGGGGAAACGCGGGCGCGTCCACTGCGAACGAGGCCCGCGCGAGGAGCGGGATCGACTCGAGCGCCGCTGCGTGTGCGAGCCATTGGCGGCGCGACACACGGCGCCACGGCGTGCCCGCCCGCCTTCCGAGTGCATCCTGTCCCATGGCCGGCCTCCCTCGCCCTCGAGCGTCTCGCGGATGCGGCGGCAGTCTACGCCACCCGGTTGGCCGTCGACACGACCCCCCGGCCCCGGGAGCCGTGGCACCGCTCAGGCCAGCCAGCCCTTCGTGCTGGGGATGCCGGGCTGCCGGGGATCGATCTCGACCGCGTCGCGGAGCGAACGGGCGAGCGACTTGAACACGGCCTCGGCGATGTGATGGGCGTTGCGGCCGTGGTGCAGGAGCGCGTGGATGTTCGCCCCGGCGGTCGCGGCGAATCCCTCCCAGAACACCTCCACGAGCTGCGTATCGAACGCGCCGATCGCCGGCACCGGGTACGACACCGACAGGACGCACGCCGCGCGGCCGCCGAGGTCGACCGCGGCCGTCACGAGCGCCTCGTCCATCGGCAGGATGCAGTGGCCGTAGCGACGGATGCCGCGGCGCTCGCCGAGCGTGGTCGCGAAGGCGGCGCCGAGCGACCGACCGACATCCTCGACCGTGTGGTGGCCGTCGACCTGCAGGTCGCCGGTGCACGAGATCTCCAGGTCGAAGAGACCATGCCCGGCGAGGAGCACGAGCATGTGGTCGAAGAATCCGAGGCCGGTGGCGACCTGAGCCCGTCCCGTGCCGTCGAGATCGAGCGCGACCCGCACGTCCGTTTCCCGGGTCGTGCGGCTGATGGTGGCGGTGCGTGGCATGGGTGGGTGCGCGAGCGGATCGGACGGTGGGAGATCGGAAATCGGAAGCGTACGGGCTGCAGGCGGTGTCGGCGGGATCGGGGGAGGCCGACGGCGCGGACTCGTGGGAAGGGGCGCTCGGGGCATCAGGCTCTGATGTCGCGGAGGGCTGACAGCAGGGCGTCGATCTCGTCGTCCGTGCCGACGGTGATGCGGATGCCGTCTCCCCAGCCAGGAAAGGCCATGTAGCGGATGAGGATGCGGCGCGCCTTGAGCGACTCGTACACCTCGCGGTGCCGGCCGTCGGGCCGCGTGCACCAGACGAAGTTGGCCTGGCTCTCCACGGGTCGGTAGCCGAGCGAGCGGAGGCCGGCCGTGAGCCGGGCCCGTGTGGCGAGGATCCGGCTGCGAGTCGTCGTGAGCCAGTCGACATCGTCGATCGCCGCGGTCGCGGCGGCGATCGAAAGCGTGTCGCAGTTGTACGAATCCTTCACCTTGCGGAGCTCCTCGACGATGGTGGGCGACGCCACGGCGTAGCCGAACCGGAGGCCCGCGAGCGCGTACGACTTGCTGAACGACCGCGTGACGATCACCCGCTCGTGACGGCGCACGAGATCGAGGCAGTCGGTGTCGGCGAAGTCGCCGTACGCCTCGTCCACGACGAGCGCGCAGGGCAGCCGGTCGGCGAGTTCCGCGATCCGCGCCGGTGGCACCAGCGTGCCCGACGGGCTGTTCGGGTTGGCCACGACGGCGAGCCGGAGGCCGTCGCGCGGCGCGGCGAACGAGTCGTCGAGCGCCCAGTCTCGGGTGAAAGGCACCTCCTCGCAGGCCGCACCCTGGATGCCCGCCAACGTGCGGTACAGCACGTAGCTGGGCGTCGGCACCCGCATGCACTCACCGGCGCCGACGAACGTGCGCACGAGGATCGTCAGCAGGTCGTCGGAGCCGTTTCCGCACACGATCCAGTCGGGGTCGAGTCCGAGGCGGTCCGCCACCCGCTGACGAAACGCGGTCGCAAGCGGGTCCGGGTAGCGGGCGAGCGTGCGGCCCGCGGCAGCGGCGGCGACGGCGATCGCGACGGCGGGCGACGGGGGGTAGGGATTCTCGTTCGTGTTGAGCTTGATCCACACGCCTTCCTGAGGCTGCTCGCCGGGCGTGTAGCCGGCCAGCGAGGCGATCTCGGGACGGACGAGGCGTCGATCGGTCGGGGCGCACGAGGTGCTCATCGCCTCGAAGTCTACCTCACCCGGCGACCTCGGCCCGGACGATGCGACCGCTACGATCGCTACGACCGACGGTCCCGCGCCTCGACGCTCTGTCGATGCGCGGTGAGCCCCTCGGTATCCGCGAGGAGTCGGATGTCGTCGGCGAGTTCCGCCAGGTCGGCGGAAGCCAGGCGGATCACGCTGCCGCCGCGGAGGAAGTGGTTGGCCGTGAGCCCGGCGGCGAAGCGGGCGGTGCCGCCCGTCGGCAGCACGTGCGAGGGGCCGGCGGCGTAATCACCCGCAGCGACCGGGCTGTGCGGTCCGAGAAACACGGCACCGGCGTGCCGGATCGAGGCGAGCGTCGCCTCCGGGTCGCGCGTGTCGATCGAGAGGTGTTCGGTAGCGAGCTCGTCCGCGAGGCGGGAGGATTCCGCGTCGCTCCGCGTCACCACGATGGCGCCGAAGCGGCGGAGGCTGTCGCGGATGAGGTCGGCACGCTCGAGGTGTTCGAGGCGGCGGGCGAGCGCCGCGCGGACCGCGTCGGCCAGCGACGCGCTCGCCGTGAGGAGGATCGCCGACCCGGGGGAATGCTCGGCCTGGGCGAGCATGTCGGCGGCGATCGCGTCGGGGCTGCCCGTCTCGTCGGCGACCACCACGATCTCGCTCGGGCCGGCGATCGAGTCGATGGCCACGGTGCCGAAGACATGCTGCTTCGCGAGCGCGACGAAGAGGTTGCCCGGGCCCACGATCATGTCGACGCGGGGCAGTCGATCGACCCCGTAGGCGAGCGCCGCGACGGCCTGGGCTCCTCCCGCGCGGACGACCCCGGTCACGCCGAGTTCGTGGCATGTCGCGAGCACGTGGTCGTTCTCCGATCCGAAACGTGTCGGGGGCGCGACGACCACGATCTCCCGCACGCCGGCGACCCGCGCGGGCACGACCGTCATGAGCAGCGTCGACGGGTAGGCGGCCGCGCCGCCTGGGACGCAGACCCCGACGCGATCGAGCGGCAGGTACCGCTGACGGAGGGACCCGCCGCCGTCGAGCCGCACCTCCACATCGGTGGACAACAGGGCCCTTTGAAACCGCTCCACCCGGGTCCGCACGCGCCGCACCGCCGCGAGGAACGCCGGTTCGACCCTGCCGTGGGCGAGGCGGAGTTCGTCCGTCGTGACGAACAGGCGCTCGGCCGGCAGATCGACCCCGTCGATGCGTCGGGTGTAGTCGAGGAGCGCGGCCGCGCCGCCCTCGCGGACGTCGCGGCAGATGCGCTCGACGACCTGACGGGGGCTGAGCGGTTCCCCGAAGACGTCGATCGTCCGCTGCCGGCCCGCCGGGCTCACCATGTCACCCTGGGAGACCAGCGTGGATCGCAGGGCGGCGAGGCGGTCCGCTCCGTCGGCCACCGCCAGGTCGATCCGCGGACAGGGATCGGCCACGGGCGGGGGCTGACTCATGCGAACGTCCCGGCTGCGTGCCGGCGCTGGAGGGGCAACTCGAAGCCGGGCGTCACCGGGCGGTGACGGCGAGGCCGCCCAAGCCTTCGATCCAACGATCCGACCACTGACGGGCGAGGTGGTCGAGGGATCCGGCCTCCCCCGCCTCACGATCGCCCGCGATCATCCTGATGATCGCGTCGCCCCGTGCCGCGACCGCCGTCGGACCGGTCGCGGGACCATCGTCCCCGAACACCGTATCCGCGTCGCCGGTTCCGGATGGCACTGCGATCCGCGCTCCGAGTCTGGCATCGAGGGCCACGGCCCTGGCGATCGCCCCATCGCTCGCCGCGCGGTCGCCGAGCGCGGCGTGGATGATCGCCTGTCGGATGAAGGTGTCGGGCGAATCGCGCTCGACCGACTCGGCCCGCCGATACGACGCGAGCGCCGCGCGGAGTTTCGTCGGATCGCCATCGGCCTCCCGCACCTGTCGGTCGCCCGCGGCCACGAGGCTCGCGGCCCGTCGTCGCCCCGCCTCCGTGCTCGATCGTGGTGTTCGCTGCGGCGGCACCACGGACGCGGCCGCGACCGGGCGCGCGACACCGATCCGGCCTGCCTGTCGTGAGGCGATGGCTCCGACCCGTGGGGTGGATGTGGCTCCGAAAAACGGAAAGATCGCAGCCGGACCGAACTGCGGTCCCACTCCGGGCGGCAGGAGCGTCGCATACGGTGAACAGACGACCCCGAATGGCGTGATCGCGCACCCGGGGAGCCAGTTGGCCGGTCCACCTCCGTACCACCATGGTCCGACCCAGGGGACAACGCCTCCCGAGAAAAACGATCCGCCGGAACCGGCGATGAAGATCGACTGCGAGCCGAAGAAGCGCGAGCGACCGTACCAGCCGCCGATGCCGCAGCCGGGCCAGCCGAACGACCATCCACCCCATGGACGACAGGGACTGCACCACTGCGGCCCACATGGGGCGACGACCGGGCCGCAGGAAGGCACGATCGGCTGGCCGCACCAGCCGCCGCCCCACGCGGCGCGGCTGACCTGGGTGCCGTAGCCGGTGCCGAACCCCGCGTTGCCGAACGAGCCACCGATCGTGATCGTCTGGATCGCAGGGCCAACGCACTGCGGCTGCGGCGGACAGTGCTGCGCGAAGGCGAACTCGGCACCGCATGCGACGACGCCGCACGCCACGACGAGGAGCGGGGCCCGCGAGCGGAACCCGCAGGCTCTGGTGGTCACGCGCCCGGCCCGTCCAGGAAACCACCTCCGGTCCGTTTCCCGCACCATGCACCCGGCCATCGCATCGACGAGCCCAACGGCGAAAGCAGTGCTCACGATCATCCTTCCGTGGCGGAGATCCACAAACGACGGCGACCACACGCGTGCTTGCCGAGCGTCCGCCCAGCAGGCCACCGTGATGACGAGGAAGCGACCGCCTCCCCCATCGCCTCTGCTTGTACGTGACCGGATTCTAGGTGATCGGAGGGTTTGGCGACCAGTCGCCCGACAGTTCCCACATTCGCGCCGCGGATGCTAGCATTCGCAGCGTGAAAACCCTCGCGCGACACTCCGGCAGGCGCTCGATCTCGATCGAGACCGTTCCCGAGGCTGGGTTGTGTTTCGGCGAACGGCTGGGCCTCGAGCGGGAGGCGGCCCTCGCCCTCGCATCACTCAGGACGCCGGCCCGGATCCAAAACTTCATCAACGACATCCCCTGGACATCGCCGGACGACGGGGTGCTCGCCCGCCCCGTGGCCACGGTGCTGGATCAGCGGCTCGCCAAGTGCATCGACGCCGCCCTCGTGGCCGCCTGCGCGCTCTGGATCTCGGGTGAGCGACCACTTCTCATGGATCTCGGGGCGGTCGGGGATGTCGACCACGTCGTCGCTCTCTTCCGCCGCCGCGGCCTCTGGGGAGCGATTTCCAAGAGCAACAGCCCGTGCCTCCGATTTCGCGACCCGATCTACCGCTCGATGCGGGAGCTCGCCATCTCGTTTTTCCCCCAGTTCTTGAAGGGCCGTCGCAAGACCCTGCGCACCTATTCGGTTCCCCTCGACCTCCGGCGCTACGACCCCTCGCTCTGGGTGGCCCGCCGGGACGATTGCCCCGAAATTGTGGACGCCCTGACGAGCGTGCGGCACTTTGCGCTGGTGCCCCGGGAGGCGTCGGATGCGCTGCGGCCGGCGGACGGGATCGAGGTCGAGGGAAGCCGTCTCAAGGAATACCCGTGAGTCCGAGTCCGGCGGCGTGGGTCGAGGGGCCCTCGGGCCGATCCCCGGTCACATCGTGGCCTGCCCGAGGACTCGCCTGAGGGCGGTCATCGCGACCTCGCCGAACTGCCGGGGCGGGACGCGCCAGAGCGTCGGATTGTGGACCTCGACCGCCACGGCTCCGGTGTAGCCGATCGCATCGAGCCGTGCGACGAGCTCGTCGGCCGGTGACGCCCCTTCACCGGGCAGGATGCGATCGCCATCGGTGGCCATCTCCCTCGGCACGTCGGCGATGTCGGAGAGTTGCACGTGCGCGAGGATGTCGGCCGTCAGCAGCCACAGGTCGAGGGGCTTGCTCGGCCCGACGGTGTAGTGAAACCAGTCGAGGCAGATGCCGAGCGACGGGAGTCCGACATCCTCCACGAGCGCGACCGCCGATTGCAGGTTGTTGGGGAAGCTCGCGCGGGAATCGAACTCGAGGGCCACCCGGACGTTCGCGTCGGCGGCCCGCCGCGCCGCCTCGACGAGGCTCGCGGAGAGCCGGCCGAGATCCTGCGGGCCGAGCGGCCCGTGCGCGTCCCCCGCGACGACGAGCACGGGAATCGCGAGGTCGCGGCAGAGGATCAGCCGTTCCTCGAAATGGCGCCAGTGCTCCCGCCGCGCGTCCCCCTGACTCGTCAGCAGCCCACCCTGAAAGCTGGCCGCGGCGGCGGTGATGCCGTGGTCCGCGAAGAGCGCGCGAAGTGCCGCCACGTCGTGCCCCTCGAGAAAGCCCTCGGCGTGGCCGAGCCAGAGGTCGATCGTGTCACAGTGACCGGCGGCGTAGTCCTCGATGATCGCGGCGAGCGACGCGGGGAGCGAGCAGACGGTGGCGAGGGCGGGACGCATGGATGGGGTCCTGGCGCGAGACCGACCGGCGGGAGGGGCGCTCATGGGAGAAGGCGGCCCCTCGACACCGGTCGCCGAGGTCTTCATGGCGAGGCGAGCCGGTCGCGCAGGAGCGTGACGACCTCGTCGACGGGCACCCGCTCCTGGGCGAGCGTGTCTCGATCACGGAGCGTGACGGTGCGGTCGGCCAGCGTCTGCCCGTCGATCGTGAGGCACCAGGGCGTCCCCGCCTCGTCCTGCCGGGCGTAGCGGCGGCCGACCGATCCCTTCTCGTCGTACTGACAGGCCATGTGCCGCTTCAGCCGCCGGTAGAGATCGATCGCCATCTCGGGCATGCCGTCCTTCTTCACGAGCGGCAGGATCGCCGCCTTCACGGGGGCCAGCCGCGGGTGGAGTTTCATGACCGTGCGGCTCCGCGGCTTGCCGTCCTCGTCGGGGACCTCGTCCTCGTGGTAGGCGTCGCACAGGAAGGCGAGCGTGCCACGGTCCGCGCCCGCCGATGGCTCGATGACGTGGGGCACGAACCGTTCGCGCGTGATGTCGTCGAAGTAGGAGAGATCCTTGCCGCTCCCCTTGTGCCGCGGTTTCCCGTCCGCGCCCGTTTCCAGCACGAGCGCCCCGTCGCGCCGGACGAGCTTCCCCTCCATGTGGCTGCGGAGGTCGAAATCCCCCCGGTGGGCGATCCCCTCGAGCTCGCCGAACTCACCCGGGGCGAGGAACGGGAACGCGTACTCGATGTCGGCCGTCCCGACGGAGTAGTGCGACAGCTCGTCCGCGGCGTGCTCGCGGAGCCGGAGCCTCCCCTCGGTGAGCCCGAGGTCGAGATACCACTTCCAGCGCCGGTCCCGCCAGTACCGGTACCAGTCCGCCGAGTCGGCCGGACGACAGAAGAACTCGATCTCCATCTGCTCGAACTCGCGCGAGCGGAACGTGAAGTTGCGGGGCGTGATCTCGTTGCGAAAGCTCTTGCCCACCTGTGCGATCCCGAACGGCACGCGGACCCGGGACGTGTCGAGCACGTTCTTGAAGTTGACGAAGATGCCCTGCGCGGTCTCGGGTCGGAGAAACGCCCGGTCATCGGCATCGCCGGCGAGCGCACCGATGCGGGTCTCGAACATGAGGTTGAACTCGCGGGGCTCGGTCAGCGTGCCGGGCGCCGCCGCATCGGGGCCGAGCACGTCGGCCGCCGCCACCCCGGCCGTGATCGCGGCCGGCAGCGGCTCGAGGTCGCCCGTCCACTCGATCTCATCCACCTGCCTGGCCCGCAGGCCGAAGAATTTCTGGGCCCGGGCCACCGTGTCCGGGCCCGCCTCGTCACCCGACGCCTCGGTGGTCACGAACACGCGCTTCCCGCGGTGGGCGGCCCACCGGCCCTGCAGGTGGTCGTAGCGGTAGCGTCGCTTCGACTCGCGGCAGTCGATCATCCAGTCATGGAAGAGGTCGAAGTGGCCGGAACACTTCCACACCTGCGGATGCATGATGATGGTGCAGTCGAGGCCTGTCATCTCGTAGGCCGTCGGCGCTCCCGGCAGCGTGGCCAGTTCGTCGTGGCCGCCCACCATGTCGTGCCACCACGCATCCTTCACGTTGCGCTTGAGCGCGACGCCGAGCGGGCCGTAGTCCCAGAAGCCGTTCAGGCCCCCGTAGATCTCGCTCGACTGGAAGATGAAGCCGCGCCGCTTCGCGAGCGACACGATGCGGTCCATGCGCGACTGATCGTTCGGATGCGTCATGATCGAGGGGGCCGTTCCATGCGTGGAGGCGGGAGTGTACCAGCGTCGCTCCGCCCGTCCCAACCATGGTCGGTCGGGCGTGGCCACGATGCGGGCGGCGCCGGTGACGAGGCCCGTGCCGCCGCCTGCCGCTGCAGATCAGCCGAGCGTCTCCAGGCAGAGCCAGCCGCGCGCCCGATCGAGTCGCGGCACGACACGGACCGCGTCGAGCCGCGCACAACGGGGCAGGTCGTCGGCCATGCCGAGGGCGATGAGATTGGCACCGCCCGGCGCGTCCGCGAACGCCCGCGCGAGGCCGGCGTCAGGATTCAGCGGGTGGGCCGCGACGAGTCGCCGGAATCGATCCCGTGCCTCACGGGCCGGGCCGTCGAGCGGCTCATCGGCCCCGGCCGCGTCGGCCGCCGCGGCGTCGAGGATCGCGCCGGCGGCGAGGACGTCCTCATCGGTCACCGTGCCGTCGGTGCCGGCGCAGACCAGATGCACGTCGTGCGCCCGGTGCATCGCGGCCAGGCGTCGCGCGGCGGCTGCGACCGCCGAGCGATTGACGATCGCGCCCACGAGCCGTTCGATCGCGGCGTCGCACGCTGCGAGCGCCGCGGTGCCATTGGTGGTGGTGATCACGACGATGCGTCCCGCCACCCGCTCGGCCGTGTATTCGGCCGGTGAGTTGCCGAGGTCGAAGCCGTCGATGCGGACGCCACCCCGCTCCCCCCCCAGCACGGCGGCCGCACCGGCCGCCGCGGCGCGGCGGCGTGCCGCGGCGACGTCCGCCTCGGAAATCACCGCGAGAGCCCCCGACGCGAGGGCGGTGATCATCGTCGTCGACGCCCGCAGCACGTCGATGACCACCGCGATCCCTCCCGCGGTTTCCCCGGGCGGCATACGATGGAAGAGTTCGTGGCAGTGCCAACGCATGCGGGAGGCCCGTTCACGGTACGCATGCACGACGCCCAGCGTGGCCCCGACGGCCCCACCATGCCCCTCACGATAGAGCAGTCCACCGAGGGTCACCATGCCCCGCACGCGGCCGTGGACAAGAGCGGCGGCCGCGTCCGGGGCATGTTCGCGGAGATCGCGCCACGGTACGACCTCGTCAATCGACTCCTGTCGGGCGGGATCGACGTGCTCTGGAGGCGCACGACCGTCCGCCGCGCGCCCCCGCCGCCTGCCGGTGGCGCCATGCTCGACCTGTGCACCGGCACCGGCGATCTCGCGTTGGCGTACGCGCGGGCGGCCGGTCCCGGCGTCCGGATCGTGGCCGGCGACTTCTGCCGGCCGATGCTCGACCGCGGCGAGCAGAAGTCGCATCGCGCCGGGCTCGCGATCGAGTGGGTCGAGGCCGACGCGATGGACCTCCCCTTCCCCTCCGCGTCGTTCGACCTCGTCACGGTCGCCTTCGGGCTCCGCAACATCGCCGACACGGCGCGGGGGCTCGCGGAGATGGCGCGGGTGTGCCGGCCGGGTGGCACGCTCGCGATCCTCGAGTTTTCACTTCCCGCCAACCGCGTCGTGCGCGGGCTGTACCTCTGGTATTTTCGCCGCGTCCTACCCGTCGTGGGGAATGCCGTGGCGCGGAATGCATCCGATGCGTACACCTACCTCAACCAGAGCGTGGAGGCTTTTCCAACGGGCGAGGCTCTCGCCGCCCTGATCCGCCCGGCGGGTTTCGACCGCATCGAGTCGATTCCGCTCACGCTCGGGATCGCCACGCTCTCCATCTGCCGACGGGAAGGCTGACGCGTGCCCCTCGACCCTTCGCTGCCGATCGTGCTCGGCTTCACCGGTGCGTCGGGCGCCCCCTACGGCGTGCGTCTCCTCGAGGTGCTCCTGGCGGCGGGGCGGGAGGTGCACCTCTCGATCAGTCCCTCCGGACAGGCCGTGCTCGAGACGGAGATGGGCCGGCGGGTCGATCTCGATCGCTTCGATCCCCGCGTCATGCTCGGTGCACCGCCGCCGCCCGCAGGACGCCTCCACTACCATCACCACCGGAACCTGATGGCGCCGATCGCGAGCGGGTCCTTCCTCACCGCGGCGATGGTGATCTGTCCGTGCAGCGGCAGTACGCTCGCCGCGGTGGCGCATGCGATGGGCGAGAACCTCGTCCATCGTGCGGCCGAGGTCCACCTCAAGGAGCGGCGGAAGCTCGTCGTGGTGCCTCGCGAGACGCCGCTGTCGCTGCCACAGCTTCGCAACATGCAGGCCATCCACGAGGCGGGCGCCGTCGTCCTCCCGGCGTCGCCCGGCTTCTACGCCCGCGCGGAGTCGGTGGCCGATCTGATCGACTTCGTCGTCGCCCGGATCTGCGACCAGCTGGGCGTGGTGAACGCGCTGATTCCCCGCTGGGGTGCCTCCCCGTGATGGCCGCCACGCTGCGCACCTACCTCGCCCTCGTGCGCTTCAGCCACACCGTCTTCGCGCTGCCGTTCGCGGTCATGGCCGCCCTCGTGGCGGTGGCCTGGGGAGGCGACGGAGGCATCGTGGCGACGCAGCCGTCCACCTGGCTCCGGCCGGCCGCCGGCATCCTCGTCTGCATGGTGGCCGCGAGGACCGCGGCGATGGCGTTCAACCGGCTCGTCGATCGTGCGATCGACGCCGCCAATCCGCGCACGGCGTCTCGGCACCTGCCGCGGGGTGACGTCACGACGGCGCAGGTGCTCGGCCTCGTCGTGGGTTCGTCCTCGGTCTTCGTGGCCGGCACGCTGCTCTTCCTGCCCAACTGGCTGCCCCTGGCCCTGTCGCTGCCGGTCCTCGCCTGGCTGCTCGGCTACAGCTATGCGAAGCGGTTCACCTCGCTGGCCCACCTCTGGCTCGGGGCCGCCCTCGGGCTGGCCCCGGTCGCGGCGTGGATCGCCCTGCGGGGCGCGACGGTCGTGCGGGATCCGGCCGACATCCTCCCGGCGGCCGTGCTGGGGCTGGCGGTCACCACCTGGGTGGCGGGATTCGACATCATCTACGCCTGCCAGGACGCCGTTTTCGACGCCGCGCATGGACTGCACAGCGTTCCCGCCCGCATCGGGGTTCCCCGGGCGCTCGCGCGGGCGCAGTGGCTCCATGTGGCCACGCTGATCCTGCTCGCGGCCCTGCCGCTCGTCGTGCCCGCGCTCGGTGCGATCTTCTGGGTGGCCTGGGCTGTCATCGCCGCCCTGCTGATCTGGGAGCACTCCCTCGTGCGCGCGGACGATCTGTCGCGGGTGAACGAGGCCTTCTTCACGGCCAATGCCGTGATCGGCCTCGTGCTCCTGGCCGCGATCGCGGCCGACCTCTGGACCTGAGGGCGCCGCGCCGGCCCGTGGCGTGGTTGCACGTCACGGTGGAGGGGACCTCCCCTGCGGCTCGGCGAAGCCTCCCGCCCCGCCGAGTGCCACGGTCGTGCCGAGCCGCCGGAGGGTCCACACGACGAAGAGCAGGCATGCCCCCGCGAACGACCACGGCAGCCAGCCGACCACGACGCGGAAGGCGTCGGTCGCGCCGGCACGGGATCCGGCCGCGCCTCCGTCGCCCGCGGTCGCGTGTTCGACCGCGGCCACCGCGGCGGCGAACCCCAGGCTCATGAGACCGTAGGCCACGTTCACCGCGAGGCCGCGAAACGAGAGCACGGTCGCGCGTCGGTCGGACGACACGAGCTGGTTGAGGTAATGGCTCTGCAGGAACACCACCATGCGGAGCGCCGTCGAGAGCACCATCACGAACACGATGCCCCACCACGGCACGAACGCGGCGACGCCGCAGAGTCCCGCGAACGTCGCCACGGCGAGGATCGCGGCGTTCCGGCGCGGCGTGGATCGCAGCGCGAGTCGCCGCAGCGGGGTCGCCGTGAGCAGTCCCACGGCGGCCGAACCGGCCGCAATGAATCCGAACAGCCGCTCCGGGATGGCGATCTGTCGATAGATTTCGCTCGACACCACGAGCACCTGACGGATCGGCTGGTCGACGAGGACGCCGGCGACGATCACGACGAGGATGAGCGGGTGCGCGACCACCCAGCGGGCCGTGACCACCATCTGGCGGAACGGCGCGAGGAGGCTGCCGCACCCGTCGGCGCGGCTCGTGGCACGGGGCGGCTCGCGCATGGCCAGCGCGATGCCCACGGCGACCACGCTCGAGCCGAGCGTCAGCCACACCGGCAGCCGGAACGTGTCCGCGGCGGTGAGCGATCCCGCGAGGCCGAGGGCCCGACCGACCGCGTTGAGCGTCCGGGGATCGTAGAGCAGGCTTCCGGTGATCATCGCCACGACCGTCGCGACGGCGCTCCACTGGAGGAGGCGCTCGAGGACGCGAGGCCACTGGGCCGAGAGGCCGCGGGCCTCGAGCGAATCGAAGGCGAGCGCCTCGTCGGCGCCGGAGATGAACGCCTCGGCCGTGCCGCTGAGCACGCGGTTGACGAGGAGGGCCGGCATCACCCACGGGGACGGCACGGGCACCACGCACAGCACGAGCATCTCGCACACCATGAGGACCGCCCCCGCCACGAGCAGCCCCTTGCGCCCCACGAGGTCGGCGAGCGCCCCGGATGGCACCTCGAGCACCACGATCGCCGCGGCCCAGACGGCGTTGAGCATGCCGAACTCCTCGACGCTGACGCCGAAGTCGAGGAACATCACCATGAAGACGGGGTAGTAGAACCTCGCATGGAAGAGGATGCGGAACGCGACGAACAGGCCGGCATTCGGGTCGGCGGCGAACGGCGAGGGGGATGGCTCCATGCGCTCATGGCCCGTGGATCACGTCATCCGTCGCTGGGAGCGGCGGTCGAGAACCGAGAAAAACCGGGGCCTTTTCGAGGTTCTCCATCGTGGAAAAAGGCCATGGAAGCCATGGAAGGCTCGTGCCGCAGCCGACTGGGGGCCGGATACCCGGCGGGCCGGGGTCGTGGGCCACCGCACGATCGCGTGGTTGCAATTCGAGGCCGGCTGCGGTTCTCCTCATGATCCTACCTCATGTCCCTCCCCGTAGGCCCACCCATGATTCGTGCCGTGCGTCCGTCGCTCGACGCCGTCCGTGAAAAGATCGAGGCCGGCGTGCGGCTCGACGCAGCCGAGGCCGAGTCGTTGTGGGACGAGCGGATCGACGTGCACGAGCTTGGCGAGCTCGCGAACCTGGTGCGGGAGCGGAAGAACGGCAACCTCGCCTTCTACAACATCAACACCCACTTGAACCCCACGAACGTGTGCGTCTACCGGTGCACGTTCTGCGCCTTTCGCGCCGACCTGCGGGACGCCCGCGGGTATGTGATGAGCGACGAGCAGATCCTCGCCCGCGGCCGGGAGGCGGTGGATGCTGGATCGACGGAGCTCCACATCGTGGGCGGGCTGCACCACCAGAAGGATTACGACTGGTACCTCCGCGTGATCCGGCTTCTCCACGACGCCTACCCATCGCTCCACCTGAAGGCGTGGACGCCGGTCGAGATCAACTGGTTCTGCCACCTCACGAAGCGAGGCATCCGCGACATCCTCGTGGAGATGCGGGATGCCGGCCTGGGCAGCCTGCCGGGAGGCGGCGCGGAAATCTTCCACCCCGAGGTGCGCGACAAGATCTGCGAGCACAAGGCGGACACGAACGAGTGGTTCGCAATCCACCGCACGGCCCATGAGCTCGGCCTGCGCAGCAACGCGACGATGCTGTACGGACACATCGAGAACGCCTTCCACCGCACCGATCACCTGCTGCGACTGCGGCAGCTGCAGGACGAGACGGGAGGGTTTCAGACCTTCATCCCGCTCGCGTTCCACCCGGAGAACACCCGGCTGTCGCACCTCTCAAAGCCGTCGTCGGTGATGAGCCTGAGGACGATGGCCATCAGCCGGCTCGTGCTCGACAACTTCGATCACCTGAAGGCTTACTGGATCATGCTCGGTATCGGGACCGCCCAGGCCGCGCTCGCGTACGGGGCGGACGACCTCGACGGCACGGTGCGGCACGAACTCATCTATCACGACGCCGGCGCGACGACGCCCGAGATCCTCTCGGTCGAGGAGATCACGCGGCTCATCCGCGAGGCCGGCCGTGAGCCGGTCGAGCGGGACACGCT
>CAIWZS010000161.1 GCA_903917235.1 uncultured Planctomycetaceae bacterium | reverse complement strand
CGCGTACGAGCTCGGCCGCCTCATTGGCCGGGAGTGTGCCGGATTCTGTGCCGGGTAGATCAGCGAGAGACGCTTTCTCCCGCGTTTCTCGGAGTAATTCGATCCCTGTCGAGGGTATTCGAGTCGCTGGATTGTCCGTGAGTGCGGGCTTTCAGGTTGCTTCTTTTTCCGCGTGCGGCCCAGTGAGGCCGTCTGCGTGCATCGGCGACGTCGGATGTGACGTCGCTTTTTCGAAGTCGGTGGCGGCGACCGTTCTCGGCATCGGCCGGGCGTGCCAGCCGCTTCATGGACGATCCCGGCAAACCACGCGACGAGGCGTGCACTCGGGGCTCGCGCATCGTCGCCGCGCGTGCAGCGTCGTCATTTGGCCAGCACGATGATTGCCGACCCGATGAAGATGAAAACGCCGCCGACCACCACGGGCATCTGCAGCTGGCCCTTGAAGAACAGCACCGAGAACAAGGCCACGAACAGCGGGTAGGAGATCTCCAGCACGGCCGACTTGTTCGCCCCGAGAAAGTGGATCGATCCGAGGATGGAAAGTGTCGCCGCGGTGGCCGTGAGGAGCGTCAGGCCGACGAGTGGAAGGCTCGACTTGGCCGTGTCGATCCAGAAGAGTGCCGCCGGGGGCGTGCCTTGGAGGAGCATCACGACGCCTGCGACCAGCACGCCGCAGAGACAGTGCAGGAAATACAGTTTGACGACCGACAGGCTCGAAAGCAGGCGTTCGTCGAGACAGTACGTCAGCCCCCAGAGGATCGACGCGAGGACCGCGAGTCCGAATCCGTACTGGTTCATCGGCAGGCTCCCATTTCAGACCCGACCCACGCGCCGGACGTGCACGGTGTGTGTCGTTCGGTCAGCGTTCGACATATTCGGCGGCGGGCGGGTCAGCGTGTCCGGGTCCTGGTGTGCGCGAGTCCGGAATCCGCCCGTGCCTCCCGACAGCTCAGGGCGACGCGGAAGCCGATGCAGTTGTTCTGGTACGCCGGGTGGCCACCGTAACGGGTGATCGATCGGCACCCTCCGGCGTCGTTGAGCCAGCTTCCTCCACGGTAGGCCTGGAACGGCGAGCCGTTCGGAATCTCCGGAAGCCCAACCCCATCCGTGGGATAGTCCGATCGCCAGTCGGCGCACCACTCCCAGACATTGCCGTGCACGTCGTGGAGCCCGAAGGGATTGGGCCGCTTGACGCCGACGGCATGTGCATGGAGGGCGTCACCGATGGTTCCGCCCGGACGCGGGCGCCGGTCCTCGTCCCACGTGTTCCCGAACCATGCATACGCTTCCAGGACGCTGACATCGGCCCCGCACGAGAAGGGCGTGAGCGTCCCCGCGCGGCACGCATGTTCCCACTCCGCTTCCTTCGGCAGACGGTATTGCTGGGACGTCTCGATCCGTCCACTGGCTTGTTCCTGCTCCGTGAGCCGGACGCAGAAAGCCATCACGTCGTCCCACGAGACAGAGGTGACCGCGATGTCGTCGCCCGCGATGGTGTACGGGACCTCTCGCCACGGTTCCGTGCCCATGACGGCTCGCCACTGGGCCTGCGTGACCTCCGTTCGGCCGAGGAAAAAGGGGGCCGCGATCCTTTCGTCGATCATGGCCTTGCCGAGCCGAGTGCTGAACCGGCCGGGCGGGATCAGCAGGAGTGTCATGCCCACGGAGTTCGTCTGTTCAACATCGATGCCGAGGAAGGTGGCCCATGCCTTCTGATGGTCACGGGCCTGCTCCGCATCGAACGGGGCGACGGCAAGCGGCGGGGGTGGTGACGCGGGGGGCGGTCGCGTGCGCCGGCCGATGCCGGTCAGCGAGATCACGGCGACGAGTACGCCGACGACGAGGCTCCCGACGCCGATGGCGAGCCGCAACCTCGCACGCGTGGATTCCGACGCCGTGACGGATCCGGATGGCGCGCGGCGCGGCGGCCGCCAGTTGCCGTTGCTGAGGGCCGCCAGGACCTCGTCCATCGACTGAAATCGATCTCCTGGCTGCTTCGCCACCATGCATTGAAAGGCTGCCGCGACTGCAGGCGACACCTTGGCGCCGGACTGAGCCAGGTCTGGGACGGGCTGCTGCATGTGCGCCACCACCCGCGCCATCGCCGAGTCGCCGCAGAACATGGGCCGCCCGGTCAGGAGATACCAGAGCGTCGCGCCGAGCGAATAGACGTCGGAGCGGGCGTCGGCCTGCCGCGTGTCCATGGCCTGCTCGGGAGCCATGTAGTCCGCGGTGCCCATGATCTGGCCGCTCCCGGTGAGGTGATCCTCATCCGGATCGCGTGCATCGAGGCGGGCCAGTCCCATGTCGAGAATCTTCACCGTGCCGTCCACGTCGAGCATCAGATTGCCAGGTTTGATGTCGCGATGGACGACCCCTCGGGCGTGTGCGTAGGCCAGCCCGCGCGCGGCCTGGATGACCCAGTCGAGCACTTTTTCCGGGGGCTGTGGACCTTGGTCACGGACGATGGCGGCCAGCGTGCGCCCGTCGACGCATTGCATCGCCAGATAACGGGTGCCGTCCACATCGCCGGCATCGAATGCGGTGACGATGTTGGGATGATCGAGCCTCGCTGCTGCACGCACCTCGCGCTCAAATCGCTGCACCATCTCGGGATTGCCGAGCTTGTGCTGGGCGATGACCTTGAGGGCGACGCTCCGTCGCATGGCCCGGTGTTCCGCCCGGTAGACGCAGCCCATGCCCCCGGTACCCAGCAGGTCGAGCACGACGTAGGGACCGATGAGGAGCGCGTCGGATTCGCCCCCTGCGATGCGTTTCGCCTGATAGTCGGTCAGCAGACCGTCCTGCACCAAGCGCTCCGCGAACGCGGAGGAATCGTGGGCGATGTCGGGATTCCGCAGGTAGGCTTCGAGCGAGTCGAACGAGAGAATGCCGCTGTCCGCCACGGTCTTCACGAACGCTGCGACGCTCACCGACATCGACACGCTCCCTGCTGCCCGGTGACGGGTGAGGCGGTCTCACCGACGGGGCAAGTGTATCGACCGCGATGTTCTCGGAGCAGTGATCATGCCGGCAACGTGCGCGCCGTGGGAGTGGTCACCCGTGCGTGCCATCCGGCGGCTCGCGTGGGCTCGCCTCGGTCAGGATCGCACCGGCGATCGACGGAACGTATGGTGTACGGATTCGACGTGTGCGACGCGCTGCATGGGTGCAATCCCTCACATCCCCACACGCCATGCCCATGCCACCCATGCGACTCCTCGTTTTCGTCGCCCTCCTCACGCTGCCCGCGGCGGATCTCGTCGGCAGCCCAGGACTCGCCGCCCAGGAACGGTCGCCCGAAGTCGTCGCCGAGCAGCTGGCCGCCGTCTACGGGAAGCAGCTGGAGCAAACCGCCTACATTCCCGCGCTGCCCCTCGTCGCGAAGCTGCGATTGAGCGAGCTCACCGGACGGCCCGAGCCGGCTGCCGAGGTGGAGCGAATCCTCGAACCGTTCCTGACGGGGGAACGCAACCCGGTGCCGAAGTCCGGGAGTGAACAGGCGGGGCACCTGATCTTCGCGGCCATGGCCGACCGGTCCGCGGGGGCCGACCGCGGCCGTTGGATCTCGCTCTGTCGGCAGGCGGCCGATCAGGCTTTCGCGCCCGACGGTACGGCGCTGCCACGCATGCCGTTTCACAACGACATGAGCGACGCCGTCTTCATGGCCGGCCCGATTCTGGCGGCCACGGGCCGGCTGGCCGGGGAGGGCCGCTACTTCGATGCCGCGGCCACGCATCTGCGTTCGATGCGGGAGCTCTGTCTGCGTCCCGACGGCCTGTATCGACATTCGCCGCTGTGTGAGGCCGCCTGGGGGCGCGGCAACGGGTTTCCCGCGCTGGGACTCGCCCTGGCGTTGACCGACTGGCCTCTTGATCACCCCGCACGGCCGGAGCTGATCGAGGAGTTCAGCCACCACCTGCGGGCCCTGCTCCGGCATCAGGATGCCGACACCGGCTGCTGGCGGCAGGTCATCGACGAACCGGCCAGCTACCTCGAATACTCCTGCACCTGCATGATCGGCTTCGCCATCCAGCGAGGCATCGGCGAGGGATGGATCGAGGCGTCCCAGTTCCAGCCCGCAGCCGATGCCGCATGGCGTGCCGTCGAAGAACGCACGAGCCCGGCAGGACTGCTGGTCAACGTCTGCACCGGCACCGGCAAGCAGAAAACGCTCGAGGACTACCTCACCCGCCCCGCCATTCAGGGGCGCGACGATCGTGGTGGGGCGATGGGGCTGATGTTCGCGGTGGAGCGGCTGGCGGCGGAATCGCGGGAGAGCGTCCGGAAGTGACGCGGGGACCGGATCGTCGTCGTGCGTCCGGTGATGGTTTCTGCGTGCGGAGCCACGTGGGCGCCGATGCGTGATCATGCACCGGTCTGCGCCGGCTCCCGGCCCGCGACGCACGCCGCGACGACCAGGTCGCCGGTGACGTTGAGGACGGTGCGGCACATGTCGAGGAGGCGATCCACGCCGAGGATGATGCCGATGCCCTCTGCGGGCACGCCGACCGACTGGGCGATCACGGCGACCAGCGGCAGCGAGCCACCGGGCACACCGGCCGTGCCGATGCCGGCGAGCATCGCCATGAGCACCACCTGAAGCTGTTGGCCCGGGCCGAGCGACACGCCGAACACCTGCGCGAGGAACAGCACGACCACCCCCTCGAAGAGCGCCGTGCCGTTCTGATTGCCCGTCGCCCCGACGGTGAGCACGAAGCGTGCGGCGTCGCGACGCAGCCCGAGGTTCTGCTCGGCGACCTTGAGCGACGTCGGGAGGGTCGCGTTGCTCGACGAGGTGCCGAAGGCGACCTGCATCGCCTCGGCCGACCGGCGAAAGAAGTCGAGCGGACGGAACGTGCCGAACACGCGCAGCACCACCGGATAGACGACGACGAGCTGGATTGCCAAGCCGGCGAGCACGGTGAAGGCGAACCAGAACAGGGAGAGGATGGCGTCGAGCCCCAGCCGCGCGACGGTGTTGAACACGAGGCAGCCGGCACCGACGGGCGCGAGCTTCATGCCCCAGCCGATCACCGTCATCGCGACGACGTTCCAGGCCTCGAGCCAGCCGCGGAGCGGCGCGGTGGCCGTCGGCTGGGCCGCAAGCGCCGCCCCGAGGAGCAGTGCGAACACCATCACCGCGAGCATGCCGTTGCCCTTCGAGCTGCCGTCGATCGCGCCGGCCATCTCCTGGAGCGGGTTCTGCGGAATCATGTCGACGAGGATCTCGCGGAGCGCCTTGCTCGCGCGGGCCTGTTCGATCACGCGGTCCGCCGCCGTGGAGGCCGCCTCGACGGCGGCGGCGCCCCGGGCGGCGGCGAGCGCCTCGCCCGGACGGATCGTGTTGACGAGTCCCAGGCCGATGAGCACCGCGGCGCTCGAAAGCACGGCCGTCACGGCGAGCGTCGCCAGCCCGAGGCGACCGAGCCGGCCGAGATCGCCGATTTCCGCCACGGCCAGCGCGAGTGCCGACACGACCAGCGGCACCACCATGACGAAGAGCATGCGCAGGAACAGGTTGCCGACGATGTCCGCCACCGCCGCGGCGGCCTCCGTCACCCAGAGCCCGTTTCCGAGGAGGTTCGCCGCGAGGCCGAGGGCGACGCCGACGGCCAGGCCGATGAAGATCCGCCGGGAGGCGCCGTCGTGTGGCGCTGGGACCGCGGGTGTCGCTTCGGAGTCCGGGGTGATCTGGCTCATGGCACCTCGAGCCCGGAGCCTACCATCGGCCACACGACTCGACTTTCCACGCTCCGTGGCGCGACGGCCGACCGGGCTGGTCGAGCCGGGGCGCGTCAGTCAAGCGTGCGCTTCGGCGAGGGGATGACGATTCCGTCAGCAGGCTTTTGCGGTGGCGCGGAAGGCTTCTCCAGCTGGTTGACGCGCACCTCCGGCATCGCCTTCAGGAAGAAGGGCGTGGACGTCATCTCCCACCCTGCGGGCACGCCGAGTTTGTCACACACCTCGCGAGCCGCGATGTAGGTCTCGAAGGCATCGGGCATCACGCGAAACCAGACCACGCCGCCGGTCTTCTTCAGCCGGTTCACCAGCTTCAGGTATGCGGAGCCCGGCTTGAGCGGCTCGTCCGCCGCCTTCTGCGTGGGATGCAATTCGATCCGCAGCACGGTCTGCGTCTTGATGAGCGGAAACCGGACCTCGAACAGCGGGCTGCCGAGTGAACGCTCGTTGAGGAACTCGATGGTTTTTTCCTGGTCGAAGACCGGGATTTCACGCCCCTGCGCGTCCTTGGTGGTGCTGTGCATGAGAAGCCGCTGCTTCGACGCGAGCGCGGCGATCGTCTTCTTTTCGAAGGGTTCGAAGTCGGCGACGTACAGGTGGTCGGCCTTGCAGAGCACGTCGAAGAGCACGGCACCCTGGGGAATGTCGCGGGATTCCGGGATGCGGACGATCTTGTCCGCCGGTCCTTCCATCGGTTTGGCCTGGTCGAGCAGGCCGGCCAGACGGTCGCGCTCGGCGACGAGTTTCGCGACGGCGGCCTTCTCCAGTTCCACCTCGCGACGCCTCGCCTCGAGCTCGGACTGCACCTTCTCGAGCGACATGAGGGTCGCGGCGTCCTGCTTGTCGGTCGTCTCGAAGCGTCGCAGGTCGGCCCGCTTGCGGGCCACCTCGGCGACAAGCGTCTCGCTCGCCTGCTCGTCGGTCTCGGCCGCCTCCTTGGTCTCTTCCTCGCGGATCTTCAACTCCTCGAGCTCCGCCTGCTTGGCGGCGACCTGCTCCTGCGTCACTTCCGGAAGGTTTGACTGGATCGTGTCGACGGCGTTGTTCACCTGCAGCTGCACGATGATCAGCACCATGAGCAGCGTGCCGACCACGTCCGTCATGTTGTCCATCATGACGTCCATGTTCACGGCCTCATCGAGCCCGCCCTCGCCGATCTTTCGCTTCATTTCGCCCCCTCGCGAAACCTCGAAAGGTCGATCGGACCCTTGCCCGGGATCGGCAGTTTTCCCGTACGGATGCCGAACTTCCCCTCGGCCCAGCCGGCGGCATTGACGTAACTGCCCCAACCGTCGGTGCGGACCAGGAAGACGAGGAGCGCGTCCCGCTGTTTGGAGATGTTTTGGAGAAATGCGTCGTACTGCTCGTCCTTGCCGATCGAGCCGGCGGTGATGCGTGTGGTTGTACCGTCATCTCCGAGCAGTGCGATCGCTCCGGCGGCTGCCTCGATGAAATAGATCACCGCGTTTCCGGCGACGCCACTGCCGCCCGGCTTCACCACGACCTTCGCCGCATCCGTTGGAGGCGTGGCACGTTGTGCGAGCTCCTTTTCGAGCGAGTCGATCTGCTTCTGGAAATCCGGCTTCTCTTTTGCGAGTGTCGCGAGCTGCACCTTGAGCAGTTCGAGCTCTTTTTGCAGTTCACGGTTCGTCTTCTCGCCCTCTTTCGCCGCCTCCGCCCGCTGCCGAAGGACGGCGATCCGACGGTCGAGTTCCTCCTTTTCCTCCCGCACGAGGACGGCCGTGCTGGTCACCTGGGTGTGCTCGCGACGCTCCTTGTCGAGGCGTCGCTTCAGGTCCTGCACGAGGCGATCCGTGCGCACGTACTCGGTGGCCGCCTCGACCTCCTCGCGCGGCCGGCCACCCATGTTTTTTGCCTGGATCAGCGACAGCACGCAGATCATCACCACGATCGTGCCCACCAGGCACGCGAGGATGCTCATGAACGGAAAGAGCGACACACTCGGAGCGGTAGGACGCGCGCGTGCCACGGCATCACTTCCCGATCAACCGCCGCCAGAGGCTGCGGGGGCGCAGCTCGACGTGGACCTGGCGCTCGCCGACGGCCTTCAGAACCGTGTTGAGCGAGTCCAGCCCCTGCTGCAGGGCCGCGATGTGGGCCGTGACGGCCGCGGTGCTCGACTCGACTCCCGTGGTGGTCGCCCGCTCGAGATGGGCGAGCGTGTGTGAGACGTTTTTCACGATCTCGTCCGAGTGCCTGGTTGCCCGCGCCTCGAGCGCCACGACCTGGTCCCGCACCAGCACTGAGACGTCTCGCAGGTCGGCGACGAACTGCTTCTGGGCTGCCAGAATCGTGTCGACGAGCTGCCGCATCTCGCCGGCGACGTTCCCTCCTCCGCTACCGCCGCTACCGCCGCCGTCGTTCAGCCTCGGCAGAAGGGTCTCGTTGCAGTAGGCGTCGATCGTGTTGAGGCTGTCGTCCTCGCCCTTCTGCAGGGCGCTCATCGGGAAACTGAGCAGAATCGAGTAGAGGAGCCCGAGCAGAGTCGTATCGAACGAGGTGCCCAGCCCGCTCGTCACGCCACCGAGCGATCCCATGAGCGCGTCGATGTCCTTGGCGCCGCCCATGACGCCGGAGAAGTTGCCGATCGCGGAGGAGAGGCCGAGCACCGTGCCCACGAAGCCGAGGATCGGGATCGCCCAGATGAAGACCTTGATGAGCGAGTAACTGCCGGCGATGCGGATGGAGTCGATGTCGGACTGCGTCGACATCATGTGGGCGACGTCAGCGTTGCTTGGCCGCACCTCGAACAGCTCGAGACCCTTGCGGATGCGGTTGACCATGAGGCTGTCGCGCAGCCGCAGCGGCAGCCTGTAGACGTGGTCGATGAACTGGGAGACGTTGCCACGGTTGATCTCGCGGCCGATCTTCCGCGGGAGCACGTCGAGCAGCAGCGCGTTGCGCTGGTGAGCGAGCTTCTGGAACTTCAGGATGATGATGGCCATGCCCCACGCGAAGACGAACGTCTCCGCGAAGTTCACCCAGCCCCGTTCGAAGAGGATCGTGTAGACGTACGTGCGACGGAGCAGCAGCCCGAAGAGCAGGATCAGGGCCGTGATGCCGATCCCGAGGCCGAGCGACAGACGGATATCGGGATTGGCAGGGTCGGTCTCACGCCATCCGGTGCGCTGCTTCGGCTCGGACGAGGGATCCGACCCGTCCGCGGGCCTGCGGCCGGCCTGCTTGTCGCCATCGGTCGGCTCGGCGGGGAGCGTGAAGCGGTGATTGCAGCCGGGGCAACGGGCCGATCGTCCGGCGTGTTCGGCCGCGACCGACAGCGTCATCTTGCATGAAGGGCATTGAATGAGCATGCCGGAGGATACGTGCGGCGAAGCGGCTTCTTCAACCCGCGCCCGTCGGCCCCCGTGGGCGCTTCGGGCCTTCGCCGGCACTTGCGAATCGGTCGGGATTCCACGATCCTGCGGCCTGGCACCGCGCCGCACCGCGTGACGGCGATGCCGGCGGTTTCCGGCCCGTTCCGCTCGCGCAAAGGCATTCCCGTGTCGAACGAATCGTCTGGCCCGGCGCTGGCGACGGCCATCCGCAAGGCCTACACGCGGCTCCTCCCGCTGCTCTTCCTCTGCTACGTCATCGCCTACGTGGACCGCACGAACGTGGCGATCGCGAAGCTCACCATGGTGGACGAGCGGCCGGCGTTCACCAACGACGTGATCGGCCTCGGAGCGGGGATCTTCTTTCTCGGCTACTTCCTCCTCGAGATTCCCGGCTCGATCATCGTCGAGCGGTGGAGCGCCCGGAAGTGGATCTGCCGCATCATGGTGACCTGGGGCATCTGCGCCGCGGCCACGGCGTTCGTGAAGACGCCGACACAGTTCTACGTGGTGCGTTTCCTGCTCGGGCTCGCCGAGGCCGGGTTCTTCCCGGGCATCATCGTCTACCTCACGCACTGGTTCCCGGCGCGGGAACGCGCGCGGGCGCTGTCCATCTTCCTCGTCGCCTCCCCCGTCGCCATGATCATCGGCCCCGCCCTGTCGCGGCTCCTCCTGCCGATCGGCACGCAGCAGGTCGTCGATGGCGCGACGATCGTGCACGAACGGCTGTTCGGCCTCGCGGGCTGGCAGTGGATCTACATCGCCTGGGGCGTGCCGGCCGTCGTGCTCGGGCTGCTCGTGCTCGTGCTCATGCCGGACCGGCCGCGTGACGCCTCGTGGCTGTCGGCCGACGAGGCCGACGCGCTCGAAGGACAGTTGGCCGCCGACACGCAGCGGCAGAAGGCCGCGCACATGTCGGTCGGACAGGCGCTCACGAATCCGCGGGTGCTCCTGCTGGCGCTCGCCTACTTCGGGATCGTCACGGCGAACTACGGCATCGAGTTTTTCCTGCCGAGCATCCTCAAGGCGACGTACGACCTGAAGCTCGAGGACGTGACGGTGCT
>CAIWZS010000160.1 GCA_903917235.1 uncultured Planctomycetaceae bacterium | reverse complement strand
GGCGACTGCGTGCGGTAGTGCAGCGAACGCGCGATCGCGTTTCGCAGAACCGCCCCGACTCCAAAATCCTTCGCCGTTTGTTCGCCGTTTGCGCGTGATCGTCTCGCGACACTTGCAACAATCGCGCGCCGAAGACATGATGTTTTCGGCTGGATCTTCGATAGGGAGCGTGTTTCCCGAATCGCTCTGGGCCGCCTTCACACCGTGGAGGTCACAGGTTCGAGTCCTGTGCTGCCCACTAGTCGATGGACTCACTCGCCGGCAAACTCCTCGTCGCCGCCCCCGATCTCGGGGATCCGAACTTCTCCAGCACGGTCGTCCTCGTGGTGGATCACGACGACGAAGGTGCGTTCGGTCTCGTGCTCAACCGCGAGAGCACGGTGATGCTCGCCTCGGCGTGGGAGGAGACGACGCGCGAGCCGTGCGGTCGCGACGCGCCGCTGATGCTCGGCGGACCTGTGCAGGGACTGCTCAGCATCCTGCACGGCGATCCCGCGCGTTCCGAGCGCGAGGTCGTTCCCGGCGTCCACCTCGCTCGCGCACGGGACGCGGTCATGGCGCTCGTGGAGTCCGGCCAGGAGCCGCTCCGCGTCTTCGCCGGATATGCGGGCTGGGGGCCCGATCAACTCGAGGGCGAGCTGGCGTCGGGCTCGTGGGCGATCACGGCGGCCACCCGCGCGTTCGTCTTCAGTGACGACGTGTCCACGCTCTGGCAGCGCGTCAGTCGCCACATCGCCGATGAGCATCTCGTCAGGTGGCTCGGCGTTCGGCACATGCCGGACCGGCCCGCGGATAACTGACCGGAGGCCACGCCAGGCAGCGCAGCCGTTTCCACGCGGATGCCGCGTGAGGCCACGCCCGATCGTGCCTCACCCGGCGCACCACGGCCGATTTGCCGCGGGTGCGGGGGTCTGGTTTAATCCCGCAGGATTGTTCGAAGATCACCCGCGGTCGGTCGCTTCCCGTCCCGCTGCCGGCGTTCGGCACGGGACCGGTGCGAGGCGATGCCGCGAGGACGAGACCCGTGAGCCAGCCGCACTCCGATCACCGCCACTATGCCTGGTGGTTGATCATGTGCCTGTGCGGGGTCGACTACTTCAGCACCCTCGGCTACCAGCCGTCGATCGCTTTCGAGGGCGCGGGCACGCTCGCTCCGCTGGCAACGCTCGTGCTCGTCCTCGTGACGCTGTGCGGCGCCCTGCCGATCTACCGGCACGTGGCCGGTGAGACCCCCGACGGCGTCGGCTCGATCGGCATGATCGAGCGGATGTTCCGGGGCTGGGGCGCGAAGCTGGTCGTCCTCGTGCTCATCGGCTTCGCGGCGACCGATTTCGTGATCACCAAGACGCTGTCGGCCGCCGATGCGGCCGCCCATCTCATCAGCAACCCCGTGTATGCCGGCGCGGTGCCCGCGTGGATGCAGGGGCAGATGGTGGTGACGATGTTCCTGCTGGTCATGCTCGGGGCGATGTTCCTCAAGGGCTATGGCGAGGTGGTCGGCCTCGCGACGGTGCTCGTGATCGCGTTCCTCGGGCTCTCGTTCATCGTCGTCGTCGCGGGGCTCGTCTACCTGGTCGGCCACCCCTCCCTGCTGCCGCACTGGATCGGCGAGATCACCTCGGGCCGCTACCACCTCGAGCACGCCCCGCTCGCCGGCAGCGGTCCCCTCGTCGCGCTCGGCATCTCGCTGCTGGTGTTCCCGAAGCTCGCCCTGGGGCTCTCGGGCTTCGAGACCGGCGTCCTGCACATCTTCCTCGTGAGGGGCACCGATGCCGACCCGAACGACGCGGCCGCGCGGGTCGCCAACACGCGGAAGCTGCTGCTCGTCGCGGCGGTCATCATGTCGTTCTTCCTGATCGGCTCCTCGCTCGTGACCGGCACCGACACGCTCATTCCGGCCGAGGAATTGCGGCTGGAGCCGGTCAAGGGGAAGGCCATGGACCGGGCGCTCGCCTATCTCGCGCACGGCGAGAGCCCGCACCCGATCTGTCCGCTCTTCGGTCGCGCGTTCGGCACCGCGTATGACGTGAGCACCATCCTCATCCTGTGGTTCGCCGGCGCGTCGGCGATGGGGGGGCTCCTCAACATGGTGCCCCGCTACCTGCCGCGCTACGGCATGGCCCCCGAGTGGGCGGGCGCCTACCGGCCTCTCGTGATCGCCTTCACGGTGATCAACCTGCTCGTGACGCTCGCGTTCCGGGCCGACGTCTCGGCCCAGGGGGGCGCGTACGCCACCGGTGTCCTCGTGCTGATGACGAGCGCCTGCATCGCGTCGTTCATTCACGAGCTGCGTCGCGCCCCCGAGCCCCATCACGGTCTCGCCCTGCAGGCGCAGCGGGTGGGGTTCGGGCTGATCACCCTCGTCTTCGTCTACACGACGATCGCCAACATCATGGAGCGGCCCGACGGGATCATCATCGCGTCGATCTTCATCGCCTGCGTGATGGCGATCTCGTTCACATCCCGGGCCTGGCGCAGCGACGAGCTGCGGCTCAAGGAGTTTCGCTTCGCCGATGACGCGGAGCGGATGCTCTGGACGGACATCGTCCACGAGGGGGCCTTTCGCGTGCTCGTGCCCCACCGCCCCGGGAGCCGGTCGCTCGCCGACAAGGAGGCGGAAATCCGCCGCAAGCACCGGATTCCCGAGAACGTGCCGATCGTGTTCCTGGAGGTGCACTACGGCGACGTGAGCGAGTTCCAGAACGCCCCCATCATCTCGGCCCGCCAGGAAGGCAGCCGATTCGTCATCGTCGCGAAGGACGTCGTCTCCGTATCGCACACCATCGCCCAGGTGGCGATGGAGATGACGAAGGGCGGCGCGCCGCTCGACATCATCTTCGGCTGGAGCAAGGGGGGCAGCCTCAAGCTCGCGCTCGACTACGTGCTCTTCGGGCAGGGTGACATTCCAAATCGCGTCGTGGACCTGCTCGACAAGGCGATCACCGACGTCTCACGGCGGCCCACCGTGATCGTCGGCTGACGGGGAGACATGCCGGGATGGATGCCATCAAGACGATCGTCGACATCTTTCTGCACCTCCAGGATCATCTGGCGACCGTGCTCGACGCGTGGGGCCCGTGGACCTACGCCCTGCTCTTCCTGATCATCCTGTGCGAGACCGGCCTCGTCGTCACGCCCTTCCTGCCGGGTGATTCCCTGCTGTTCGCCGCCGGCGCGATGACCGCCCTCTACCCCGACAAGCTCGGCATCCTCACGCTCGTCGTCCTGCTGACCGTCGCCGCCATTTTGGGCGACACGCTCAACTACGCGATCGGCCGCTGGATCGGACCGCGCGCCTTCGCGCTCGACACCTGGTTTCTCAATCACCGCCAGCTCGAGCAGACCCAGGCCTTCTACGCGAGGCACGGCGGCAAGACGATCGTGCTCGCGCGATTCGTGCCCATCATCCGGACATTCGCTCCGTTCGTCGCGGGCGTGGGCCGCATGCACTACCCGCAGTTCCTCTGGTTCAACGTGGTCGGCGGGATCGCGTGGGTGGCGATCTGCACCCTGGCCGGCTACTTCTTCGGCAACGTCCCGGTGGTCAAGGAGCACTTCGAACTGGTGGTCGTCGGGATCGTGGTCGTCTCGGTGCTGCCGGTCGCCTGGGAGGTGTGGTCGGCCCGACGGAGGCATTGAGGCCGCCCACGCGACGGTCCCGGGGCGGCCGGGACCGTTCCCGGAGCCCGAGGTCCAGAGTCCCGGCGGAGCGGCGCGCTCGCGGTGAACCCTCCTGACCTGGGCCGCGTCCGGGGTGGGAGCAGGGCCAGCCTGTCGGCCCCCGGCCGCCCCGGAGTTGTGGTGGTGGGCCCGGGATGCTACAACGCTGACGTTCGACAGACTCTCGTCCGCACTCCTGGCCCAAACGGGAACTGCCGATGGTGCTCCGGCGAAGGTCGATCCGGTCGAGTGAGAGTTGGTGACCAGTTCCCGAGTCCATGAGGTTTGAGGTTTTATGTCCCGGAAGATTTACGTGGGGAACCTGCCCTGGTCCACCACGTCCGCCGATCTCGAGGCGATGTTCGCCCCGCACGGCGCTGTGCGAAGTGCTGAAGTGATTTCCGACCGAGAGACCGGTCGTTCGCGTGGGTTCGGGTTCGTCGAAATGGAGACGGACGATGGCCTGCAGGCTGCGATCGCGGCCCTGAACGGTCAGGAGATCAACGGTCGTCCCCTCACCGTGAACGAGGCTCGTGAGCGCACGCCGCGCCCGGGTGGTGGCGGCGGTGGTGGCGGTCGGGGCTACGGTGGTGGCGGCGGCGGTGGTGGCGGCCGCGGCGGCTACGGCGGTGGCGGCGGTGGCGGATACGGTGGTGGTGGCCGCGGATACGGCGGCGATCGCTACTGATTCGGCCTCTCGTCGCGTACCGTCCAGCCCGTGTGCCAACGTCGACCGGTGGCCTTTCGCTTGACGTGAAGCAGTGGTTCGTCATGCGTGCTCCAGCACGCGGTGGGGACGACTGTTTGCGGAGAGCGTCGCGGCCCAATTGATCTGGTTGGTGTGCGGATCGCGAGGCGGAAACCGGATGTATTGTCCGGTTTCCGTCTCAGGTTTCAGGGCGGTGGCATCGCGTCGAGTGCCGGAAGGCTTCGGCAAGTTCGGCGTCGCATCGGGAATCGCAAATTCAGGCCGGACAAGACAACCGGACAAAACAAACAGACCGGACGATCAGACCGGAAATGACCTCGAGGGACGGTTGAACCATGGCGTTTGGTGGACCACGGGCGAAGGTCGGGAAGACCGCGAAGAAGAAGGCCAAGCCGAAGGCCAAGGTCAAGCGGAGAGACCCGATCTTCATCGACGGAGCTCGGCCGCGGCCGCTCTACGTCGACTACAAGGACCTCGAGCTGCTCGGAAAACTGGTCAATCGCCAGGCCAAGATCATCGGGCGCCGCAAGAGCGGCTGCACGGCCGCGAGCCAGCACGCGGTCACGCAGGCGATCAAGCGGGCCCGATTCATGGCGCTCCTGCCCTACGTCGGTGAGTGAACGCGACGGGGGGCTGCGACGCGTGATGCCCGTCGTGCCGCGGTCGTGTCGTGGCGGCGGGCGGTGCCGATGCAGGTGAAGATCGTCTCGGCCTGACCTCGTCGCCAGGGTTGCCTTCGTGGGTGCGCTCCTCACGCGTCGTCGGGTCGAGTTTCGCGATACCGACGCCGCCGGGATCGTCCACTTTTCGGCGTTCTTCTTCTGGATGGAGTCCGCCGAGCACGAGCTGCTCCGTGCCGCCGACGTCCCCGTCGTCGATCACGAGTCGGGGCCCGTCGAGGCGAGCTGGCCTCGGGTGTCGGCATCGTGCGACTACACCAGGGCCGTGCGTTTCGGCGACGAGGTCGACATCGCGGTCTCGGTCGACGAGATCGGTCGCACGAGCGTGACCTACGGCTTCCGGTTTTCGCACGACGGCGTCGAAGTGGCGAAGGGGCGGATCGTGGCCGTGAGATGCCTCATGCAGCCCGGACGCAGGCCGACGCCGGTGGCGATTCCCGAGGAGATCACGCGGCGTCTCTCGCGGTTTCGGGCCGACCCGGCGTCCGGGGCGGGCGATGCTCCGCGCTGAGACGAGCGCGATTCCATGTCGCGACGCTCACGCCGGGGGTGATGCCGTCCGGTCCATGCGTCGCGGGGTGTTTCGTCGCGACGCCCGGTGCCGTATCGTGCAGGAGCGCGGCGGGTTCCGCGGTCCGCCAACGGAGGCCAGCGTGCTCGAGGTCGATGCGGTCTCGAAGGCATACGAGGGTTCGACGAGCGAGCCGGGGGACACGCTGCCCGTGCTCGCCGACGTCACCCTCCGTCTCGAGCCCGGTGGCTCGCTCGCGATCATGGGGCCGAGCGGCTCGGGCAAGAGCACGCTGCTCTCGATCATCGGCGGTCTGGAGCCGCCGACATCCGGGCGGGTGCGGCTCGACGGGATCGACCCCTATGCGGGCGACGACGCCGCGCGGGCCGCGTTTCGCAATCGCCGCGTCGGGTTCGTCTTCCAGGAGCACCACCTGCTCGCCGGGTGCACCGCGCTCGACAACGTCGTGGTGCCGGCGCTCGCCCGGGGACGGGTGACCAACGCCATCGCCGTGCGGGCCGCGCGGCTGCTCGACCGCGTCGGCCTCGCCAGCCGCGCCGATCATCTGCCGGCCGCGCTCTCCGGAGGCGAGCGACAGCGCGTCGCCGTCGCGCGTGCGCTCCTCATGTCGCCGCGACTCGTGCTCGCCGACGAGCCCACCGGGCAGCTCGACTCTCGGGCCGCGGCGGCGGTCACCGACCTGCTCGTCGAGCTGGCGTCGGAGTCGGGTGGCATGCTCATCGTGGTCACGCACGCCGAGGCGGTCGCGGCCCGCGTGGGAACGATCCGACGGCTCGTCGATGGCAGGCTGCTGGACGGGACGGTGCGGGACGGCGGGCCGGCGCCATGATCGACGAGGCGGACGAATCGGCGGCGGCTCGGGGCGTGCGGTCGCTCGCCGGACTCGCGATTCTGCTCGTGAGGCAATGGTGGCCGCAGGTGATGGCGCTGGCCGCGGCGTCGGCCGTGGTCGCCACCACGATCGTCGGCGCGGTCGGCGTGGGGGCATCGCTCCAGCGGGGCCTGCACGACCTCGCCCTCGAACGCCTCGGTGCGATCGACGCGGCGATCATCGCGGACGAGCCATTCACCGATCGGCTCGTGACACGCCTCGCGGAGTCCCTGGGGACGACGCCTGCAGCATCGGGCCGGCCCGCTTCCGTCGTGCCGGCCCTCGTCATGACGGTGTCCGTCGATGCCACGGGTGGCGGCCGCCGCGCCGCGACGCGGGCCACGCTCCTCGCCTGCGACGACCCGGCCGCGCTGGGATTCACGGGGGCTCGATCCGGGCCGGCGCGCGATCGCGTCCTCGTCAACGCGCCGCTGGCCGACGCACTCGGCCTCGAGCCGGGTGCGGCCGTGGTGCTGCGGATTCCCGATCGGTCGAACGTGCCGAGTGACACGCCCCTCGGGCGGCGGGCGCCCGCATCGACCGGGCGGCGGCTGACCGTCGACGAGGTGCTGCCCGAGGGCGGCCTCGCCCGGTTCTCGCTGCGGCCCGTCCAGGTCACGGCCCCGTTGGCCGTCACGTCGCTCGCGACGGCGCGGGCGATCCTCCGACGCGGCGACGTGGCGAACGTCGTCTTCGCGGTCGGGGCCGCCGATCGTTCCGCAGCGGGCCGCGGGGACGCGGGTGGCTCGTCGCGCGCGGCTGCGGACTGGCTCCGCGGCAGCCTGCGTGCCGATCTCGCCGACTACGGGTTTGCCCTCGAGCCGGCCGGCTCGGCCGACGCCCTGCGGCTCGTCAGTCGTCGGCTCGTGCTGCCCGGCGAGGTGGATCGAGCGGCCGAAGCGGTGCTCGGGCCGCTCGGTGGAGTGCCGTCACTCGTGTTCCTAGCGAATGCGCTGGTGCCCGTCGCGGCCGGCGATCGGGGCGTCGCGGACCAGCCTGACCCCGCCGCGCCGGTGACCGCCCCCGCCACGCGTCCGCCGGCGGTTCCCTACTCCACCGTGGCCGGCGTCCCGGCGACGACGCTGCCGTCGGGAGGGCTCGTCGACGCGACCGGCACGACACTCGCGCCGCCAGGTCCTGACGGCATCATCGTCGATCGGTGGGTCGTCGATGATCTCGCGGCGCAGGGACGCCCGGTCGCGATCGGCGACCCGATCGAAATGCGGTACTTCCTCCCGGAGACGCTCGACGGCCGCGTCGAGGAGACGCGCGAGACGCTGCGGATCACCGGGATCGCCGCGATGGAGGGAGCAGCCCTGGCCCGCGACCTCGTGCCCGAGGTGGAGGGCATCACGGACGAGGCATCGATCGCCGACTGGGACCCCCCCTTCCCCTTCGACCGCACGAGGGTGCGCACGTCACCCCCCGATGATCAGGATGACCGGTACTGGAAGGCTCACGGCGCGACACCGAAGGCGTTCGTCTCGCTTCCGACGGCGCGTCGGCTCGCCGCCAGTCGTTTCGGCGCGACGACGGCGTGGCACGTCCCACGCGATCGTGTCGCCGATGTGGATACCCTGCGGGAGTCGCTCGCCGGGGCCCTCCGTCCGGAAGCGCTCGGCATCCGAGTCGAGCCGCTGCGGGCCGCGGCCCTCGCCGCGGCGACGGGATCGACGCCCTTCGGCAGCCTCTTCCTCGCGCTGTCGAGCTTTCTCGTGGTGGCGGGCCTGCTGCTCGAATGGCTGCTCTTCCACCTGCTCGTCGCCGCCAGGCGACGGGATCTCGGCGTGCTTTCGGCCGTCGGCTGGGCGCCGGCGCGGCTGGCGACGCTGCTCGTGCTCGTCGGTGGCGCCGCAGCCGCCGCCGGTGTCGTCGTCGGCATGGGCCTCGGTCCCGTCTGGTCTGCCGCGCTGCTCGCGGTGCTCGGACGGGCCTGGTCGACGGGGGTGAGCGGCGGCACGGTCGTCGCGTTCGCGGCCGGTCCACCCCCCCTCGCCGCGATCTGGCCGGGGGCGCTCGCGGCGCTCGTCCTGTGCCTGGCCGCGCTGGCCTGGGCGGCATGGCGCGCGGGAAGGATGGCTCCGCTGGTGCTGCTGCGCGAGCGAGGCGATGCCGATTCGAGCGCGGCCCGACGCGGGCGTCGCATGACGCCGCTGCTCGCAGCGGCGTCGCTCGCCGGCGCCGCGGCGAGCGCGTGGTACGGTCGCGGAGCCGCCTGGCAGTCCGCCGTCGCGCTCTTCTTCTGCGCTGGAACGCTCGCGCTCGTGGGACTCCTCATGGTCGTGCGCGCGTGGCTGGGAAGGGTTCGCGTCGGCGGGCCGCCGCGCTCGCTCGCCGGTCTCGCGCTCCGGGGCCTCCGCTGGCGGCCGGGACGGGCCTTCTCGGTGGCGGCCATCGTGGCCGTCGCGCAGTTTCTCATCGTCGCCGTGTCGTCCTTCGCGGTGCGGCCGCCCGAGGATCCGGGCGATCGCGGTTCACCCACGGGAGGCTGGACGGCCCTGGCGACCTTCGGTGAGCCGACGTCCGTGGATCCCTCGGATCCCGAGACGCTCGCCACGCTTGGGCTCGCCGCGATCGACGAGACGGTGGTACGGGCCTGCGCGATCGCGAGGCTGCGTTCATCGGGCGGTGACGACGCCAGCTGTGCCAACCTCTATGCGGCCGGGAGGCCGACGGTGCTCGGAGTGGGCGACGACTTCGTCGCCCGAGGCGGGTTTCGCTTCGTCGCGCATGCCCACCGCGACCCTGCTGCCGCTCGCGCGGACGCCCCCGGCAACCCGTGGAGGCTGCTCGAGTCGGCGGCGTCCACGGAACGCCCGATTCCGGCGATCCTCGACCAGGCCACCGCCCAGTGGGCCCTCAAGCTCGGCGGCCTCGGTGCGACCTTCACGATTCCGGACGAGCAGGGTCGGGACGTCACGCTGGAGATCGTCGGCCTGCTCGATGCGTCGATTCTGCAGGGCTTCGTCATCGTCTCCGACGCCGCGTTTCGTCGCCTCTTCCCCGACCGCTCGGGCTACGGCATGGCGCTCATCGATGCCGCTGGCGTGCCGCCCGACGAGCGCGTCCGTGTCGCGCCCGCGCTGGCGGCGGCGTGGGCCGATGCCGGGGTGGCCGTGGAGGCCACCATCGATCGACTGCGCTCCCTGCAGGCGGTCCAGAACACGTTCCTCGCGGGTTTCCAGTCGCTCGGCACGCTGGGGCTGCTGCTCGGCACGGCCGGCGTCGCGGCGGTGCAGATGCAGAACGTCCTCGAACGGCGTGGCCAGCTCGCGCTGGTGCGCGCCGTCGGCTTCACCTCCGGTCGGCTCCGCGGCCTGCTCGCGATCGAGACGGTGCTCACCGTGGGGCTCGGCCTCGTGGCGGGCACGGCCGCCGGACTGCTGGCGGTTTCGCCCCTGATCGGCGGCGACGCGTCGGGGACCCGACTGCCCTTCGCGTGGGTGACCGCGACGTGCGGACTGTCGCTGCTCGCGGCCCTTGCCGCCGGGCTGGCCGCCGCGACACGGCATGCGATCCCGGAGCGGCCGCGCGCGGAGTGAACGTGCCCGCGGCGTGGGAAATCTGGCTTTGCCACGGGGCCTCGTCCGCCGCTACGTTCCTTGCGTGCACATCCTCGTGATCCTTCCGCGCTGGGTCGGCGATGCCGTGATGGCGACGCCCCTGCTGCGTGCCCTGCGCGATCATTTCTCGGATGCCGCGCGGATCACGGGCGTGATGCGACCGGTCATCGCCGACCTGCTCGCCGGGGCCGACTGGCTCGACACCGTCGTGCCGTATGACCGCGGCAGGGCCCGGGTCGATCCGGCGGTCGGCTTCCGCGCGGTCGCGAGGCGGCTGCGGGCCGACCGGGCGGACGCCGCCATCGTGCTGCCCAACTCGCTCTCGTCGGCGGCGCTCGCGTGGGCCGCCGGAGCCCGTCGACGGATCGGCTACGCCGGTCACTGGCGGCGGCCGCTGCTCACCGAGGTCGTAGCACCGCCGCTCCCACGCCCGTGCGACGGGGATTCGCGCGACGACGGCCGCGTGACACCGCCGGCGTCGTTTCTACACCTCGCGTCGGCACTCGACATCCCCTGCGGGGGAGCGGACGAGGCCCCGACACTCACGCTCGCCACGTCGGCCGGCGACGAGCGATGTGCCGACGACGTCCTGGCCAGGCTCTTTCCCGGATCCGCCGGCCCGCTCGTCATGCTCAACGACAACGGCGCGCATGGGCCGTCGAAGGCGTGGGGTGTCGATCGGTGTGCCGCGCTCGCCCGCTGGCTTCTGCCGCGGCTGCCCGGCTGTCGGGTGCTCATCCACTGCGGTCCGGGCGACCGCGAGACCGCCCTCGCGGTGGAGCGTGCGGCCGACCATCCGGCGGTGCGGAGCCTCGCCGACGTCGACGACCTGCCGCTCGGCCTCTCGAAGGCGCTCTATCGCCGCGCGACGCTCTCCGTCTCGACCGACAGCGGGCCACGTCACATCGCTGCCGCGTTCGGCGTGCCCACCGTCGCACTGGTCGGACCGATCGATCCGCTCTGCGGCCGCTCCGACCCGCGGCGCTGCGTCGAGATCAGGCTCGACCTGCCCTGCTCGCCGTGCGGACGCCGGGTGTGCCCGCTCGGTCACAACGACTGCATGCGCCGCATCACCCCCGAGCAGGTCGGTGAGGCGGCCCTCGCGCTCCTCGCGCGGACGGGGGATGGCGGCCGGCGCATGCAGGCCGGCTGACGCGTCTCCCCGGACGATGATTCGAGGGTTCGCCCGCGTGCGGGTATCATCGTCGCGGCGACGTCTCGACGCGTCGGGCAGGAGGCTCCCCAGGAGGGTTTCATGGTGCATTTCGTGGGCATGCTCGCGGCGATCGCTCTCACGGCCCTCTGCTGGGGCATCTACGGGCCGGTTCTCGGCAAGGGCAGCGCGCTGCTCCAGTCACCTCTGCGGGCGTTCATGTGCGTGGGACTGGCCTACTTCCTGATCGCCATCGTCGTCCCGCTGGGCATCCTCTCGCGGTTCGGCGAGAAGGGGGCGTGGCGGACGACGGGCGTGGTCTGGAGCCTCGTCGCAGGCACGGCGGGGGCGCTCGGGGCGCTCGGCGTGATCCTCGCCCTGCGGGTCTTCCAGGGGAATCCGATCTATGTCATGCCGCTCGTCTTCGGTGGGGCGCCGGTCGTCAACACGCTGCTCAACGCCTTCATCAACAAGGCCTTCAACCAGCTCAAGGCACCATTCCTCGCGGGGCTCATCCTGGTGATCACCGGCGCCGTCGTCGTGCTCCTCTTCCGCCCCCAGACCGGGCACGGTGGCGTCGTCGTCGAGGCCGAACGGACGCTCGGGTGGCTCCTCTCCGCGATGATGGCGATGCTCAGCTGGGGTGCCTACGGTCCCGTTCTCCACAAGGGCCAGATGGCGATGGGGGGCAGCCGACTGCGGCCGCTGATCTGCATCGGGGTCTCCTACTTCCTGATCGCGGTGCTCGTCCCCTGGGCGCTGCTCGTGCCGCTCGGCGATGTGGGCAACTGGGGAGGCGGCGGCCTCGCATGGAGTCTGGCGGGAGGTGCGCTCGGGGCGCTCGGGGCCCTCGGGACGATCCTCGCCTTCGCCTGCGGCGGCAAGCCCTTCACGGTGATGCCGGTCGTCTTCGGATGCGCCCCGGTGATCAACACGTTCGCGACACTCGCCCTCGCGGCCACGACGCCGGAGTCGGTGAGCCCGTTCTTTCTCGCGGGAATGCTCGTCGTCGCGGCCGGTGCCGCCACGGTCCTGGCGTTCGGTCCGCGGGGGCACGCGCCTCCCAAGCCCGCCCCGGCCTGACGCTCACGTGCCGCGCGCCGTGCCGAACCAGGCGACATGGTGCCGGGGGGCGAGATGAACGCCCGCCTCGCGGCAGGCGGACCGGAGCCACGCGGAGGTCGTCGCGAGTTCGTCCGCGGAGCGGCCCTGCGGCATCATGAACACGGCCCGGCGATCGATCGCGCCGCCCGCGTCCTCGAGGTCGTCCATCCAGCGACGGGCCTCGGCGAAGTCCGCGGGCGAGTCGATCACGAACTTCAGCTGATGCGGCCCCGACATGAGTCCGACGAGGACGTCGTCGCGGCGGCGGGTCGCCTCGTGCCGAGCGTGCCATGCCCCCGGCGTGTCGCGGGCGGGTGCGGACGAGCCGAGCTTCGGGCTGATCGACATGAGGTCGGCCGGGGCGATCGTCGCGACGGTGCCGGCCGTCTCGATCGTGACGTGGACGCCGGCGGCGCGGAGCGCGGTGCAGATCACCGCCGTGTCGTGATGGAGGAGCGGCTCTCCGCCGGTGATCACCGCATGACGCAGGCCGGTCTCCGCGACCGCGGCGAGCAGGTCAGCCACCCCGCGCTCGACACCCTCCGGTCGCCACGACGTGAAGGGCGTGTCGCACCAGGCACAGCGGAGGTTGCATCCGCTCGTGCGCACGAAGACGCTCGGCGTGCCGGCGAGCAGCCCTTCCCCCTGGAGCGACGTGTAGATCTCGGCGATGCGCATGATCGAGTCGCGACGCTCAACCCCGGCGGATGCGATCGCAGCGCGGGTCGGACGCGTTCACCGCGGCGAAGCCGGCCGCCCGGATGCGGCAGGAGTCGCACGCGCCACACGGCCTTCCCGCCGGGTCCGGCGCGTAGCAGCTGGTCGTCAGGCCGTAGTCGAGGCCGAGATCGAGCCCGAGCCGGATGATCTCGGCCTTCGACAGCGTGACGAGCGGCGCGAGGATGGCGATCGGTCGTCCCTCCACGCCGACCTTCGTGCCGAGCCGCGCCACCTCGCCGAACGCGGCGATGAACTCCGGTCGGCAGTCGGGGTAGCCGCTGTAGTCGATCGCATTGACCCCGAGGACGATCGCCTCGGCCCCCCGCGTCTCGGCGAACGCCAGCGCGAGCGCGAGAAGGACCGTGTTGCGGGCGGGGACGTACGTCGGGGGAATGCCGGCCGTCATCTCGGCCTCCGAGCGATCGGCGGGCACGGGCGTCGACGGATCGACGAGGGCGCTGCCGCCGAAGGCCGCGAGATCGACCGAAAGCACCACGTGATCGGCGATGCCGAGCGCGGCGGCGACGTCGCGGGCCGCCTCGAGCTCCACGGCGTGACGCTGGCCGTAGGCGATCGACAGTGCCGCCAGGCGATACCCGCGGCGCATCGCCCATGCCGCCGCCGTGGCGGAGTCGAGCCCGCCCGACAGGAGGACGACGGCGACGCGAACCGCCGCGTCCGCCGGCGGACCGGGCGTCCGCGCCATGGCGGCCGGGACCGGCTCGACTATCCTGTCCGCACGGGGCACGTCACGCTCCACCGCCCTGCCATCCGGAAACCGCACGCCGATGCCGTCGTCCTCGCTCCCGCCAGCCGGCAGCCCCTCGCGCGACCTGCTCGAGACCTTCGCGAATCAGTTTCCCGATCGGGACTACACGATCGAGATCGTCTGCCCGGAGTTCACGTCGGTCTGCCCCAAGACCGGCCAGCCCGATTTCGGCACCCTCACGTTCCGCTACGTGCCCGATCGCGTCTGCGTCGAGCTCAAGAGCCTCAAATTGTACCTGCAGGCGTTCCGCAACGAAGGGATCTTCTACGAGCACGTGACCAACCGCATCGTCGACGACGTGGTCGCCGCCCTCGCGCCCCGTCGGCTCACGCTCGTCGCGGCGTTCTCGCCACGCGGCGGCATCACGTCGCGGATCACCGTGTCGCATCCCGCCTTCGACCATCTGCCGCCGGCGCCCTGAGTCGTCGGGCGACGCGTGACAGGCGTCTGCGTCGCCCTACCAAAGCGCCCGTGGCGAGGCGACAATCATCGCGTCGAGCCCGCCCCTCCCCCAGGAGTCCTCCATGGCCCAGTCCCGCGTCCTGCTCTCCGCGCTCGCCGACGAGGCCGCGTTCCATCTCACGGCCGTCGAGCAGTTCTCCGCGCTGGCGGCACTCGGACTCGAGTACTACAGCCTCCGCTTCATCGACGTCGGCAAGGGCGTCAAAAACGTGATGAAGCTCACGCTCCCCGAGATTCGCAGGATCCGGCAGCTCGAGGACGAGTACGGGCTCAACGTCGCCTCGATCGCATCGCCGATCGGCAAGGTCAAGCTTGTGGACCAGGAGGATGGAACGACCAACCGCTACGTGCCGTTCAAGAAGTATCTCGCGAGCGAGGTGCCGCGGGTCTGCGAGCTCGCGCACGCCTTCGAGACGAAGCTCATTCGCGGGTTTTCCTTCTATCCGCCGCGCGGGGCGAAACCCGAGGCCTACCTCGAGGAGACGGTCGAACGGATCGGCCGGATCGTCGAGGCCTGCCACCGCTCCGATCTCACCTTCGGCCTCGAGGTGGAGGCCAACCTCGTGGGGCGTACGGGCGCGATCCTCGCCGAGATCCATCGCCGCGTGAACCATCCGGCGCTGGTGCTCGTGTTCGACGCCGCGAATCTCGTGGTGCAGGGCTTCTCCACGCAGGCCGTGTGGAAGGAATGGGAGGCGATGAAGCCCGGCCTCGGCTGGGTGCACATCAAGGACTACCGCAAGGTCTCGGCCAGGGCGCGCGGGGCCCACGTGGAGGAGAATCACCTCGCGAACTTCGTGCCGGCGGACCTCGGGGCGGGTGGGCACGACCGCATCCTCGCCGATCTGCGGACCATGCTGCCGTCCCTCACGAAGCGGCTCGAGCGACGCGGGATACCGGGTGTCTTCGTCGATCTCGAGCCCCACGTCCGGGGCGGCGGCCAGTTCGGCGGCACCAGCGGGCCCGACGGCATGGGGATCGCGCTGCGCGGCCTGTGTCGCGTGCTCGACGCCGCCGGTGTCGGCTACCATCTTCGGGACTTCGACGACCTGCTCGCCGCCCGTGGCGTGGGGGCGTGAGCCGGCCGCGGGGGCACCTGCCGATGAGCGACACCGCCGACCGCGATCCGATGCCGGCCACGACGCAGCCCGGCAGTTATTTCGTCTCCAACTACCCGCCCTTCGACCGCTGGCACGCCGGGGCGGTGCCGGAGATCCTCGCGGCATTCGCCGAGCCCCCCACGGCCGAGGCACTGGGGCTTTACGCCCACATCCCCTACTGCCGCAAGCGCTGCAAGTTCTGCTACTTCCGCGTCTACACCGACGTGACGGCCGGCGACGTGGAGCGCTACACCGAGGCGCTCGTGCGCGAGGCGGCGCTCGTGGCGGCCCAGCCCGCGGTGCGCGACCGCATCCTGCGGTATGTCTATTTCGGCGGCGGCACGCCGTCGTTCCTCTCGGTCCGTCAGCTCGAGCGGCTCGTCGACGGTCTGCACCGGAGTTTCGGCTGGGACGATGCGGAGGAGGTGACCTTCGAGTGCGAGCCGGGCACGCTCTCGGAGCCCAAGGTGCGGGCGCTGAAGTCGCTCGGCATGACCCGCATCTCGCTGGGCGTCGAGAACTTCGACGACGTCATCCTCGAGGCCAATGGCCGGGCCCACCTGTCGGCGGAAATCCTGCGGGCCTGGGAGTGGATCCGCCGCGCCGGGTTTCCCAATACGAACATCGACCTCATCGCGGGGATGCTCGGTGAGACCACCGAGTCGTGGCAGGCGACCGTCGAGAAGACGCTCGCCCTCGAGCCGGACAGCGTGACGATCTACCAGATGGAGCTCCCGTTCAACACGGTGTTCGTGCGGGATGCGAAGCACGGGGGCGGCACCGTGCCCGTCGCGGACTGGCCGACGAAGCGGGCGTGGGTCGACTGGGCGTTCGACCGGTTCGTGCAGGCGGGCTATGCGATATCGAGCGGCTACACGCTCGTCCGCGACCCGGCCCGCGTGCACTTCCGCTATCGCGACATGCTCTGGGAGGGCAGCGATCTCGTCGCGCTCGGCGTGGCCAGCTTTGGGCACGTCGGCGGCGTGCACTACCAGAACGAGACCCACCAGGCCGACTACCTCGATGCCGTGGAGGCGGGGCGGATCCCGATCGTGCGCGGGCTGCGGCCGACGCGCCGTGAACTGCTCATCCGCGAGCTCGTGCTCGGCCTCAAGCGAGGACGTCTCGACACGGGCCGACTGGAGCGGAAATTCGGGATCGACCCGCTCGTCGAGTGGGCTCGCGAGTGGGAGTCGCTCGAGGCGGAAGGAGTCGCGGAGCGGCGGCCACCGGAAGTGCGACTGTCGCGCGAGGGCATCCTGCGGGTGGACTCCCTGCTGCCGCGGTTCTTCGAGGCTCCGCCCCCGGTGGGAGCCTGAGTTCCCGAAACAGGCTCGGGGCCGGGCCGCACGAGCCCCAGCTGGCCGGCCGACCCCCGCGGGACGGCCGCGGTGGTCGTTTTCCACAGCCTGTTAGCGTTGCCACCCGGCCGCGGTTTTCTGAGCATGGCGAGGAGCGTGCAGGGCGTGTCCATGGTCGGATACCAGTAAAAGATTGGCGCGGAGGTGTCCTTGGTGCCTGAAAGCCTGGCGGCTGTGACGAGCGCCAAGGTCCCGGTCATCGGCGCTCCCAGGGAAGTATGTCCCGACCAGCGGCGTCTCCGGGATCGCCTGCGGGCGATGGCGGCCGACCTCGTGGCTTCGTGGAGGGCCGATGGCCAGCCCCGGGCGGTCCGCTCGGCCGCTGGCCTCCGCACGCTGGCTGAGGATCTGGTGCGGCGTGCTGGCGGACTGCCGACCCATGTCGGCTGGACGATGGTCACGATCGTCTCGGAATTCTGGAGGGATCGCCTGGCGACTGGCGCGAACGGCCGGCGATTGCTGCTGCTTCCGGACTGTCCCCATGCCCCCGGAGCCCCGGAGCGCGCGGGTGAACGGGGCGAAGTCCCGCACGTCTGCGGCACGGCCTGTGGCATCACGACGATCTGGTCGGCCGCGCGTGACAGCGGCTGGGTCGTCGGATCGACGCGGCAGGCCGTGTCGTCGATCGGCGGCCTGCTGACCGGCCAGTACGACGGCATTCTCGGTGTGGCGAAACTCGACCATCTCGAGAAGGCGTTCGCGATGCTGCCCGCATTCGCCCTGCCGGTGGCCGCCGTGCCGTGCGAGCCGCCACCGACGGCACCCGACGGTGCGTCGAGGATTCCGGCGAACGACTGCCATGCGGCGCTCGAAGCGGCCGCGATCGACGTCGACTGGCTGCTCGGCCTGCTCGGGGTCGCGGGGGGAAGTGGAGCCCCGGTCGGCGACTACCTGCCGTTGCTGCGTGAGGCAGCCGAACTGTTCACCGGCGCAGGGCTTGCGTCACTGGCCTCGCGGCTCGGCATGGATCGGTCGTTCGGCCTCGGAATGCATGCGGATGGGTCGGGTGATCCGATGCGACACGACATGGTGCAGCGCATCCCGCCGCTCGCAGCCGCGGCCACGACGGCCGGTGGTTTCGTGGTGCGGGGGGGGAAGTTTCTGCGGCCGTTCATCACGCTCGCGGCCTTCGACGCGGTGCAGACCGATCGTGGGGGTCGGCGGGACACCTCGGCCGACGACTCCGTCCGCCGTGACGCGGTCAGGGCGGCGGCCGTCGCCATCGAGGTGTTCCACAAGGCCTCGCTCGTCCATGACGACATCGAGGATGGCGACCGCGTTCGATATGGCCTGCCCACGCTGCACGAGGAATGCGGCGTCGCCTCGGCGATCAACACGGGTGACTACCTCCTCGGCGTCGGGTATCGGATCATCGCCGGACTCCCCGGGATCGACGCATCCACGCGGGCCGACATGGTCTCGATCCTGGCGAACGCCCATGTGCGGCTCGCCAAGGGCCAGGGCGCCGAGTTGTGGTGGAGGGATGCCTCGGACAAGCGGCTCTCGCCGGCCGAGTCGCTCGACATGTACGGATTGAAGACGTCCCCCGCATTCGAAGCTGCGGTGGCGTTGGGCATCCGGCTGGCGGGTGCGTCTCCGGCGGAGGTGGGCGATGTGGAACGGTACGCCCACCACGTGGGCACGGCGTTCCAGATCCTCAATGATCTCAAGGATTGGAGCGGGGACCTCGAGAATGACCGCCGTGCGGCGGGTGACCTGCTCGGAGGCCGCCCGACGATCATGTGGGCACTCGCACTCGACCGGCTCGCGCCGGCGGACGTCGAGCGGTTGCGGCGCCTGGCTGCGGAGGCGGGCGGCGTCGGAGCCGATGAAGCGACGATATCGGGCTGCATCGGGGCCGTGCGGGAGCTTTACGACCGCGCCGGTGTCTTCACCCGGGCGGCCGCCATCGTCGCCGAGGAGCGTCGCCAGGCGACGCTGGCCGTGATGGGCTGTAAACTGCCGAGGCTGCGGGACGTGCTGGAATTCCTGCTCGATCTCGCAGTGCCGGACGCGTCGCTTCCGGCCGGTGCCGACGCGGTGAACCACGCCGATGAAGGTGGCGGCTGAAGACGGAGACGCCGTCGCACGGGCCGAGTCACTGGTGCGGCTGTTCCACCAGAGCCCGGCTTCCTTCGCCGCCCTGACGGCCGTTTCTTCGGACGCCGTCCCGCAGCCGTACCGCGGTCTGCTCGATCATCGCAGCCACATGACGGCTGCGATGGAGCGGCACCATGGCGGACCGGTCTCCCTCCGCGTCGTCGCGCATGACGGTCCCCGGACCGAGGCGGACGGTCGAGAGTGGTATGCCCGCGAGATTCTCCTGTCGAACGAGGCGGGCGATGTGGTGCAGTACGGCATCGTGCGCATCGATCTGTCGTCGCTCGGCACGGCGGATGCCGCACGCGTGCGGAATGCGACGGCGCCGCTCGGGCGGATTCTCATGGCGGCTGGCGTGTTATGCGATGTCCGCGACGTCTCGCTCGTGGCGGTGCATCCCGGCGACGAGCTCCGGCGGCTGATCGGGGATCGGGCCACGTTCGGTCGTGTGGCGTTGATCCGCGTCGACGGCAGCCCCGCGATCGAACTCCTGGAGATCGTCGTCGATTCCCGAGGCGGGTGAAGCGTGGGCGCCTGCGGAAGATCCGGTGATCGCGGTTTTTCGAGACTTTCGAGATCGTCTCGAAACCCTTCGTGGGACAACGACTTGTGGCTCGTCGGACGATATTGACGCGGTGCGCGGCGTTCCCGTAGAGTTGGGACGAGCGGCAAGGATGGCAAGCAGGGATGCGGCGGTTCGGCCCCGTGCATGGGAAACGGATTTCCGACGCCCGTCACCCCTTCTTCCTCTTCCGGTCGAGTCCTCCCCGTCCCTCGGTCTGTGCGAGCAGATCGGGTGACCAGGGGGACGTGGGTCGACTGTTCGCGTCGAGTGTTCATGTCGACAGGTCGCGTCGCCGGGACGCATCGACAGGGCGCATCGGCAAGACGGAGACAAGACGGAGACAAGACGGAGACAAGGCGTCGACAAGGAGTGTGACGCACGTGGCAGATGATGGGTCGGCAGCGCCGGCTGCCGCCAGCACGGAGGCCTTAGGTGTCTGGAGCCGATTCGCCCCCGGGGGGCTTCGGGCACCGATTTGACTAGCTGGATCACGGCTAGGGAGAGGGTGGTAAGCACATGCAGAAGACCGTGTACACGACGGGTGAGGCAGCCAAGATCTGCAAGGTCAGCCAGCAGACGATCATCCGCTGCTTCGACTCGGGTCAGTTGAAGGGGTTCCGCGTGCCGGGCAGTCGGTTCCGTCGGATTCCCCGCGATCAGTTGTTTCTGTTCATGCGTGACAACGGGATCCCCACGGACGCCTTGGAGAGCGGTCGGAGGAAGATTCTCGTGGTCGACGACGACCAGGATCTCGTCGAGTTGATCACCGACGTGCTCGAGCGGGATGGCCGCTTCGAAACGCGCAGCGTGAACAACGGCTTCGATGCCGGAATGATGGTGAAGGACTACCGTCCGGATCTCATCGTCCTCGACGTGATGCTGCCCGATATCAACGGCAAGGAGGTGTGCCAGCGGGTCCGCAGCGATTCGACCATGGACGACGTGCGGATCATCTGCATCTCCGGCATGTGCGAGCCCGATCGCATCGAGGATCTCAAGGCTTCGGGTGCCAACGAGTTTCTGCAGAAGCCCTTCGAGGCCGAGGTGCTCGTGGATCGCATCTGCAGCCTGCTCGACATCGAATCGGGTGTCGCCGGCTCCTGATCGGGTCGGCAGGGACGCGGCCGACGGGGTCGCAATCGAATCCATCGTGATGATCCGGCCGCCCGCTCTCCCCCGCCGGGGAGTGCGGGCGGTCGCTTTTCGGGAGTCCGGGCATGGCGGCGGAACGAGCGATCGAGTCCGGTGTGGACGGGCCCGCAAGCACGGCGGACTCGGCGTTCGACGCGGCCGTCGCCACGGCCCGTCTCGAGGCGCTGCGGGAATTCGCCTACGGCGCCGGACACGAGATCAACAATCCGCTGGCGAACATCGCGGCCCGGGCCCAGGCCCTGCTCGTGGACGAGTCCGACCCGGAGCGCCGCCGGCGGCTGGCGACGATCGTGGATCAGGCGTTCCGGGCCCGTGACATGATCGGGGGCCTGATGATCTTCGCGCGGCCCCCGCGGCCGGCGGCCGAAACCGTGCCCGTCGACACGCTCGTGCGTCGCGCCATCGAGGCGGTGCGTGCGGTCGCAGGAGCCCGCAACGTGCGCCTGGAATACAGCCCGGCGCCGCGCCCCCTGGAGGTGCATTTCGATCCGGCGCATGGTGCCGAGGTGCTGCGCCTGCTCGCGCTCAATGCCGTCGAGGCCGTACGGACAGGCGGGCGCGTATCGCTGTCGGTGGCCGAGGACGAGCGGGATGGTCGCCGCGCCGTCGTCGTCTCGGTGTGTGACGACGGGCAGGGCATGGATGCCGTCATGCTGCGCCGCGCGTTCGACCCGTTCTCGAGCGGCCGTGAGGCGGGCCGCGGAGTCGGGATGGGGCTCCCCAAGGCGTGGCGTTTGCTCGACGTCGGTGGGGGCAGCGTCATGGTGGACACGAATCCGGACCGCGGCACGCGCGTCGAGGTCGTGCTGCCGATGCGCGTCGCCTGATCGAGGATGGTCGGCGTTCAATCTTGCCCACTTTGCGCCGTCGTCCATGTCTGCATGCACTGCCGCTTGCGCAGTCGTCCTCGCCGCCGTCATCCGGTCTTGTCGGTCCTCGGGCGGTTCTCTATCCTCCGCTGGTTCTCCGCTCGTCCGGCGAAGGATCGCCGGTTCAGAGAGTTTGCAGGGATGTGCGCATGAACTCGACGATCGTGAGGTCGGAGCGCGTGGCGGCCGGCGCCGCACGTGCTGGATTGGAGAAGGCCGCCGAGTGCGGGGCCCAGGCCGGGCTGGTGTCCGGCCAGGAGGCGGAGACCACGAGCGGGTGGCTCTGGCACCGGTCGATCCGGGGCCTCTTCCCGTTCGCCCGGCTCCATGTGGCACGGGCTCTCCGAAACCGGGGCGTGCTGGCGGCGTCCGCGCCGGTGCTGCCGCGGCGGACGCAGCGGGCTCCTGATCGCTCACGGTCGGCCGAGTTTCCCGCCGTGCCCCGGTCCGGCGACGGTGCGACACCTTCGTCCCACGACGGCGTCGGTGGTGGTCCGGTTGGGGCCGCGGTCGCGCCCCGTCGCGACAACGCCGATCGGGTGGCGACCGGTTCGAGGGCGCTCGCTCCGGACCGGATGGCCACCGCCGCCACCCTGACGGCCGACTGGCTCGCCCGGCGGCAGGCCCCGGACGGGCACTGGCGCGCGCCGCTCGAGGGGGACACGATCCTCGAGAGCGAGTATCTCCTGATTCTGGCATGGGCAGGCCGGCTCGACGGTCCGGAGATCGAGGGCTGCGGCAAGCGCATCCTGGCGGAGCAGCGGCCGGACGGGGGCTGGTCGATCTACCCTGGTGGGCCGGTCGACGCGAGCGCGAGCGTGAAGGCCTATCTCGCGCTCAAGATCCTCGGACACGATCCGGAATCGCCGGCGCTCGTGCGTGCGCGGCGCGCGATCACCGCCTGCGGTGGTCCGCTCGCGGTCAACAGCTTCACGAGGTTCTACCTCGCGCTGCTCGGTCAGCTGCCCTACGCGGCATGTCCGGCGGTGCCGCCCGAGGCGATCCTGCTTCCGGACTGGTTTCCGATCAATCTCCGCCGCGTGTCGTCGTGGTCGCGCACGATGATCGTGCCGCTCTCGCTGATGTGGGCCTTCAAGCCCGTACGCCACCTGCCCGCCGATCGGGGCATCGCGGAACTCTTCGCCGACGCCCGCGACGTGCCCCCCGGCCCGGTGGACACGGGATTCTGGTCGGTGTTCTTTCGCGGGGTCGATCGCGTGATGAAGGCCTGCGAGTCCGTCGGGCTCATGCCGCTGCGAGCCCGCGCCGTACAGGCCTGTCGCCGCTGGATGCTCGAGCGATTCGACGGGAGTGACGGGCTCGGGGCGATCTTTCCGCCGATCGTCTGGAGCTACGTCGCCCTGCGTGCGATGGGCTGTGCCGAGGACTCGCCCGAGGTGCGGGAGTGCCGCTCCCAGCTGGCTCGGCTCGTCGAAATCGAGCCGGACGGCACGACCCGCCTCGAGCCCTGCCGGTCGCCCGTGTGGGACACGGCGATCGTGCTCATCGCCCTCGTGGAGGCGGCGCGCGACGGAGTTCCCGTCGACGAGGCCGCGCTGGAGCGGGCGGTCGATTGGGTCCTGACCAACGAGATCCGCACGGCGGGCGACTGGTCGTGTCGCACGGCGGCCGAGCCTTCCGGCTGGTGCTTCGAGTACGCCAATCGCTTCTATCCGGACGTCGACGACACCGCCATGGTGCTCGTCGCGCTCGCGACGTGGCGCGACACGCACCGGGATTCCGACCGGTACGACGGCCTTCGTGCGGCGCTCGTGGGCGCGGCCATCGAGCGGGCCCGTCGTTGGCTGGAGGCGATGCAGAACGCCGACGGCGGGTGGGGCGCGTTCGATCGGGACAACAATTGCGAGCTGCTCTGCAAGGTGCCGTTCGCGGACCACAACGCGATGATCGATCCGAGTTCGCCCGATCTCGCGGGGCGGGTCCTCGAGGCGTTCGGGAAGACGGGGCTCTCCGTCGGGCATCCCGTCGTGGATCGGGCCGTCGCGTACCTGAGGTCGTCGCAGGAGGCCGACGGCTCGTGGTATGGCCGGTGGGGTGTGAACTACATCTACGGAACGTGGCAGGCGCTGCAGGGACTTCAGGCGGTGGGCGTGCCGACGACCGATCCGGCCGTGAAGCGGGCTGCGTCGTGGCTGCGTTCCGTGCAGCAGGCCGATGGCGGCTGGGGAGAGTCACCGGCGAGCTATGCCGACCGGTCCCAGGCGGGCCGTGGCGGCGTGACGGCGTCGCAGACGGCGTGGGCCGTGCTCGGGCTGCAGGCGGCCGGATGCGCCCGCGATGACGCAGTGGAGCGGGGCCTCGCCTGGCTCGTGCGACGGCAGTCGGCGGACGGGAGCTGGGATCAGCCCGAGTTCACGGGCACCGGATTCCCGCGCGTCTTCTACCTCCGCTACCACTGGTATCCCATCTATTTCCCGCTGCTGGCGCTCGTACGGGCCGGCAGCGCGGCCGTCCGTCACCAGGAGTCGAGGTCATGAGTGTTCCGGTCGGCCAGATGCTCGCCGTGCTCGGGCACGTGGCCAGGCAACGGCTTCGCGGGAACGATCGCTATCCGCTGGTGCTCATGCTCGAGCCGCTCTTTCGGTGCAATCTCGCCTGCGGCGGCTGCGGCAAGATCCAGCATCCCGCGCACGTGCTGCGGTCGCACCTCAGTGCCGAACAGTGCCTCGCCGCCGTGGACGAGTGCGGCGCGCCGATCGTGTCGATTCCCGGCGGCGAGCCCCTCTTGCATCCCGAGATCGAGCGGATCGTCGCGGGCATCGTCGCGCGACGGAAGTATCTCTACCTTTGCACCAACGCGCTCAAGCTCGAGGAGATGCTCCCGCGGTTCACGCCGTCCCGCTACCTCGCCTTCTCGGTGCATCTCGACGGACCGCGCGAGGAGCACGATCACGCGGTGTGCCGCGAGGGCGTCTACGACGCGGCCGTGTCGGCGATCCGTGCCGCCCGACGGGCGGGCTTTCGCGTCACCACGAATTCCACCCTGTTCACCGATGCCGACCCGGACCGGTACCGGCGTTTCTTCGACGAGGTCATGGAGCTCGGCGTCGAGGGGATGATGGTGTCGCCAGGATACTCCTACGAGAAGGCGCCCGATCAGGATCATTTCCTGCCGCGGAGGCGCAGCGAGTCGCTCTTCCGCCGGATTCTCGACGGCGCCCCGCGGCGCTGGAAATTCAACCAGTCGCCGGTGTTCCTCGAGTTTCTCAAGGGCGCGTGGGATCTCGAATGTCGTCCGTGGGGGACGCCCACGTACAACCTCTTCGGCTGGCAGCGGCCCTGCTACCTGCTCGACGAAGGGTATGCCGCGTCGTTTCGGGCGCTCATGGAGGAGACCGACTGGGACGCCTATGGCCGAGCGAGTGGGAATCCCAAGTGCGCCAACTGCATGGTGCACTGCGGCTACGAACCGGCCGCCGTGGAGGCCACCTTCGGCTCATGGCGGGGGCTCCTCGCGACGGCGCGACTGGTGCTCTTCGGCGCGCCTGCGACGCCCGATGAACAGGTGCCGGATCAGCTGGCGGCGCCGGGCCTGAGACTGCAGCCGAACGGGCTGCCCGCACTTCCCGTCCTTGAGCGGGCCGGATGACGGTGCCGGTTGCGTGAACGACGTGCCGCTCCCCGTGTGCGGCCGCCCCGCGTCACGCCTGCGAGCGGGCGAGTTCCGCGAAGCCCCGGCGGACCCGCGCCACGATCGAGCGCAGTCCGCCCGTCCGCATCATGCCGAGCACCTCCACGAGACCCATGCGCTCGAGGATGTCGTCCGGCAGCGTCGCCGCCTCGCCCACCGGGCGGCCGGCGACCGCCTCCGCCAGGACCGCGACGAAGCCCTTTACCGTCGGTGCTTCCGGCGCCACGTCCGCCACGAGTCGCGCACCGCCCGCGGGGATCATCTCCGGCCACAGGAAGACCGGGGTCTGGCACTCGTGCACGCGGCGGTCCTCGACGGCCTTGCGTGCCTCGTACTCGGCGGGCAGGGCCGGCAGTCCGTTCGCGAAATCGACGAGGAGTTCGAGCTTCTCCCGCGCGTCGAGGTCCGCGAACTCCTCGACCATGCGGTCGAGCCGGACACGCACGCCGGCACTGTCACGGGATTCCTCCGGCATGGCCGCATCGGCCGTCCACGGACGGCCTCCCTCGCTCACCAGCCGCCTACGCATGCACCGGAGGCGTTGCACAGGCGTCGGACGCCGCCCGCGTCGCCGCCGACGTGCCGTGCGGCTCGGGGCCGCGAACGATCGGCATCCGCACCGCGTTTCCCCACTCGAGCCACGACCCGTCGTAGTTCTTCACGTTGCCGAACCCGAGGAGGTACCGCAGCACGAACCACGTGAGGCTCGATCGCTCGCCGATCCGGCAGTAGGCGATGGTCGGCGATCGCCGCTTCATCTTCAGTTCGCGGATGTAGAGCTTCTCGAGCTCCTTGGCCGACCTGAACGTGCCATCGTCGTTGCAGTTCATCGGCCACGGCACGTTGACCGCGCCGGGGACGTGACCGCCCCGGACAGCGCCCTCGTTGGGGTAGTCCGGCATGTGCATCCGCTCGCCGCGATACTCCTCCGGGCTGCGGACGTCGAGCAGCTGGCGGCCCGCCTTCTGGTGCCGCAGGACCTCGTCCCGCAGCGCCCGGATCGAGCCGTCCTGCTCCGTCGCGGCATAGGTCGTGCGGGGGTGCGTCACCCGCTCCGTCGACCACGGCCGGCCGTCGAGGCCCCAGCGCTTGCGGCCGCCGTTCATGATCCGGCAGTCGGCGTGGCCGTAGAGCTTGAAGACCCAGAACGCGTAGCAGGCCCACCAGTTGCTCTTGTCACCGTAGAACACCACGGTCGTGTCCTTCGCGATGCCCCGCTCCGCGCAGAGCCGCTCGAACGCGGCCCGGTCGATGTAGTCGCGTTGCAGCGGATCCTGGAGGTCGGTCTGCCAGTCGATCTCGACCGCGCCCGGGACATGTCCCTGCACATAGAGCGCCCGGTCCTCGTCCGACTCGACGATCCGCACCCGGGGATCGGTCAGGTGTTCCGCGACCCACTCCGTGGAGACCAGGATGTCGGGCTGGGCATACTCAGGCATGGAATCCTCCTCTCGCCGCGGCGCGAAAAACCGGCTGGATCACCGGCGGCACCGCTATGATAGGGGCCTCGCGACGATCATGCCATGCCCGGGGCGTGTCCCTTTCCCCCCAACGGAGGTCGATCTCTTTCGATGGGAGCCGCGTTCATCTTTCAGATTTCGCACCTGACCAAGAAGTTCGGCCAGCGCGAGCTCCTCAAGGACATCAATCTCGCCTTCTATCCCGGAGCCAAGATCGGGCTGCTCGGCCGCAACGGGGCGGGCAAGAGCACGCTCATGAAGATCATGGCGGGGCTCGACCGTGAATTCGAAGGTGAGGCGCGACTGGCCGACGGCTATACCGCGGGGTATCTCCCGCAGGAGCCGAAACTGGATCCCGGCAAGACCGTGTTCGAGAACGTCATGGAGGCGGTCGCCGGCACGAAGGCGATCCTCTCCCGGTTCGAGGAGATCAACGCCCGGCTCGGCGAGCCGCTCGACGAAGCGGAGATGGAGAAGCTGCTCGCCGAGCAGGCGACCGTGCAGGACGAGATCGAGGCGAAGAACGCGTGGGATCTCGACCGGCAGGTGGAGATCGCGATGGACGCGATGAACCTGCCGCCGGGCGACTGGGCCGTCACCAACCTTTCCGGCGGGGAGCGGCGGCGCATCGCGCTCTGCCGGTTGCTGCTGGAGAAGCCCGATCTCCTGCTGCTCGACGAACCGACGAATCATCTCGATGCGGAGAGTGTCGACTGGCTCGAGCGACACCTGGCCGAATACGAGGGCACCGTCGTGGCGGTGACCCACGACCGGTACTTCCTCGACAACGTCGCGAAGTGGATCCTCGAGGTCGACCATGGCCGCGGCATCCCCTTCGAGGGAAACTATTCGGCGTGGCTCGAGCAGAAGAAGGCGAGGCTCGAACTCGAGGAGAAGCAGGCCTCCGCCCGCCAGAAGACGCTCGCGAAGGAGCTCGAGTGGATCCGGATGTCGCCGAAGGCCCGCCAGGCGAAGAGCAAGGCCCGCGTGGCGTCCTACGAGAAGCTCGCAGCGGAGCAGGCGGCGGTGCGGGATCAGGACGTCGAGATCTTCATCCCGGCGAGCCGTCCGCTTGGCGACCAGGTCATCGAGGCGGAGAACCTGACGAAGGGCTTCGGTGACAAGCTGCTCTTCGAGAACCTTTCGTTCCGGCTGCCGCCGGGCGGCATCGTGGGAATCATCGGTCCGAACGGCGCCGGCAAGACGACGCTCTTCCGGATGCTCGTGGGCCAGGAGCAGCCCGACGCCGGCACGATCCGCGTGGGTGCCACCGTGGACGTGGGATACGTCGACCAGAGTCGCGACGCGCTCGACCCGAACAAGTCGGTCTTCGAGGAGATCTCCGGCGGCCACGACACGATCGAGCTCGGCAAACGGTCCGTGAATGCCCGCAGCTATGTCGCCAAATTCATGTTCATGGGCCCCGATCAGCAGAAGAAGGTCGGGACGCTCTCGGGAGGCGAGCGGAACAGGGTGCATCTCGCCAAGCTCCTGCGGAGCGGCTGCAACCTGCTCCTGCTCGACGAGCCCACGAACGACCTCGACGTCGACACGCTCCGGTCGCTCGAGGAGGGGATCGTGAACTTCGCGGGAAGCGTCGTCGTGATCACGCACGATCGCTGGTTTCTCGACCGTCTCGCGACCCACATCATCGCCTTCGAGGGCGACGGCTACGTGCACGTCTGCGAGGGCAACTTCGAGGTCTACGAGCGGAGCCGTCGCGAGCGGCTCGGCATCGAGGCCGACGAGCCGCATCGGTTTCGTTACAAGAAGCTGACGCAGTAAATACGGCTGCCGGGCCATCCATGGCCCCGGCAGCCTGAGTCGGCAGGCCCGCCCTCCAGGCGGGCGGCGAACCGTGCGGCTGCCGGGCTTCCGTCCCGTGGCGCACGCCTCCAGGCTTGCGAATGGACGTCGTCAAACGACGGGCGCCGCCTGTCGGGGGGATTGTGCTCGCCGCCGGCGGATTTCGACGGTGGAGGCTCGGTCCGCACGGCACGTCGTGCGG
>CAIWZS010000159.1 GCA_903917235.1 uncultured Planctomycetaceae bacterium | reverse complement strand
CCGCGCCGTGGCCTCAGGCCCGATTCCGCCGCGCGAGCCCGGCCCCGATGCGGCCGAGCGTGACGCTGTGGTCGTCGATCGCGATGTGCGCGCGGATGATGCTCATGCCCGAGGTGTCGGCGAGTGCCGCCGTGATCGCGGCGTCAAAGTCCCGCTCGGTCCGCACGTCGTAGCCCGTGCCTCCGCCGAGCAACTGCGGGAGCAGCTGGTACTCCCAGGGATTGATGTCGTTGAAGCTCCCCTCGTGGATGACCCGCTCGGTGCCGTAGCCGCGGTTGTCGAGGACGATCACCGTGACCGCGAGGCCCCGCCTGACGATCGTGGAGAGCTCCATGCCGGTCATCTGGAAGGCCCCGTCGCCGACCAGCGCGACGACCTTCAGGTCGGGCCGGGCCATCTTCGCCCCCAGGGCGGCCGGCACCGCGAACCCCATCGAGGTGTAGTACGCCGGCGAGAGGAACTCCGTCTGGCCCCGGATCACGAGCTCGCTCGACGCGAAGAGGGCGTCGCCCACGTCGGCGATGACGATCGTGCGGTCGTCGAGCGACTCGTCGAGGCGGCGGACGAGCCGCGTCGTCGTGATCGGCCGGTCGGGCTCGAGCGCGAAGGGCCCCTGGGCCTCGACGGGCGACCGCGGCAGCGGCCGCCGCGCCGCGCGGGGCCGGGCCGCGGCGAGCGCCTGTATGAAGTCCTGGAGCCGCACGTGATGGAAGTGGTGGTGGCTGATCCGCAGCTCGTCGCTCGTGGCGTAGATGCTTTTCGTCGGATCGAGCTTCGCCGTAAAGATGCCGAGGTCGATGTCGGTGAGGAGCGTGCCGAGGAGGATGATGCAGTCGCTCTCCTCGACGAACGTCGTGACCTCCTCCCGCCCCAGCGCCCCCTCGTAGAGACCGATGAAGAGGGGGTGCACCTCGCTGATGACGCTCTTCGCGAGCATCGTCGCAGCGATCGGGATGCCGGCCGCCTCCGCGAGCGCGATGGCCTCGCGCTGCAGACCGTAGCGGTGGAGTTCCACACCGGCGATGATCACGGGCCGTGCGGCCGCCTCGATCTTCGCGACGGCTTCCTGCACCGCCTCCTCCAGGGCGTCCGGATCACTCCGTTCGGCGGGCCTGGTGAACGCCCGAATCTGCTCCGGCACGACCGAGACCATGTCACGGGGAAGTTCGAGGTAGACCGGCCGCTTGAGCCGGTGCGCGGTGTCGAGCAGGAAGTCGATGTCGCGGAACGCCGTGGCCGGATCGTTGATCTCCCGGCTCGCGGCGCAGAGCTTGTCGAACACCTCGAGCTGCGTCTGCCACTCCCGAACCCGGTGGTGCAGGAGCGGGTCGCTCGACCGCTCACCGAGACCGGGCGCGCCGGAGATGAGGACGACGGGGCTCTTCTCCGCGTACGCTCCCGCGATCGAGTTGGCGAGGCTCAGGCCGCCGACGCTGTAGGTCACGCAGACGGCGCCCATGCCGTTGACCCGCGCGTAGCCGTCGGCGGCGAACCCGGCGCAGTCCTCGCGGGTGCAGTTGACGAGATCGAGAGGGCTCTTTTCGAGCATCGAGTAGAAGGAGAGGACGTAGTCGCCCGGCAGGCCGAAGACGTGCCGGATCCCGTAGTCCCCGAGCCGGCGGATCAGGTACTGCCCGATGGAGAGGCTCGTGACGCTGGCCTCCCGCTGCACCGCCGGACGTTCCTGCGTCCGTCCAACGAGGCCGTTGTCGAGGCTCGCACCGAGAACGATGGACATCGCGCGGTCTCCCGGGGAGGCGCGGGCATTCCCACCCGCACGTGAAGTATTTCCCGTCGGTCCGTCGGCGGCCAACTCCAGCCTGCGGGCGATCCGGCCGCGCGGATCCCGACGCTCACGCCCGCGGGGCGCCGGTGCCGACACGGACGGGCCGGATCGACCATCCGGCCGCGAGGAGCGCCGCAGCCAGGGCGCTCCAGGGGCCGAATACCGCGGCGGCGAGGGCGGCGGCCGGGCTGTGCAGCGGGCCCAAGGCGAGCGCCGTTGCCATGCCGCCGTTCTGGATGCCCACCTCGATGCTCAGGGTGCGGGCATCGCGCACGTCGAGCCGGGCGGCCCGCGCGGCGGCGTAGCCGAGGAGGAAGCCCGTCGCGTTGTGGCAGACCGCCGCCGCAACCAGGGGCGGCCCGACGCGACGCAGATCCGCCGCCGCGAGGGCGACGGTGATCGCGATGATCACGCCGATCGAGGCCATCGCGACCGGCGGCAGCACCCGCGACAGCCGCCGGGCGAGACCGGGGGCCAGCGCGTTGATCACGAGCCCCGCGAGCACCGGTGCGAGGATCACCCACACGATCGACCGGCACATGTCCCCGGCCTCGATCGGCACGTCGCGCCCGGCCAGGAGCCGCATCGCCAGCGGCGTGACCAGCGGCGAGAGGAGCGTCGTGCAGGCGGTGAGCGTGACGGAGAGCGGGACATTCGCCCGGGCCACGTAGGCGATCACGTTGCTCGAGACGCCGCCCGGGCAGGAGCCGACGAGGATCAATCCCGCCGCCACCTCGCCGGTGAGGCCGAAGAGGCGGGTGAAGGCCCAGCCGGCCAGCGGCATGATCCCGAACTGCGCGGCCACGCCGAGCGCCACGACGCCGGGCGTGGCCAGCACGCGGCGAAAATCGGCGGCGGTGAGCGTGAGGCCCATGCCGAGCATCGTGAACTGCACGAGCGGCACGATCGCCTGCCGCGGCTCGAAGCCCCGCCACCGCCAGGTGAAGAGGACGGGCAGGAACAGGCCGGCCGCCGCACAGGCGATGACGGCGATCGCGAAGCCGAACTGCACGGCGAGTGCGGCCGCGGTGGCGCGGCCAACGCCGGAACCGGCCGGGGTGGAAACAGTGTGATGCATGCGGCGGAGTCTCTCCGTCGGGCCGGGCGTCAGCACGCCTCGTCACACTGAGCCCTCCCCAGTTTCTGTACCAGTGATCATGAGAGAGTTGGTGAACAATCCGCGTGGTGTGTCGGAGGAAGGGGCGCAGACCCGACCGGAGACACACCACGCGACGCCACCGGGACCACCCCGGAGGCCGTATCGTCCAGCCCGTGCGAACATGATCGACGCCCTCGAGCAAACGCCGCGCGATGG
>CAIWZS010000158.1 GCA_903917235.1 uncultured Planctomycetaceae bacterium | reverse complement strand
GCAGCGGATCGCCGACTACCTCGTCGCGCAGACCGCACTCGACGACTATCCCGCCGAGGGCTTCGATCAGATCCTCGCGGCCGGCGACATGATTCCCGCCTTCGTGCGCCGTTTCGAGGCGTTCCTCGCTCGGCCTGAACGGGCCCGCGACCCTGTCTTCGCCCCGTGGGTGGCCCTCGCCGCCCTCGGGCCCGACGCGTTTCCGACCCGTGCCACGGCGGCGCTCGCCAAGCTCGGAGTCGGCGGCCAGCGCGTCAATCCGCACGTCGCCGCCCTGTTCACGTCACCGCCCGAGTCGATGCGCGAGGTGGCCGATCGCTACGGTCGGCTGCTTGCCGACGTGGAACGGCAGTGGCAGCACGCGCTCGCGACGGCCGCCGAGGCCCACGACCCGCCCCCGCGTACGCTCGCCGACGGTGATCTCGAGGAGTTGCGGAGCGTGCTTCACGCCCCGCAGTCGCCGTGCGTCGTGCCGAACGAGCCGATCGTGTCGATCGAGGGCTTTTTTCCGACGGCCGCCTGCGAGGAACTCTGGAAACTCCAGGGCGAGGTCGATCGCTGGATCATCGAGCAGCCCGCGGCCCCGCCGTATGCCGTGCGGCTCGTCGACCGGTCGGAACAACGCACGCCGCGGGTCTTCCGTCGCGGTGATCCCAGGCAGCCTCGCGACACCGTGCCTCGCCGTTTTCTCTCGGTCGTCGCCGGCCCCGACGCGGCCCCCTTCACGACGGGCAGCGGCAGGCTGGAGATGGCACACGCGATCGTCGCCCCCTCCAACCCGCTCACCGCCCGCGTCTGGGTCAACCGCCTCTGGCAGCAGCACTTCACCCGCGGCCTGGTGGACACACCGAGCGACTTCGGCGTCCGCGCGGCGCCGCCGAGCCATCCGCAGCTGCTCGACTGGCTCGCGGGCCGGCTCGTCTCGAGCGGCTGGAGCACGAAGCACCTGCAGCGGCTGATCGTCCTGTCCGCCACGTATCGCCAGCGATCGGACGGGGCCCGCGACGCGTCGACGGCCGCACGGGCCCGCGATATCGACCCCGGGAATCGCCTGCTGTGGCGGATGAATCCCCGCCGGCTGGCTTTCGAGGAGGTGCGCGACACGCTTCTCACGGTCGACGGCAGCCTCGACCTGTCGAGTGGTGGCCGAGCGGCCGACATGTTCGCGGGCGACGGGCTCGCCCACCGTCGGCGGAGCCTCTACGGCCTCGTCGACCGGCAGTTCCTGCCGACGGTGCTCCGCATGTTCGACGTCGCCAATCCCGACCTGCACGTCCCGACACGGAGCGAGACGATGGTGCCGCAACAGGCACTCTTCGCGCTCAACCATCCGTTCGTCGCCGCACGGGCCCGGGGGGTGGTCGCCGCGACGGATGCCGCAGCCGCGCCCGCCGACGAGGCGGTGGGCAGGCTCTACCGGGCAATCCTCGCACGGCCGCCGACCGACGCCCAGCGGTCGCTCGCGGTCGTGTTTCTCACGCATGGATCGATCGCGCCGGCGACCGGCGCGGCCGCACCGTCGGGCCCGGCCGAACTCACCCGCGTCGAGCAGCTCGCGCAGGTGCTGCTCATCTCGAACGAGACGTTTTTCATCGACTGACGGCCAGCGACGCCTCCCGGACCTCACCATGACACGCCTCGGACGCCGCCGTCTCCTCCAGCGCTCCGGCATGGGGCTCGGCGCGCTCGGCCTCGCCGGCGTGATCGCCGACGAGTCGGCCGGCGCGATCGCCGGCCCCGGCGGGGGGCCGCATTTCGCCCCGCGGGCCCGCCGCGTCGTCCACTTCTTCTGTAACGGCGGACCGTCGCACGTCGACACGTTCGACCCGAAGCCGGCGCTCGCCCGCCACGCCGGCCAGCCGCTGCCCGTGACACTCACGACGGAACGGAAGACGGGCGGCGCCCTGCCCTCCCCCTTCACGTTCTCGCGGCACGGCGACAGCGGACTGGAGGTGAGCGATCTGTTCGCGAAGACGGCCGCCCATGCCGACGACATCGCCGTGATCCGCTCGATGGTGGCGGAGGTGCCCAACCACGAGCCGTCGCTCATGCTCATGAACTGCGGCAGCTCGGCGCAGGCCCGGCCGAGCGTCGGCGCGTGGACGCTCTACGGCCTCGGTAGCGAGACGGCCGACCTCCCCGGCTTCGTCGCCATGTGCCCCGGAGGCATGCCGATCAAGGATTCCGAGAACTGGCAGGCCGCTTTTCTGCCCGGGGCGTACCAGGGCACCTTCGTCGATCCACGGCACACGTCGATCGAGAAGCTCGTCGAAAACACGCGCAGCCGCCACGCCTCGACGGCCACGCAACGCGCGCAGCTCGACCTGCTCGCCGCGCTCGACCACGAGCATGCCGCCGGCCGGCTCGATCCACGGCTCGAGGCCCGCATCGAGTCGTTCGAGCTCGCCTTCCGGATGCAGACGGCCGCCGCCGAGGCGTTCGATCTCGCGCGGGAGCCGCAGTGGGTGCGCGACCGCTACGGCGACCACGTCCACGGCCGGCAGACGCTCATGGCGCGACGGCTCCTCGAGCGCGGCGTGCGCTACGTGCAACTCTGGCACGGTGCCGGCCAGCCGTGGGACAACCACTCGGACATCGCCGGTGGCCACCGAAAATTGGCCGGCGAACTCGACGGCCCGATCGCGGCGCTGCTCGAGGACTTGAAGGCACGCGGGATGTTCGACGACACGCTCGTGCTCTGGGGGGGCGAATTCGGCCGCACGCCCACGTCGGAAGGGGCCAGCGGCCGCGACCACAATCACTACGGCTTCTCGGTGTGGCTCGCCGGAGGCGGCGTGCGCGGCGGCCAGGCCTACGGTGCCACCGACGACTTCGGCTT
>CAIWZS010000157.1 GCA_903917235.1 uncultured Planctomycetaceae bacterium | reverse complement strand
TGCTCTACCGGCTGCACGAACCGCTCGCGCTCAAGGCGGGAGACACGCTCGTGTTCACCGCCTGGTACGACAACAGCGCCGGCAACCCTGCGAACCCCGATCCCACGAAGACCGTCCGCTGGGGCCCGCAGACATTCGACGAGATGCACCTGGGGTACGTCGAGTATTTCGTGCCGGGCGTGAGCGCCGGTCAGCGGACCGCTCCGCTCAGGCGAACGTCACGTCGCGGATCGTGACGTCCTGGGACGCCACGCCCGACACCACGATCGACAGCACGTTGTTCACGATCGTGACCGGGCAGTCGATGGTCACGTCCTTCATCTGCATCCCCACGGCTCCCAGCCCGCCGTCGAGAAACTGGCCGCCCGTGAGCGTGCCGGAATTGCTGGCTCCCTGACCGCCCCCTCCGCCGCCAGGAGCCGGAGGGACGGTCGTCGCGAGCTGGGTGACGACCGGTGGCGTGACGAAGATCCCATCGCCGGGCGCGGCCAGGGCATTCAGGCCGCTGTTGAAAGAGACGCCCGCGATCACGATCGGCCCCGTCGAGGCCGTCAACCCGTCAGCATTGCCCGTGGCCGCGATCGTGAGCGAGTTGTGGTGGATCGTCACCGCGCCGTTGACGGTGACGCCACGCCACTGGAGGCCGATATCGCCCATGCCCCCGTCCAGAAACTGGCTGCCCTGCAGGCTGCCGCTGTTGGTCGCCGCATCGCTCGACCTCGCGGCGGCGAGCGTCGGCACCGGTCCGCTGACCGTCGGTCGCCGGCCGAGTGACGTCGCCTGAACACCGGCCGACGGTGACGCGGGCGTGGCGTTGAGTGGCGGAACGGCACCGGGAAACGTGACGTCGGCGAGCGTGATCGGCGCCGTGGTGGTCGCGTTGTTGATGACCGTGAGCACGTTGTTGACGACCGTCAGCTGCCCGCCCGCGAACGTCGTCGTGCTCCACTGGAACGTGGCGGCGGATCCGGCGCCGCTGAGAAACTGCGCGTCGGCGAGATTGGCGGCGTTGGCCCGCCGGCGAAACATCGGATCGGGAATCCAGCCGGGCGTGGACGGGGCCGGAGTGGCCGGCACCACGAGCGAGGGGAGCGTGGCCGGGGCGAGCGGACCGCTCGCGCCGGGCACGGGCATGGGCACGGCATCTCCGAACCGCACGTCCGACACCGAGACGCCGGCGAGCGCGCCCCCCTCCGGCTGGACCGACAGCGACTGGTGCACGACCTTGACGCCACCGTTGACCTTCACGTCCGACCACTGCAGGCCGATGTCGCCGAAGCCGCCGTCGGCGAACTGGCTGTCACGAATCAGCCCGCTGTTGGTGGCCGCGTTGACCTTGAAGGGGGTGGGGCCGGGGTTCGTGGGCGTGGGGACTGCAGGCGTCGAAGGCGTCCCGGCACGCGAGAGCGCGGGATCGGGAGCGGCAGCGAGGGTGGGCAGGGCCGGCGACGCTGCGAAGGCTGGAGCCGTGCCGGCGAATGACACGTCGCCGACCGAGATGCGCCCCTGCCTGCGATTCTCGGGTTGGATCGAGATCGAGTTGTGCGTGGCCTCGACGTCACCCGACACGTGGACGTTCCGCCACTGCAGGCCGATGTCGCCGAAGCCGCCGTCGGCGAACTGACTGCCTGTCACGGACCCGCTGTTCGTGGCGTCGTTCGAGGTCGGCGTGCCGCCCGCAGCGGGAACGGTGGCCGGCGGGCCGTCCGAGGAAAAAGCCGGCGTCGAGGGGACCGCTGCGCCCACGACCGCCATGTCCGCGGGCTGGAGCGGACCGAACGTCCGGCCGCCCTGGGAGATGGCGCCGGCGCCGCTCTCCGGCTGGATCTCGAGCCCGTTGGTCCGCGTGGCGACACGTCCGTCGACCTTCACTCCCGACCACTGGAGGCCGATGTCGCCGAAGCCACCGTCGGCGAACTGGCTGGATGAGATCCGTCCGGTGTTGGTACCGGTGTCGCTGGTCGAAAAGAACACCGGCACGCCGACCCCGGCGACCGACGCCCGCCGGGAGATCTGGATCGACACGGTGCCGTTGGATCGCACGATGGAACGGATGGTGGTGTTCGGCCGTATGCCCACGCCATACACGGACATCCCCGGATAGAGCTGCTCCACGGCCCGCCTGAACGCGGCCTTCGGGGTCGACTGCGCCGCCGCATTCATCAGTCGCAGCCTCACCGTGCGCGAGCCTTTGACGAAGCTTCCGGCCAGCTGCGGGATGGTTCCGGGACGGGCGGCGGTGGTCGGCTGGACGACGATCCGGTCGAGTCCGACCTCGAGGGAGCGGCCCACGGCGACGCCCTGCCACTGCAGGCCCACATCCCCGAAGCCGCCGTCGGTGAACTGGCTCCCCGTGATCGTGCCCTGGTTCGCGGTCAGATCGGGGATGACCTGGGACGGCACGGGAGAGGTGGTGGCCGCCGCGATCGCGGGATCGACGCCGTCTCTCAGGACGATGGCCAGGTCGCCCCCGATCGTGACGTCGCTGGCCTGGATGCCGATCGCGCCGAATCCGCCATCGTTGAACTGGCTGGACGTGACGATCCCCTGATTGACGACCTCTTCGGGCGCGCCCGCGGGCACGAGCATGGGCAGGGGATTCGGACCGATGACGTGCGACACCGACGGGCTGCCTCCGGCTGCCGGCCGCCCCACCCCCTGGTCGATCGCATCGACGAGGAGCGCGCCCGTGATCGCCGTGCGCGCGAGTTGCACTCCGATCGTCGCAAACCCCCCGGCATTGAACTGGCTCGCGGTGATCGCGCCGGAGTTCACCGGAGCGGTCGGAGGCTGGTAGGTGGCTGGCGGCGGGACGGGCTGCCCGTTGCCCGGAACGTCGTACCGCAACGCCGCCCCGTTGCCCGCCGTCACGTCCGACAACTGGGTACCGAGGAGCGAATACCCGTAGGGCTGAAACTGGCTCGCGTCGATCCAGCCACTGTTCGGATCGACGACGTCACCGGCGAGCGGACGCCGCGACTCGAGCCGCTCGCCGCCGCGCGGGGTGTGACGGGGCCGGCTCGGTTTCCGCTGGCTCATGTCGTCGAGGCTATCCGAAGAATCCCGCCGGTCCAACGATCGGGCACCAAAGCGAGCCACCACCGAAGGTCCGGAGCCGCTGGTGCGCGGCCGACCATCGGCAGGAGGCGTCGCTCCGGCTGCCCTTCGACGCCACGGTCATGGGCTTCTGCCGCACCTGCACGTCCGTGGGAGCTGCTCTACCGGTTGCACGAACCGCTCGTGCGGCCGTCACGCGACCGCGGGTCAGCCGTCCCGATAGAACCCGCTGGCGAAGTACGCGTCCTTGAGGTGCCGCAGGCCGACCAGCAGGACGGCCGAGGCGGGCAGCGCCAAGAGCAAC
>CAIWZS010000156.1 GCA_903917235.1 uncultured Planctomycetaceae bacterium | reverse complement strand
TGTCTCGGCGCTGCCGCATGTGGTCGCCAAGGCCGATCTGACGCCACCGGAAGCCACGTCCGGCCCGATCCAGATCGACGCTCCCGCTCCCGAGGCGAACACGAGCGAACCGCCCTCTCCCCTTCTCGTCGCTGCGAACGGGCCTTCGCCGCGTCACGACGAGGAGGCCCACGAGAGCGGCATCCCGTCGGCCCCGGAGGACACCATCCGCGGCGTGAAGGAGCCGCCGGGTGACGGCGCGGGTCGAGATGCCGTCCTCCGGATCACCAACGCCTGCTTCGCCTCCCGGGTGCAGGCGTGGGGGGTGGTGGACCGCTTCCCGCAGGACCGCTTTCGGGCGGGACGGGAGGTGATCGTCTACTTCGAACTGGGCAATCTCACGGCGCAGGCCACGCCGGCCGGCCACACCACCTGCATCGACACGGCACTCGAACTGGTCGATGCCGATGGACGGACGATCCACGAGTGGAATTTCGAGCCGATCGCCGAAACCTGCGCCGGCCGTCGCCACGATTACTTCGCCCGCTACGTGGTGCGCCTGCCCGCCGATGCCTCGCCCGGTGAATACCGTCTGCAGGTGCGGGTCACCGACACGCTCGGCTCGACGAATGCCGAGGGGAATCTCCCGCTGCGGATTCTCGCCGCAGCCGGCTCGGACGCCGGCTGACACCCGCTGCGGTGCCGGAGCGGCCCGCACGCACGCGAACTGTCCGACCGCGGCACGACGCGGCAGACCCGGGCGTCACGGGCCATCGGGCCCGTGCATCACGCGGCTCCCTACCCTCTTGCAGCAAGGGCCGGTGTATCCACACCACCCGGCGCCCGCCGCGGGCGCGATTCCAGTGGAGGAGACGCCATGACGCTTACCGATACGGTGGAGTCGTTCGACATCGCGATCTCCGCCACCGCCCAGACCGGCGCGGCGATCACGCTCGAGGGGCGGCTCTGCCTGCCCGCACCTCCGACGGGGCTGGTGCTCTTCGCGCACGGCAGCGGCTCGAGCCGCCACAGTCCGCGCAACGCCTCCGTGGCGGCGGTGCTCCATGAGTCGTGGCTGGCCACGCTGCGTTTCGACCTGCTCACCGAGCAGGAGGCGACCGATCGGGTCAACGTCTTCGACATCGTGCTCCTCGCGGAGCGCCTGCTGGCCGCACTGAGGCAGGTCGGCGCCTGGGAGCAGACGCGCCACCTGCCGGTCGGCCTGTTCGGGGCGAGCACCGGTGCCGCGGCGGCCCTCGTGGCCGCCGCACTGGAGCCGCGCGTGCGCGCCGTCGTGTCGCGAGGCGGCCGCCCCGACCTCGCGGGCCGACGGCTGCGGGCGGTCCGTGCCCCCACGCTCCTCATCGTCGGGGGTCACGACGCCGAGGTGCTGGCGCTCAACGCGGCCGCGTTGCGGGAGCTCGAGTGCGAAAAACGCCTCGAGGTCGTGCCGGAGGCCACGCACCTCTTCGAGGAACCGGGAGCGCTCGACGAGGTGGCGCGTCTGGCCGCCGAATGGTTCGCCCGGCATCTGCATGAGTGACGCTCACGGCACCCACCGAGCATTGTTCACCGACCCCCTGGAGCGAGCCACCATGAACGACCGGATCTTCGTCGATCGGGAGGAGGCGGGCTGGAAACTCGTCGAGCGACTGCGGAACGAACGGCTGGAAAAACCCCTCGTCCTTGCGATCCCCCGCGGGGGCCTCGAGGTCGGTGCGGTACTCGCCAGGGGACTTGGCGCGGAGCTCGACGTCGTGCTCGCACGAAAGCTGCGGGCCCCTCACCAGCCGGAACTGGCCCTCGGGGCGGTGTCGGAGACGGGCGAGGTCTACCTCAACCACTTCGCATCGGCGATGACCGACGTCGGTGATGCCTTCATCGCGCGCGAGCGTGAGCGGCAGCTCTCGGAGATCGCGCGGCGACGAGCGATCTACCGGGCCGTCCGTCCGCGGGCGACGATCGCGGGTCGCACGGTGATCGTGACCGATGACGGCATCGCCACGGGCGCCACCATGATCGCCGCGCTCCACGTGGTGCGGGCCGCCGGCGCCAGGGAAGTGATCGTGGCCGTCCCGGTCGGTGCACCGGATCGAATCGACGCCCTGCGCCCGTTGTGCGATCGCATCGTCTGCCTGCAGGAACCGGCATGGTTCTGGGCGATCGGCCAGTTCTACCGCGACTTCGCCCAGGTCTCGGACGAGCGCGCCGTGGAACTGCTGCGCGACTACGGCCTGCCGGCAACGAAATGGGAACGCGGGGCGGCGGTGGCGGCCCACTGATCCGCCGACGGCCCACGGTCGAAGTGGCACCGGCGAGGCGGATTGACGAGGGGGATCGGCTCCCGGCGGATGCGCCATACTCTCCGGGCGGCGGTGCACGCACGCGGGTGCTCACCGGGCAAGGAGGTGGCATGGCGGTCGATCTTGTGGTCAGCGAGACGGGTGCGGGGCCGCCGCTCGTCATCCTGCACGGGCTCTTCGGGTCGAGACGCAACTGGACGTCGGTCGCCAGTGTGCTGGGGCGGCACCATCGGGTCGTGACGGTCGACCTGCGGAACCATGGTGAGAGTCCGTGGGACGAGCGCATGGACTATCCGGCGCTGGCGGAGGACGTCGCGGTCCTGATCGACTCGGTCGCGGGTGGCATGGCGAGCGTGTGCGGCCACAGCATGGGCGGAAAGGTTGCGATGACCCTCGCGCTCACCGCCCCGGAACGCATCGACCGCCTCGTCGTGGTCGATATCCCGCCGGCGGTGTCGCGGGGCACCTCGATCGATCTGGTGCGAGCCATGCGGGCCGTGCCGCTCGTGGAGTGCTCCCGCCGCGCGGACGTGGCAGCGGCACTGGCGGCCACGGTTCCCGACCCGGCGATCCGGTCGTTCCTCGCGCAGTCGGTGGCCGTTCGCCCCGAGGGGCTGGCGTGGAGCGTGAATCTGGCCGTGATCGAGCGGGAATTCGAGACCATTCTCGGGTTTCCCGACCTGGCGGCGGGGAACGCGTTCACGAAGCCGACGCTCTTCATCGCCGGAGGCAGGTCCGCGTATCTGCGGCCCCGTCACTGGCCGGAGATCCAGCGTCTCTTCCCCGCCGCGACCCTCGAGGTGGTCGAGGAGGCCGGGCACTGGGTGCACGCCGACGCGCCGCAGGCGTTTACCCGGCTCGTCGAGCGGTTTCTCGGTGCGTGAGGAGATGTCGGCACGGAGGCCACCGCCGGGCGGGTGCGGCCTGGACCGCATGCCACGGTGAACGGTCCGCCCACGTCGCTCTGGTCAAGGCGGGCGGTCCTTCGCTAGTGTCCCCGGTGGTGTGGCGGTTCATCGCTCGGTGATCGCCGCACCACCACCATTTCGAAAGGACGCACGCCATGGGCAAGGGCAACAATGCGCAGCGGAAGGACAAGAAGAACATGAAGCCGAAGCAGGACGCCAAGAAGCCTGCCGTCAAGAAATGATCGCGTCGGGCCGCGACTGAGGTGCGATCGACGGCGACTCCCGCTGCGGAAAGCCGGTCGCGACGCCCGGGCGGTTCGTTCGTGCGACGCATGTGCGCACCTGTGCGGGGGCCGGCCGCCAGCCAGCCTGCTGCACGGGTGCCGCTGCATCGCCGCAGCGGGTACCATGGTCCGCGATGGCCTCTCGGTCGCGTGTGACAGCATGACGCCGCTCGAGCACCATCCCGTCGTCGATCTCGGCCCGCTCGTGAAGGGGCTGGCGATCGGCGGCCTCGGCATCGTCCACGTGTTCCTCGCGCAGTTCGCCATCGGCGGCGGGCTGCTGCTCTGCTCCCTGCAGTGGCTCCACATGCGGGGAGGCTGCCCGCTCGCCCGTCGGTTCATCGACGGCTCCTTCAAGGTGCTCGTGCTGGTGAGCTTCGTGCTGGGAGCGGTCACCGGCGTGGCGATGTGATTCACGAGCATCCAGGTGAGCCCGCGGACCATCGGCGTGATGGTGCTCGAGGTCCACAGGGTGTGGGCGACGGAGTGGACCTTCTTCTGCCTCGAGGTGGTGTCCGGCTCTCTCTTTTACCGGTACGGCCCACGACTGCCCGATCCCACGCGACGCCGCCTGCTCGGTCTCTCTGCATTCGCCTCCTGGATGAGCCTCTTCTGGATCAACGGGATCCTTTCCTGGCAGCTCACTCCGGGCGGTTGGCTCGAGAACCGCGACGTCTGGACGGGCTTCTTCAATCCCGGCTTCCTTCCCTCGCTGCTCTTCCGCACCATCTCCGCCGCCGCGATCGCCGCGCTGGCGTGGCCGTGCTGCGGGCGCGGGGCAGCACGACGGACGATCCGTATCCGGTGCGCGACGCCGCCTCCTACGCCACCGGGTTGGATCTGCCGTACCAGGGGATATGAGGGTTCAGGAACAGGGTTGAACCTCAGCCCGAGCGTGTGCCGCTGGGGCCGAGGCCCTGGACCGGCGTCAGCGTCCGACGGCGATCGCCGCACGGTTGGAGAACCGCCACAGCGGCTCCCAGTAGGACGCAAGCACGTCGCGGGCGAGCGGTTCCGCCTCGACGACGTAGCCGAACTCCTGCAGGTTGTGCGGATAGAGGTTGTCGGAGCCGACGTGAAACGCGAGGTCGTCCACCATCCAGAACTTGGCGTGATTGATGATTTTGAGTTCCACGCCATCGTGCATCCAGCGGTCGCCGGTCGGGGAAAACCGCAGCGGAGCGATCTGCATGTGCCCCGTCATGGGCCGGTCGCCGATCGCGCGGCGCATCTCGGCGACGATGTCGGCGAGCGTCGTTCCGAAGGAATAGGGACCGCCCGCGGCGGTCTTCGCCCCGGGCTCGCTCAGGACCATCTGCACGGTGACGCTCCGGGCGGGATCGGTGAGCACGTCGGCGAGCGCGGCCACCACGTCGGCCGACCAGTAGTTGACCCCGTCCCAGTGGAAGCCGAAGTCCATCTGGCTGATCCGGATGGTCGACCGCGCCTGCCGAAACGCGATCGCCGCGATCACCGCGCCCACGTTCGCGACCCGTGGATCGTCGACCACACCCGTGCCGAGGCGGCCGATCGCCAGAACGGGAGTCGCTCCCTCCGCCGGTGCGGCGAGGGCGACCGCAGGCGGCGGCCCTGCCGACTCGATCCGGCCGCCGGCCCAGCGGATCGCGTACAGGCTGCCGATGTCGGAGGGCGTTGCGAGTTGCCGCCCCGCCCAGTCCCAGAGCAGGTCGAGAAACGCGTGGGCCTCGCCGGCGGCGGCGCCCGTGACCCGCATCGAGAGATCGTGCACCGGGGCGAAGCCGAGGTAGTCGGCGTGCCAGAGGTTGTGGCCCCCGACGATCGCCTCACGGCCGTCGGCCGCCACGATCTTGGCGTGGTTCCAGGAGGGGCGCTTTTGATCGTTCGAGGTTTCCATCCGGCAGGCGTGCAGGCGAACCGCGCCGTCGGTGGGCAGGTCGGCCGTGATTTCGCGGATCGACGCCTCGAAGTCGGCGTCGGTCTGCGTCACGAACCGATGGCGGCCGTACATCACGCGGACCGTGAGCGGCTGGCCGCGCCGCGCTGCCCGCGCGAGCCCGCGCCGGATCGCCTCCGCGAACGTGCCCGAGGCAAGCGGCTCGAGCGAGGCGATGTCGACGAGCCGCTCGGCGTGCGCGATCACATCCTCGATCACGGCGAGGAAGCGGCTGCTGGCGGCCGGCAGCGTGCCGGAGCCTCCGGTGGCGATCCAATACGAGTTGTCGGCGGGGTGGTGTCCCCAGAGGCCGGGCGTCTGCAGCCATTCGTAGCGCTCGAGGGTCGTCCTCGACAGCAGGCCCGGCAGCCC
>CAIWZS010000155.1 GCA_903917235.1 uncultured Planctomycetaceae bacterium | reverse complement strand
GCGCGGCGATCGCCGCCGTGTCCGCCTCCCCCTCCCAGAAGCGCACGCGGTGCGGCCGTCCGGCCGCCCGCAGGCACCGTGCCCAGTGCGGGGCCGCGGCGGCGATCGCGGCGTTGTCCGCCAGCACGAGGACCGGCCCGGTTCCACCCGCGCCCCGGAGCCGCGCGTCGAGCAGATCGGCGGCGGATTCGTTCAACGCGTCGTGCATCCCCGTTGTCCCGCGCCCGGTGTCGTCACGACGCCTGCCGGCCGGGGCCACGGAGCGCGGCCGTGATGCCGCCCTCACCGCAGCGCCCGATCGAGAAACGCACGCGTGCTCTCCAGAATCGTCTTCCCGGCGAACGGCTGGTCGAGCGGCAGGGTGTGACCACCATTCTCGATCCTCACGAGCACGGCCTCGACCCCGACCCGCCGCGCGGCGGTCGCGATCGCCTCCGACTGGGCGAAGGGCACCGTGCGGTCGGCCGTCCCGTGCACGAGCACCATCGGCGGATCACCCGCGCGGATCGCCGTCTCCTGCCCGTACATCCCGCCCCACAAGGCGACCACCGCCCGGGGGCGGTGCGGCATCCGCTTCGTCCCGTACGTCGCGAGCAGCGCCGTGATGGCACCCGCCGACCCGCCACCGACCGCGATCCGATCCGGATCGACACCGTAGGTGGCCGCGCGTTCGACGGCATGGGCCACCGCACGGCCAAGGTCCTCCTGGGCGGCGACCATCGCCTGTTCGAGCGTGGCACCCGGTCCGAGATCGCCGCGGAGCCGGTAGTCGATGTCGAAGGCGACGAACCCGTGTCCGGCGAGGTGGCGGGCGAGCTGCCCGGTGTAGCCGCCCTTCGCGCCTCCCGTGAAGCCTCCCCCGTGCACGAGCACGACCGCGGGGCAGGGTTCGTTCCCGGCGGCGCGGTGGACGTCCAGCCTGAGCGATCGGCCGCCGACGGATGCATACTCGACGTTGGCGGTCATCGACGGCTGACCCCAGGCCCTCGACGTCGTGAGGCCGATGCCGGGAATGAGCATGCCGAGGAGCACGAGCGTGCGGAGCGGCGTCATCATGTCGTCAGCCTCGTCCGGTTCATGATGTCCCACGGCGGGGCTCGCGCGTCCCCCCAGGCACCGCGGCGCCCGGCTCCGTAAGCCTATCGGGCGTCGCGGCACGCGGAGAGGGCGCGCCAGCGGCCGCGATGGCCTCGGCGATGCCTGTCGCGGCACGCGCAGCGTCACCGTCGCACTGCTCGAGGAGGCGGGCGGCGACGTGACAGTGCACGACATGCCCGTCGAGATCGGTCGCGGGAGGATCGATCGTGCGGCAGGCCGACTCCGCGAGCGGACAGCGGGGGTGGAAGCGGCAGCCGGCCGGCGGGTGCGACGGGCTGGGCACGTCGCCCACGAGCACGATGCGGCGGCGGCGCCGCGTCGGATCGACGTGCGGCACGGCGGAAAACAGGGCGTGCGTGTAGGGGTGGAGGGGCGCCTTGGCGAGCTGGTCCGTCGAGCCGTGCTCGCCCACGCGGCCGAGGTACATCACCGCCACCGCGTCGGCGATGTGCTCCACCACCGACAGGTCGTG
>CAIWZS010000154.1 GCA_903917235.1 uncultured Planctomycetaceae bacterium | reverse complement strand
CATGATGCCTGCTGTCCTTCTCGACACCAAGGATCGTCGCTCCGATCCCACCCGAGCCTCCGGGAGCGACTTTCGGCCGTGTCCGGCGCCCTCCGCGTGCGGCGCCCCGGCTCGGGGACGTGACACCAACCCTCGTGGACTGAGAGGGCAACAGCCAGCTTGGCCCTGATCGACTCGCGTGACGGCAGTTCGCTGCCGATAGTGAGTCGTACGATGCCAGGCCACATGTATCTCCCCGGGACGGCCCCCAACACCGTTCGGACCCCCGCGGGCCAGACGCTCGAGGTACCCCCGGGCTGGATCCTGTTGCTGCCCGGTGACGCCGCCCTGACCCGCCGAGTCAAGGCCGCCGGCGAGTACTGGATGGTCCAGGAGAAGGTCGGTCGACGCGTGTTTTCGCGCGGTGTCTGGGCTCCGCGGACGACGATCGAGCGGACGCAGGAGGCACTGGCGGCCGAGCGGTCCACGGCGACGTACGCCAAGCGCCGCGTGGCCGCCTCGGAGCGCCGCGCCACCGATCAGGCCGAGTATGTCGAAGACTTCCAGGCCGCTGTCGTGGCCTACCTCGCGTTTCATGAGCGACACGCGGTCCTCGCGCAGCAACTGGCGACTGCCGTGACCGCACACGCCACGCCCGTCGGGAGCGGCACTGTCGCCCGCACCCGGCGCATTCCGCTCGAGCGTCGCGCCGAAGCTGCCGTGATCGCGTGGTTGCGCCATCAGACAACGGGCTATGACACGATGAAGATCGCGAGGGTCAAGGGCAAACGCCGTGAGGTCCGCCGAGCGCTCGCGCAGCGATCCAAGGAGCTGCTTGCAGGCTACAGGCGCGGCGAGCCCGTGGGAGAAGCCTGCCCGCTCGCCCTCGCCTTGTCGCCTGGGTGGCCGGCATCCCGCTGAGCCACGCGCTCACCGTTTCGGCCAGTTCAGGTGTTTGTGCAGGAACTCGTACGTCTGCACCCCGTTGATCGTATGGGGGCCGTTGAAGAACTCGATCTCGGTCTTGTCGGCCAGTCCCAAGGCAGCGTAGTGCCGGCGGACCTTGGCGTATTCCCAGGCCACCCACTCGTCGGGTGCCACACCGTCGCCATGCCCGCGCTCGACCATGAACGGCCGTGGCGCCATCAGGTTCGACAACTCGGCGTAGTTCGCGGTGTGCCCCATGTTCCACTCGAAGATCTCGTACTCGCCGGTGAAGACGTAGCTGTAGCCGTCATACACCGTGGTGTTTTTCAGCACCCACTCGTTGAAGTCGGCCGAGCAGATGGACAGGCAGTAGTCCTTCACGAGCGGCGGCACCCGTACCGCGGTCTTGCCTCCGTACGAGAGCCCGTAGAAGGCGATCCGCTCCGGATCGACTGCCGGGAGCCCCTTCAGGAATTCCAGCGTCCGCTCGTGCTGAGGAATGATGTAGCTGAAGAGGCTGCGCTTCAGCAGGTTGCTTTTGCGCTGCAGCGTTCGGAAGCGATCCTGACCACGGTAGGGGTTCTGCGGCGCGTAGGTGATGAAGCCGCGATTCGCCAGTTCGTGCGCGAAGGCCGCGTAATATCCGAATCCCTTCCCCGCCCGCGCGAGGGTGTCCATCGGCACACCCTCGAGGCCGTGCTGACAGACGACCACCGGCCGCTTCTCGCCCGGCCGCACATCCTTGGGGAGCAGCAGGATTCCGCCCGCGATCACGTCGGGATAGACATCGAGGAGGACCTCGTAGGCCTTGTACCCCGGTTCGTCGAGCACCTCGCGGGTCCGCGGGTTGAGTGGCATCGTGGGCGGAGGCAGCCGGCCGATCAGTTCGTCGTAGACCATCTGCCGGTATGGCTCGGCCGTTCTCTTCCAGTCGTCCACGGATGCGCGGCTCGCCTTGCTCCACAGTTCGTCCCGCACACGCGCGCTTCGTCGCAGGAGTCGCTGGGTAAAGTCCACCAGTTCCCGCATCTGCCGCTCGAGCCTGATGTCGGGGTCGAAACCCTGGAGCGCCGCCTGCGGGGGTGCAGGAGCGATCGCGCCTCCGTGTGTCGGCACCGCGGAAAGCTGCGCGAAGAATGCCCGGGTCGCCTCCTCGGATCCGCACCCGGCCTCTTCATCGACGGGCACCACGACCACGAGCCTGTCAGCGGCCTGCAGACTTTGGAAATGGTGCCTGGCGCGTTCGGCCTCGGCCTGCACATCGGCCACTGCCGGCGAGACAATCCGTCCCGGCGCGGCCCCGCCCGACCGGCCTGCCAAGGGAGTCGGAGGGCCCTCCACCTCCGGAGCGCGTCCCGCCTCGATCACGAGGCCGCGGGGTGCCACGAGGCTCGCGAGGTCGCTGTCGCCAAACTCCGTCAGCAGCGCCCACACGTTGCGGTAGATCGGCTCCTGCCACACGCCATCGCGCGGACCGAAGTAGCCGCCCACCCACGTGGCGTCGATCCGTGGGTCCACCGCCGCGGCGTACTGGGCCAACAAGCCCCCCTCGCCGATGCCCGCGACACCGATCGGCAGCACCACCTGCTCCGACTCGTTGAGCCGGGTGCACTCATCGACGGCCGCGAGGATCTTCTGCACCTCGTAGCCGATCACATGCCGGCCCATCTCGAAGGCCTGCCGGTAGATGAATTCACGGTGCGGCTGGTTGGTGAAGCGAACGTCAGGGTGACCGGAGAACGTCTGCTCGCGGCTCAACACCAGCGGGACCAGCACCTGGCAGCCGTTTTCGGCGAGTCGGCGGCCGAGTTGCTGCTCGGCCGGCACTCCCTCCATGAGCCCGCTGAACTGTTCCGGAGTCCAGTCGGCGTCGGGCACGGCGACCACGCGTGCCACCGGCCGACCAACCGGATCGAGGAGCAGCCCCTCGGCGGTCACCCCATCGAGCACCGACCAGCGCACGGATCGAGCGGTAAAGAGCGGCGACCGCCCGACAATTTCGTCTCGCTCCGTGGTGGCCAGCAATTCCACGCCCTTCGCGGGCACGCGCCTGTCCACGACGCCGAGGATCACGCGCAGCCGCTCGCGATTCGCGGCCACACTCTGGTCGTATGCGGCCGGACTCGAGTAGTCGCGTGTCCAGCGTGCCGCCCGGCTCTCTTTGGACTCCGCGATGGCGCGCAGCGCGAACCGGTCGATCCCGTCGACCATCGCCTCGTCGAGCGGCAGAGCCAGGTCCCACGGCTTGGTGCCTGGCAAGGGATCGGCGGCCAGTCCTGGAACGGTGACCATGCAGACCGCCACCACGGCCCGCGCGAACGAAATCGCCATGACTTTGCAGGTGGACGAGGTCATGTGAAGGCCCTAAGGACCAAGCGGCAGACCGAACGGTATCTTAACCATCGGCTTTCGGGGCGCAGCCGCCTCGTGCGATCTCTCCCTGCACCACACCCAGACTCCACGATCCAATCCATGCATCTATCTGCCCGGCTCCTCGCCGCGTCGCTCCTGCTCGCTCCCCTCTCTGCTGGAGTCTCGGCCGAAGCGAAGCCGCTCAAGGTGTTCGTGCTCGCCGGGCAGTCGAACATGGAAGGGCACGCGCGGGTCGAGACCTTCGACTACATCGGCGACGATCCCGCCACGGCTCCGCTCCTCGCGGTCATGCGCGGTGCGGATGGCCGCCCCACGGTGTGTGACCACACGTGGATTTCGTACCTGACCGGCAGTGGTGGCAACGACGGCGAAGGGGTGGGCAGGCTCACGGCGGGATACGGCGCGCGGAGCAACCCGCAGGAGGACGGCGGCAAGATCGGGCCCGAGTTCACGTTCGGGCTGACGATGGATGCCGCCCTGGCGGAGCCGGTGCTCATCATCAAGACGGCGTGGGGTGGCAAGAGCCTGCACACCGATTTCAGGCCGCCGAGTGCGGGCCCGTACGAACTCAACGATTTCCAGAAGAAGCTCTACTACGGCCCGCCCGGCCACGGAGTTCCCCAGGACATGGAGAAGTGGCTCGCCGAGAAGAAGCGGGACACGGGCCACTCGTACAGGCTCATGGTGGAGCACGTGCGGCGGGTGCTCGCCGACCCGCGGCGGGTCGTCCCGACCTACGAGCCCGCGCAGGGCCACGAGATCGCGGGCTTCGTCTGGCTGCAAGGCTTCAACGACATGGTGGACGGGCACACCTACCCCGACCGTGGCCGGCCCGGTCGCTTCGACCATTACGCCGAATACCTCGCGCACCTCATCCGCGACGTCCGGCGCGATCTCGGTGCTCCACAGATGCCGTTCGTCATCGGAGTGATGGGCGTGGGCGGACTCGACGCGGAGACCGATACGCAGGAGTTTCGTAGGGCGATGCGCGCACCGGCGGCACTGCCGGAGTTCCAGGGCACGGTCTCCGCCGTCGAGACCGCTCCCTTCTGGGCCGAGGAACTCGCGGTGATCGACAGGAAGCATGACCGGGTGCGGCAGATGGGCTACTTCCTCAACACGAAGCACCAGGACCATGCCAACGCCGATGGCTCCATGACCGACGCCCAGAAGCGGGACTTTCTACAGAAGTTCGAGGCCGAGCTGATCTCTCCGGCCGAAGTCGCCCTCTGGAAGCGAGGTGCCTCCAACGCCGGCTACCACTATCTGGGATGCGCGAAGACGTTCGCGCTCATGGGAAAGGCCTTCGCGGAGTCGATGCTCGCGATGATGAACCCCGACTGATCCCCGCCCCTCGCGTTGGAAACGCACCGCGTTTCCCCCATGCCCATGCTTCGCCTTCCGCTCATTCGCGTCGTCTGCACGGCAGTGGCTCTCGTCATGCCGCTGGCTGTCGCTGCCGACGGCCCCGCGAAGATTCCTGATTTCACGAAGGGCGACGCCATTCCGGCCAAGTCGCCCCACGACTGGAACCTCGGCCCGACCGGACTCCGCGGGTGGATGTACTGCGACCGGCTCGTGACGACCGACGCGCGGCAGATCGCCATCACGTCCGTCGACGCGGGGTCGCCGGCGGACGGCGTGCTCGAGGTGGGAGACGTGGTGCTCGGGGCGGCCGGCAGGCCGTTCTCCTCCGATCCGCGCACGGAACTGGGGCGGGCCATCACGGCGGCAGAGACGGAGGGCGGCGATGGCAGGCTCGCGCTCACACGATGGCGCGACGGGGCTGCCGAAGAAGTCGTCGTGAAGCTGCCCGTGCTGGGCACGTTCCGCCCGACCGCGCCATTCGACTGTCCCAAGTCGAGCCGTATCCTCGAGCGCGGACTCGCGGCGATCGCGGCACGCATGGCGGCACCGGACTACGTCCAGAAGACCGACGGCATTCCTCGCTCTCTCAACGCGTTGGCGCTCCTGGCCGGAGGCGACGCGGCACACCTGCCCCTCGTCGCCCGCGAGGCCCGCTGGGCGGCGGAGTTCACCACGACCGGCTTCAGTACGTGGTACTACGGCTACGTGATGATGCTCCTCTCGGAATACGTCACCGCGACCGGCGACGAGTCGGTGCTCCCGGGCCTGCGTCGCCTGGCGCTCGAGGCGTCGCGGGGCCAGAGTGGCGTCGGATCCTGGGGACACAAGTTCGCCCTACCCGACGGCCGGCTGGGCGGCTACGGCATGATGAACGCGCCCGGCCTGCCGCTGACCATCGGCCTGGTCATGGCCCGCGACTGCGGCGTGCGAGACCCGGAGGTAGCGCAGGCCATCGACCGCAGCGCACGGCTCATTCGGTTCTATGTCGGCAAGGGTGCCGTGCCCTATGGCGACCATCCGGCATGGACGGAGACCCACGAGGACAACGGCAAATGCGGGATGGCCGCGATCCTTTTCCAGCGACTCGGCGAGCCGCGCACCGCGGACTACTTCACCCGCATGGCGCTGGCGTCCCACGGCAACGAGCGGGACTGCGGTCACACCGGGAACTTCTTCAATATGACGTGGTCGCTACCCGCGATCGGCCAGGCGGGCCCGCAGGCCACAGGCGTTTGGATGGAGGAGTTTGGTGGCTGGTATCACGACCTCGCGCGTCACTGGACCGGCAGCTTTCGGCACCAGGGACCGCCCGAGCCCCGGAACGACAGTTACGCCGACTGGGACTGCACGGGAGCGTACCTGCTCGGCTACGCGCTGCCGCTGAAGAAGATCGTGCTCACAGGCAGGCAGGCCGGCGTCGTGCCGCCGCTCTCCGCCGACGCCGCCCGAAGCATCGTCGCGGACGGCCGCGGATGGACGAACAAGGATCGCACGACCGCGTACGCCAGTTTGTCCGACTCCGAATTGGTCGAGCGTCTCGGGTCGTGGTCGCCGGTCGTGCGGGAGCGGGCCGCGGCCGCGATCGCGGCGAAGAAGCCCCCGCCTCTCAATGCCGTCGTGGAGTTGCTCGACTCCCCGTCGCTCGACGCTCGCATCGGTGCGTGCCAGGCCCTCGAGAGGCTTCGGGCCGCGGCTGCTCCCGCCGTGCCCCATCTCCGCCGCCTGCTCCAGGATCCGGATCTCTGGCTGCGGGTGAAGGCAGCCGATGCGCTCGCGGCGAGTGGCAGGGAGGGCTTACCCGCCCTACCGGAACTTCTCGCCAGGATCGCCGCCTCTCCTGCCGCCGACGACCCTCGGGCGATGGAGCAGCGGTACCTCTGCAGCGCGGTCTTCGCCAGGATGCTCGCCGATGCGAAGAACCTCGAGGGCGTGGATCGTGGAGCACTGCGCGCCGCCGTGGCCGAGGGACTCCGCAATCAGGATGGCCACGCCCGGAGCATCGTGAGCGGTATCTACACACGGCTCTCGTACGACGAGATCGGGCCGCTGCTCCCGGCAATCCGTGAGGCCATCGAGATCCCCGCGCCCAGCGGCGAGATGTTCGCCGACGGCGTGCGACTCAACGGGCTGGCGATCCTCGCCGCGCACCATGTCGAGGAGGGAATCATGGCCTGCGCCGACTACGTCCGCAGCCAGAACCCGTGGGCCAGCCAGGATCGTATCCACGACATCCTGAAGATCCTGCTCCGCTACGGCGTTCACGCGCGGGCCGCGATTCCGAGCCTCCGGAAATCCGCCGACTCCTTCGAGAATCACGAGACCGATTTCCCCAAACATCTCAGCCGCCAGAAGGCCGCGGCCGTGCGAGAAGCGATCGCCGCCATCGAAGCCTCCACGGACACCCCGAAGCTGAGGCGGATCGCTCCCTGACATGAAGTGCATCCCACAGCTAGCGAGGGTGTATCTCCCCACGTTCCATCCCGACTGGTGGCTGCCGCCCGCGGTCGCCGCATCACGTAGTGTCCAAGTTTCCACACGACGCCGTCGATCGGCATGGAGTTCACTGCCATGGTGAGACTGAGGATG
>CAIWZS010000153.1 GCA_903917235.1 uncultured Planctomycetaceae bacterium | reverse complement strand
GCCGTTGCCGCGAAGGCGCTCGCCCATCGCGATCGTGTTGCTCAGACCGTCCGATATCTGCGTGATCGTGAATCCCCGACCCGGAGCACGTGACACGTCCATGCCGAACATGCCGCGGCCGGCATTGCTTGATGTGTGGAGGTCGACCGAGTCGCCACCGCAGAGCATGTAGTTGGTGTGCTGTATGTTGCCGGGCGCGGGATTGGCGAGGCTGTCGGAGGGACACAGGAAGGCCGACACCACCTGCCGCCACGAATTGATGCTGCCCCACGGCGGCTGGCCGGAAGGAATCTCGCCGAGGATGCCGTCGTACATGTCACCCTGCTCGACGAACGGCAGCAGCTGGATGAGGCCGCTCATGCGTGCTCCATAGCCCTGCGCGAATCGTCCCTCGCGATACGGAAGGTACTTGTTCGCGTCGTGGAAGGAGAGCACACCGAGTCCGAGTTGACGGACGTTGTTCCCACAGGCACTGCGCCGCGCCGCCTCGCGTGCGCTCTGCACCGCCGGCAGCAGCAGGCCGATGAGCACCGCGATGATCGCGATGACGACAAGCAGTTCCACGAGCGTGAAGCCTCGCCGGTCGCGCCCGGCACATGATCCCATCATGGCATGGACCTCCACTGAACTCCGCCACCCCTCGCCACCGCTTGCCGAATCGTAAGACCGGAATCGGTCCGTGTCCACCCGTCCGGCCGTCGCCTCCGACCGGTCGGAGGGTCAGGCGAGGATGCCCGTCGCCACGCGGCCGGCGACGTCGGTGAGCCGGAAGTCCCGGCCCGCGTGACGGTAGGTCAGCCGCGTGTGGTCGAGGCCGAGCAGGTGCAGGATCGTCGCGTGCAGATCATGCACGTGCATCGCGTCCTGGACCGCGTAGTAGCCGTAGTCGTCGGTCGCACCGTAGGCGAAGCCGGCCTTCACACCCCCGCCGGCCATCCACATCGTGAAGCCGTGCGGGTTGTGGTCGCGACCGTCGGTTCCCTGGGCCGTCGGCGTGCGCCCGAACTCGCCGCCCCACAGCACGAGCGTGTCGTCGAGCAGGCCACGGGCCTTGAGGTCCTGGAGGAAGCCGGCGATCGGCCGATCGACCTCGGCGGCATTCTTCGTATGCCCCTGGTAGAGGTTGCCGTGCTGATCCCACTGGACTTCGCTGTCGCTGTGCGTGACCTGCACGAACCGCACGCCCGCCTCCAGGAACCGCCGCGCCATGAGGCACTGTCGGCCGAAATCGGCCGTGATCGGGTCGTCGAGCCCGTAGAGCCGCTGCATGGCCCCGGTCTCACCGGAGAGGTCCTGCAGTTCGGGCATCGTCGCCTGCATCCGGAAGGCCAGCTCGAACGAGTCGAGCCGACCCTCGAGGAAGCGTTCCGCGCCGGCGGCGGCGATGTGGTCGCGGTTCATCGCCGCGATGAGGTCGAGCTGCCGCCGCTGCTCGGCGCGGCCCAGGCGGTCGTTCCGGATGTGCTTCACCGCCGCCTGCGCCGACCCGGTGGACGCGTTGCCGATCGGAGTGCCCTGGCAAAAGGCCGGCAGGAAGGCGGCCCCCCAGTTGTTCACGCCGCCATGGGCGAGCGTGGGGCAGATCGTGACGAAGGCGGGCAGGTTCTCGTTCTCCGTGCCGAGGCCGTAGCTGATCCACGACCCCATGCTCGGACGCACGAACTGATCGCTGCCGGTGTGGAGCTTGAGCAGCGCGCCTCCGTGCGCCGGGTTCGTGCCGTGCACGCTCCGGAGGATGCAGAGGTCGTCGACATGGCGGGCCACGTGCGGGAAGAGGTCGCTCACCGGCAGGCCGCTCTGCCCGTACCGGCGGAACTTCCACGGGGAGCGGAGCAGGTTGCCCTGCGCCGCGAACGTCACCTTCGGCAGTTCGAACGGGGGCGGCTTGCCGTGGTCGCGGTCGAGCAGCGGCTTGGGGTCGAAGGTATCGACGTGGGACGGCCCGCCCTTCATGAAGAGGAAGACGATGCGGCGGGCGTGGGCCGGCAGATGCGGCGGCTTCGCGGCGAGCGGGTTCGCGACGTGGCCCGATTCGGCCGCCGTCTCCGCCAGGACCTCCGCGTCGAGCAGCGCCCGGAACGCGAGGTGTCCGAAGCCCACGGCCGAGGTCTGCAGGATTCGGCGACGGGTCGCGAGGTCCCGCGTCGAGGTCGTCGGCATGGTCGCTGCTGGCTCGTGCATGGTGATTCGCTCGGACGGGTGTCGACCTCAGCGTACGTACATGAACTCGTTCGCCGCGAGGATGCCGTGGCACAGGAGCGACCAGGCCCGCTCGGTGCCGTCGGCGGCGGAATCCCGCAGGAAGGCGAGCGCCCGCGTCGTCTCGACCTCGGTCGGCGGCCGCGCGTAGGCGGCCTCGTAGGCGGCGTGCACCCGTTCGGCGTCGGTCCCCTCGCGGGCGATCAGGGCGCGGGCCCAGGTCGCCGCGGAATCCATGACGAGCGGGGCGTTGAGCATGAACAGCGCCTGCGGGGCCACCACGGTCGCCGCCCGGCTGCCGGTCGGCATCGTCGGGTCGGGGAAGTCGAACTGCTCGAAGAGCGTGTAGAGATTGTTGCGGATCACGGGCAGGTAGATGGCCCGCCGCAGGCTGTCGTACTTCGTGTGATCGACCGAGGTGTGATTGAAGACGAACTGCCGGTTCCGCAGCGGCACGGTCTTGCCACCGAGACCGCGCTCGAGGCGCTCGGTCGTGGCGAGCAGGGCGTCGCGAATCTCCTCGGCCTCGAGCCGACGCGGCGGAAACTTCCAGAGGAGCCGGTTCTCGGGGTCGATGCCCAGGGCGGCGGCCTCGCGCGGATGCGCGGATGCCATGCGATACGCGCTCGAGGCGAGGACGAGCCGATGCATCTCCTTCACCGACCAGCCCGAGTCGGTGAACCGACGCGCCAACCAGTCGAGCAGCTCGGGGTGTGACGGACGGTCGCCGAGCACGCCGAAGTTGTCGGTCGTGCCCACGATGCCCTGCCCGAAATGCCACCGCCAGACCCGATTGACGAAGACGCGTGACGTGAGCGGGTGCTCCGGGTCGGCGAGCCAGCGGGCGAGTTCCAGCCGGCCGCTCGACCCGGCGGGCAGGTCGCTCCGCGCCGCGTGGGCCGCGAGCATCACGCGCGGGAATCCGCGTGCGACCGACCGGCCGTGGTTGCGATGGTTGCCGCGGACATGGATCGGCATTTCCGTGAGGATGGTCCCCTCGCCGACGGCCATGGCGGCCGGCAGGTCGGGGGCGCCGCTCTCGGCGATGCGGGCCGCCTCCTCGAGCCGGTGGTACTCGGCGAGCGTCTCCGGATCGAAGGCGAATTCCGGCTTCGGCGGCACGGCCAGGAAGCCCGCGGCGTCGTGGAGCGCGACCCGCGCCGACTCGAGCCGCGGGTCGGCGATCGACGTGGCCTTGGCATCGGCCTCCTTCGCCGCCCGCCACGCCTCCTCCGCGTCGGCGAAGAGGGCCCGGTAGTGGCGGTCGATCGCCGCGACATCCCCGGCGGCGGCCAGTTCATGCCAGCGACCGAACACCGCGTCGTCCGGGTGGTAGGCCAGGTGGAGGCGGCAGTGATGGAGGACGTAGGGATGCAGCCCGCGGGGGGTGCCGATCGCGGCGACCTCCGTGAGCGGCGCGTCGGGGCCGAAGGCGGCACAGGCCACGAGGTAGTCGGCGGCCTTCGCGCGGGCCGCCGCGCGGAGCTTCCCCATCGCCTCGGAGCGAAACGAGGAGGCCGCCTTCTGAAGGGCGGCGATCTCCTCGTCGATCGTCTTCATCGCCTCCCTCTCCGTATCGGTGGCGAGGCCGTGCTCGTGCCAGTGCTTGATCGCCCCGGTGTTCGTGTCGGCGAACGTGCGGGTGCTCTTGAAGATCGCGGCCAGACCGTAGTAGTCGGCCTGCGTCAGCGGGTCGAACTTGTGGTCGTGACACCGCACGCACCCGAGCGTCATGCCGAGGAATCCCTTGCCGATCGCGTCGATCTGCTCGTCGATCGTGTCCATCGTGAGCTTCTCGCGGTCGGGCTCCGCGAGGACCTTCGCCCCGAGCACGAGGTAGCCGGTGCCCGTGATCGTCTCGGCGCTCGCATCGGGGAGCAGGTCGCCGGCGATCTGTTCGACGAGGAAGCGATCGTAGGGCTTGCCCGCATTGAACGAGTCGACGACGTAGTCGCGGTAGCGCCAGGCATGCCCGAACGCGAGGTTCTCGTCGAGACCGTTGGAATCGGCGTAGCGGGCCACGTCGAGCCAGTGCCGGCCCCAGCGCACGCCGTAGTCCGAGGACGAGAGGAGCCGCTCCACGACGCGCTCGAACGCGTCGGCCGAGTCGTCCGCGAGGAACGCGGCAACCTCGTCGGGTGTCGGCGGCAGACCGGTGAGGTCGAACGTCACGCGACGCAGGAGCGTGCGGCGATCGGCCGGTGGTGCCGGCTCCAGGCCCGACTCCTCCAGGGCCGCGAGCACGAAGGCGTCGATCGGCGTGCGCACCCAGTCGGCACACCGCACCGCGGGGACGGCGGGCCGGGCGATCGGCCGCAGCGACCAGAACGACGTGCCCTCCTCGAGGCTCATGCCGAGCGGTGCCGCGGCGGGTGCGGCGGCGACGTCCTCGCGCGGGTCGACCGCGCCGGTCGCGATCCAGTGTTCGAGGGTCGCCACGTCCTCGGCCGGCAGCTTGTTCTGCGGCGGCATGCGCAGGTCGGGGTTCGCATACCGCACCGCCTCGACGATCCGGCTCTCGTCGGGCCTGCCGGGGACGAGTGAGGGCCCGGAATCTCCGCCGACGAGCAGGCCCGACCGCGTGTCGAGGGCGAGGCCGCCGCTCGCCTCGCCGTCGGCGTGGCACTCGTAGCAGTGGGTGACCAGGAGCGGCCGCACCCGCTTTTCGAAGAACTCGAGCGCGGCCGGGTCGGGGTCGGCCGAGCGGCTCGTCACCGGAACGATCGTGAGGAACGCCGCGACACCGATCCGAAGGCCTGCGTGCGAACGGAGACGGGGCGGCATCATGGCGTCGTCCCCCGGATGGCATCGACGTCATCACCGGCGCGTATCGGCGCGGGACCGAATTCCAACGCGATGTCCCCGGCCGTCGCGACGACGGCCGCGACGATGTCGGCGTGCTCGTCGGGATCGTCCCGCCGGCAGAGGTGCGACACACACAGCACGCCGAGGAGGCCCGCCGCCGCGTCGAGCACCGGTGCCGCGCAGTCCTTCACGCCCACGACGATGGGGCTGTCGTCGTGGGCATACCCCTGCCGCCGAATCCGGTCGAGCCGTGCCTCACAGGCGACCACGGCCGCGTCCGGCTCGCCCGACTGCCGCCAGTACTCACGGCGGCGATGCTCGGGCAGCATCGCCAGCGCGACGAGACCGCTCACGCGCTCATGAAGCCCGAAGGTCGCGCCGATGCGCACGGCGAGCATCACGTCGGCATTGCCCTCGGCGCGAGTGACGACAAGCATGTGGTTCTGCACGACGATCGTGAGGTGGCACGACTCGCGCAGCCGACGGGAGAGCCGCTCCATGTGGGGCATCGCCCGCGCCGTGAGGAACTGCGTGCCCGCGTTCCGCGACCCGATCTCGAAGAGCTTCGTGGACAGCCGGTACACCTGCGCCTCGTCGCGCACGAGGTAGCCGCGATCCTGCAGACGCACGAGCACCCGATAGATTTCCTGCTTCGTGCGTCCGAGCGCGTCGGCGATGCCGGTGAGGCTCATGCCGGGAGAGGCTTCGCCGAGCAGTTCGAGAATGTCGAGCGCCTTGTCGACGGCCGGCACGGCATAGGCGCCGCCGACGTCCCCTCCGGCCGCCCGCGCCGACGGCCCCGCGACACCGGCGTCGTCCGCCGTCGGGTCGTCCGTGCGACGCGGGAGCGCGGGCGGGCGTGGCGACGCGGGCCGTGCGCCTCCCATCGCCACACGACGGGGTCGCGTCAGTCGTTTCTTCATCGGCTGCTCCGCGGGGACGACGACGGGCCGGAGGTTCGCCTGGGGCGTGACCGCGTTCTCGCCGGGCACCGCCATCCGTCCGGCGGAATGGGCCACGCGGAACTGTTTCAAAACCCAGTTTCATGGGCGGTACAACACCGGTCAAGGTGATTGTATCCACCCTCCCATGGGTTCCACGGCTGCCGCGTGCTCGATGCCGGGCGTTGGCGGGGCCGCGCCATGGGCTGATACGTTTGCGGTGGGTTCGTCCGGTCGCTCTCTGAGGCCCGTGCCATGGCATGTCATGCATCCTCGATTCCACGCGTGAGGCGGGCCTCCGCCCTGCTCGCCACGGCCACCGTCTGCTGCCTGTCGGCCGTGGCCGCCGACTTCCCGACGCCGACGAACAGCGAAAAGGCCCCGGGGGGGCCGCTTTCGCCCCGCGAGGTCTGTGACTCGGCGCGGCTTCCGCCAGGGTTCCGGCTCGATGTCTTCGCGGCGGAACCGGACGTGGCGAACCCGATCGGGATCTGCACCGACGCCCGTGGCCGCCTGTGGGTGGCCGAGAACTTTACCTGGGCCGGCGCCGCCGTCGGCGGCTGGGACGACACGCTCCGTGACCGGATCGTCGTGCTCGCGGACCGCGACGGTGACGGTCGTCACGACGAACGCACGGTCTTCTGGGACCAGGGGACGCGGGTGACGAGCGTGGCGGTGGGCCTCGGCGGTGCGTGGGTGATCGACCTGCCCCATCTGCTCTTCATCCCGGACCGAGATGCCGACCTCGTGCCCGACGGGCCGCCCGAGGTGGTGCTCGACGGATTCGACGAGACGAGCGTCGGACACACACCGGCCAACGGGCTCACCTGGGGGCCCGACGGCTGGCTCTGGGGAAGGCACGGCATCCAGGGCACGTCGCGGATCGGTCTGCCCGGCGCGGGGGACTCGCAGCGCATCCGCATCAACACCGGCATCTGGCGCTACCATCCCGCGCGACGCATCGTCGAGAAGGTGATGGACGGCATGACGAACTCGTGGGGCACCGACTTCGACGCGCATGGTGAGACGTTCGTCATCAACACGGTCATCGGCCACCTGTGGCACGCGGTCCACGGATCGCACGTGGAGCGCATGTACGGCACCGACCTCGAGCCCCACGTCTACGATCTCGTGCCCCAGGTCGCCGACCACGTGCACTGGGACACCGGCGAAAAATGGAGCGACGTGCGGACGACTGTCTCCGACGGCACGAGCGCCGCCGGCGGCGGGCACGCGCACATCGGACTCATGATCTATCAGGGGGACAACTGGCCGGCGGAGTATCGCGGCGGCGTCTTCACGCTGAATCTGCACGGTCGTCGCATGAACCACGACCGCCTCGCCCCGCACGGGGCCGGCTTCACGGCGACCCACGGCGCGGACATGTGCTTCATCGCCGACCCGTGGTTTCGGGGGATGGATCTCGTGACGGGCCCGGACGGCGGCGTCTTCATCGCCGATTGGTCCGACACGGGGGAGTGCCATGACCACGACGGGGTGCATCGCGCGAGCGGGCGCATCTACCGGCTCGTCCACGGCGCACCGAGGCGCGCCGGCGCCGTGGATGTCGCGAGCGACGACTCGGCGGCGCTGCGTCGGCACCTGTTCGCGGAGAACCAGTGGTGGAGCCGGGCGGCGGTGCGCGCATGGCAGGCGAGGAGCCTCGCCGGCGTGCCGCTCGGCGACGACGTCGCCTGGCTGCGCGACCTCGCGGCGACCGCGGAGGATCCGGCCCACAGGCTGCGGGCGCTCTGGGCCCTCGCGGCGATCGCCGGCGGCACCCCGCTCGCCCTCGACGACGACATGCTGCTCGCGCGGCTCGAGGACGCCGACCCCTTCGTTCGCGGCTGGGGCGTGCAGCTCCTGCTCGACGGCTGCTCGCGAGCGGGACCGCAGCCCGCGCCGCGGGTGGCCGATCGTCTCGTGGCACTGGCGGCCACTGACCTCGCACCGCCGGTGCAGCGGCACCTCGCCTCCGGCGTCGGCAGGCTGGCCGACGGGACGGCCTGGCGTCTGGCCGGGGCACTCGCAGGGCACGCCACCTATGCCTCGGATCCCCTGCTTCCCAATCTCGTCTGGTACGGCATCGCGCCCTCGGTGCTGCGAAACGCCGACGCTGCCACCGCGCTTGCCGGGAAGGCCGCGTTGCCGCGGGTGCGGCACAACATCGCACGCCTCCTCGCCGGTCAGGTCGAGGTGCGGCCGGAGCTCGTCGCGCGACTGCTCGACACCGCCGCCGGGGCGGCGCCCGACGTCCGGCGCGATCTCGTCACGGGCCTGGCTGCCGGCCTGCGTGGCTGGAGCCGGGCCAGAGCGCCCGCGGGGTACGCGGCCCTGTCGGACCGCCTGAGGCGCGAGTCGGACGAGGCGACCCGTCGATCCGTCGAGGAGCTCGACCTGCTCTTCGGTGAGGGACGCGGGCCGGCCGAGGTGCGCCGTGTGGCACTCGACCCCACCGCCGCCCCGGAAGCGCGGCGGCAGGCCATCCGCGCGCTCGCCGCCGCGGCTCCCGCGGACGGGGCCGGGCTCCTGCAGGGCCTCCTGTCGGATCGCTCCGTGATCGCCGAGGCCCTGCGCGGCCTCGCCCGGTACGACGACCCCGAGACGCCCACGATCGCCCTCCAGCGCGTCGGACTCTACGCCCCCGACGACCGCGCGGCCCTCGTCGACCTGCTCGCGTCACGCCCCGCCTTCGCGAGGCACCTGCTCGACGCGGTGGCGAGCGGCCGGCTGACCCGCGACGAGATTTCGGCGTTCCACGCCCGGCAGATCGCGGACTTCGCCGATGACGCGCTCACGCAGCGGCTCGAGGAGGTCTGGGGGCGCGTGCGGGCGAGCGCCGAGGACCGGCGCCTGCTGGTCGACCAGTGGAAACGTGATCTCACGCCCGACCGGATCGCGGCGGCGGATGCCGGCCACGGTCGCACGCTCTTCCAGCGGGACTGTGCCGGCTGCCACGTGCTCTTCGGCGCGGGACGCAAGCTCGGCCCCGACCTCACCGGATCGAACCGGCGGAACCTCGACTACCTGCTCGAAAACATCGTCGATCCGAGTGCCAGCGTGGGCGCCGACTTCCGTGCCGTCACGTTCGTGCTCGAGGACGGTCGCGCGATCACGGGCGTGATCTCGTCGGCCGACGAGCGGACGCTCACGGTCCAGACCGCCGCCGAGGCGATCATCCTCGATCGACGCACCGTCGCGGAGCAGGTGGCACAGCCGCAGTCGCTGATGCCCGACGGCCTCCTCACGAAGCTCTCGGACACGGATGTCCGCGACCTCGTGGCCTACCTCGTGTCGCCCGAGCAGGTGCCGCTGCCCTGACGCGAGCATGGGCGGCACGACCCAGCCGCGCCCTCCCGGGGCCGGAAGCGACCTTGACTCGGACCGCCTCGCGCCGTCACAAGTCCCGGTCCCCGACGGTCGCGAGCGCACCATGAGACGCCCCTGCCCGATCCACGGCCGCCCCACCGAGACCACCCCGACCCCCTTCGCGCGCGATGGGTGGCGGCTCGTCACGTGCGTTGAGACCGGGTTCGTGTACCTCCCGGATCCTCCGGCCTACGAGGCCCTCGCCGAGGATCATGCGTGGGAGGCGACGTCCACCGCCGAGCGGGCGCGCCGGCGGCGCGAGGAGCCGGTCTTCGCGGCGCTCAGCGCGGCCTTCAAGCACGTGCGCACACGACTCTTCGCCTCGCGCAGCCCGTTCGCCACGATCCTGCGGACGCGGCTCGCGGGCACGACCCTCCGTCCGCCGTGGAGGGTCGTCGACGTGGGCTGTGCGGACGGGGCGTTCACGGCACGCATCGCACGGCGCGTGACGGACGACGGGTTGCCGGTGCGTGTGGTCGGCATCGAGGTGTCGCGCGCCCTGGCGGCACGGGCCCGCGAGACGCTCGCGGAACTCGGCGGCGACGCGATCGAGGCGGCCGCGATCGACGGCATCCGCTCCCTGCCGGAGGCATCGGTCGACGCCGTGCTCATGTCGTCGTTCCTCGAGCACGAGGCACGGCCGCTCGACCTGCTCCGGGCGGTGCGGCGCGCCCTGCGTCCGGGCGGCTTCGTGATCGTGAAGGTGCCCAACTTCGCCTGCTGGAACCGCGCGCTGCGTGGCGCTCGCTGGTGCGGATTCCGCTATCCCGACCACGTCAACTACTTCACGCCCCGCACGCTCCGGATGCTGACGGAAGAGGCCGGACTCGTGTTCGAGCAGGGGCCGCTCGACCGCCTGCCGGTCAGCGACAACATGTACGCCGTGCTCGTCCGCGCCGCCGAGAGCCGCGCGACGATCCGACTCGTCGCGTAGTCACGCCGCGTAGTCGGTGAGGGATCGCGGCGGCCACGCCATCCGCAGGGCGTTGGCGACGGCGACGAGGTCGATCGCCTCCTGGAGCAGGGCGCCGGCGGTCGGCGGCAGCAGGCCGGCAGCCGCGAAGCCCATGCCGATGACGCTCGCAGCCATGCCGCCCACGGCGCTCTGCAGGGCGATCGCGCGGAAGCGACGGGCGATGTGCAGCAGTTCATCGACCCGTTCGAGCGCCGAGTCCATCACGACGGCACCGGATGCCTCGCTCGTCACGTCGCTGCCGGCCCCCATCGCGATGCCGACGGTGGCGGCCGCGAGGGCCGGCGCGTCGTTGATCCCGTCACCGACGAACAGCGTCGGGGCTCGCGCGACGGCGGCCTGCACCAGCGCGAGCTTGCCCTCCGGCTGGATCCCCGCGTGCACCTCCTCGATGCCCACGAGCTCGGCGAGCCAGCGCACCTCGCTCTCACGATCTCCCGAGACGAGCATGACACGATCCAGCCCGTGGCCCGGGGCGAGGTGCTCGATGAACGGCCTGCCGTCGGGACGCGGGGCGTCGCGGAACCGGATCACCCCCGCCCGCGCACCGTCCACGAGCACCACGCACTCGAGTCCGCCGGCGGACGGCGGCAGGTCGGCGGCCGCCACCGGATCGACGGCGGCGAGCTTCTGGCGGCTCGTGATCGCCACGTCCGTGGTTCCCGACCCCGCGGACCGCCGCACCCTCCCCGTCAGCCCCTGGCCGGGTTTCTCGGCGACCGCCTCGACCTCCTGACGATCGAGTCCACGTGCGTCGGCAGCCTGCACGACGGCGGACGCGAGCGGATGCTTCGAGTAGGTCTCGAGGCTCGCGGCGAGGGCGAGCACCTCGTCCACGGAGGAATGCCCGAGCGGCAGCACGTCCGTGACACTCGGCGCACCGTAGGTGAGCGTGCCCGTCTTGTCGAAGATGGCCGTCCGGCAGGTGTCGAGTCGTTCGAGGATCGCCGGATCGCGGATCACGATGCCGCGCTTCGCCGCGAGCGAGACGGCGCCGATGATGGCGACGGGGATCGCGATGAGGAGAGGACAGGGCGTGGCGACGACCAGCACGGCGAGAAAGCGGGTCGCGCTGCCGCTGGCGAGCCAGGCTACGAGCGCGACGGCGAGGGCCAGCGGCGTGTAGAGCGCGCCGAGCGTGTCGGCGAGCCGGCGCAGGTGCGGCCGACGCTGCTGGCTCGTCGCGAGCACCTCCATGATCTTCGCGTAGCGGCTGTCACGGCCGACCCGGTCGGTGCGCACGTCGAGCGCCGAGGCCCCGTTGATCGCCCCGGAGAGCACCGCCGAGCCGGGCGCCTTCGCCATGCGGTAGGGCTCGCCCGTGAGGTAGCTCTCGTCCATCGATCCGCGGCCGGCGACGACCGTGCCGTCGACGGGGCAGATCTCGTGCGGCAGGACGACGAGCACGTCCCCGACGGCCACGTCGGCCAGCGGCAGATCGACGAGGGTGGCGGCCTCGCGACGATGGGCGACGCTCGGCATGCGCCGGGCGAGGGCGTGCAGCACGTCGCCCGCCCGCGCGACCGCCCGGGCCTCGAGCGCCTCGCCGCCGGAGAGCATGAGCACGACGAGCACGCCCGCGAGGTACTCCCCGAGCAGCAGACTCGTGACGATCGAGAGGCCCGCCAGCAGGTCCGATCCGAACCGACCCGCGACGAGATTGCGGAGGAGGCCGAGCACGAGCGGCACGCCGCCGAGCACGAGCATCACGACGAGCGGCATGTCGGCCCAGGTGGCGGGCCGCGTGCCGAGCCACCGTCCCGGATCGATCCAGCCGATCATGGCGGGGCGACCGCCGTACCCCGCGAGGACGATGATGCCCCATGTGGCCAGCGCCCCGACGGCGGCGATGGCGATCAGTTCGTCACGGGTGATGGCGATGCCAGGCCATCGTGGGGCGCGGGCGGAGGTCATCCCCTCATCCTCGGGCTTGCCGTTCGCTCAGGGGGCATGTCGCGTGGTCTGCCAGTGGCGTGAACGCGGCGGTCCGACACAGGAGGGGAGCGCCTTGCACGGCACGGCACAGGGCCGGTCCCCTGCACGTCTTTCCCCGAACACTACCGCACGTGCGAGTTCGTGGCGACAATATCCTCGAAGCCTCCTCACCTTTCGGAATCCGCGGCCATGTCCGTCACTGCCCCCGCCCATGCATCGATGGCCCCGCCGGTCGCGGCCCGCCTGCGACGCGGCCTGGTCGGTGCGGCGTTTCTCGCGGCCGGTGGCCTCGCGTGGTGGTGGCTCGCCACCCACCACTTTGGCGGCGCGGGAGGCGACTCGGGGCATGCGGCGGACCAACCGGCGGCGGCAGTCGCGCCGGACGGCGTCGTCTCGCTGCCGCCGGAGACCGTCTCGGCCGATGTGGACGTCGTCCGGGTGCGACGCGTGCCGCTGCGCGACCACGTCACCGTGCCGGGGCGGGTGGACTACGACGCCCGTCGTCAGGTCGACTACGGGGCGCCGGTGGACGGGATCGTCTCCCAGGTGAACGTGCGGGTGCGGCAGCGCGTGAAGGCGGGTGATCCGCTCGCCGAACTCTCCAGCCGCGACGTCGGCATGGCCCGCAACGACGTGCGCAAGTGCATGGCCGATCTCGAGATCGCGGCGAAGGCCGCCGACTGGGCCGCGACGATCCACAGGAACGTCGAGGCCATGCTCGTCGCGCTGGAGCCCCATCCACCCCTCGACGACATCGACCGACGCTTTGGGAAGGAGGTGCTCGGGAATTACCGCCAGCTCATCCTCGGCAGCTACTCGAAATTCGTGCAGGCGGAGAAGGTGCGGGCCAGCACGACGTCGCTCGAGGGTGGCGGCGTGCTGTCTGGCCGCATCGTCGAGGAACGGCAGAGCAACCTCGAGGTCGCCCGGGAGAATTTCCACGCGCAGTGCGAGGAGGCGCGGTTCCTGACGCGGCAGGATCGCGACAAGTCGGTCGCCGAGCGCGAGCAGGCCGAACGGGTGCTCGAAATCTCCCGGGAGCACCTCCGGGCGCTCGTCGGCAACTCCGCTGTCGACGACGCGACGGGGGACCAGCCCGACGACGATTCGCTGAGCACCCTCGTGCTGCGGTCGCCGATCGACGGGCTCGTCGAGGACATCTTCGTGGCCCGGGGCGAGCGCGTGGCTCCGGGCAAGCGGATGTTCGTCGTAGCCGACACCTCGACGCTCTGGGTGCGCGCGATGGTGCACGAGCGGCAATGGACGGCGGTGGACGTGGCCGACGGGCAGACCGTGAGCGTGACCGTGCCCGGGGCGCTCGTCCACGACGCGACGGCCACGATCAACCACGTGGGCGCGACCGTGGAGGCGGAGAGCCGCAGCGTGCCGCTCGTGGCGGAACTCGACAACGATGACGCCCATTACAAGCCGGGCATGTTCGTGTGGGTGGACCTGCCACAGGGTGCGCTCCGCGATGCGATCGCCGTGCCCGCCGAGGCCGTGATGCGGCATGACGGCAGGACGTTCGTGTTCGTGCCCGAAGGGGGCGGCCGCTTCCGCCGGCGCGACGTGCAGACGGGGATCGAGACCGACGCGCTCATCGAGGTGACCGGCGGCCTCGACGAGGGCGACGAGGTCGTTTCCCGTGGAGCCTTTCTCCTCAAGAGCCGGCTGCTCCTGGAGAAGGAGACGGAGGGCGGCTCGGCGGCAGCGCGGACCCCGCCGGGAACCGCCAGGCCCGGAGGGAAGGGCCGGGAGCAAACCCACGCGGGGCTGGCCGTGTCGTCGAGCCGGCCTTGGCGGCAAGCGAAGCCATGGATGGCGAAGTGCAGCCGACACGGAGAGAGCGGAGGCCTGGAGGGCCGGAGCGAACGTCCGGGCGAGGCGACGCGGGCGGCCCCGGTGCTCGACGACATCGTCGGATCACACCCGATCCCCGCCACGCTCGGAGGGCCGGGTCGCCACCAGCCGACGGAGGTCGGCCAAGGCGAGGTCGGCAGGATGCCGAGCCTCACCGTGAAGCCGGAGAACGGCACATCAGCGGCATGCATTGCGCCTGGAACCGTCAGGCCCGGAGGGCCGGGTCGCCACCAGCCGACGGAGGTCGGCCAAG
>CAIWZS010000152.1 GCA_903917235.1 uncultured Planctomycetaceae bacterium | reverse complement strand
GGTGTCCGCGTCGTCGATGCGCTGCCGTCGGGCGTCGTGAACTGGAGCTGGCAGGTGACGTATGTCGGCGTCGGGTCGCAAACCACCGACGGCAGCCCGGACTCCGTGACGGCTAGTGCGGCCGGGATCGACAAGCTGATGAACCTGGCGGTGAACGGCACCGCGACGTTCACGATTCTCGCCCTGACCCAGACCGGATTCACGAGCGACATCTCCAACACCGCACAGGCGTCGATCGGCGGCACGACCGTGTCTTCGACCTGGACGAGCGCGTACGACGGGCCGATCAATCCGCAGGCCGACCTGCCGGGGCTCGTGCTGGGCAGTGACGACGGGTGCAACGGGGAGCCGTTCGTGCGGCTCGTCGATCCGGAGACGGGCGACATCACCGGTGCGTTCCTCGCCTACGAGGCCTCGTTCCGCGGCAGCGTGCGGGTGGCGACGGGCGACGTCACGGGCGACGGCATCGCCGAGATCATCGTGGGTCCCGGCCGCAACCGTGTCGGCGAGATTCGGGTGTTCACGCCGCAGGGGGTCGAATTGCCCGCCTTCCGCACGCTGCCGTTCGGCTCCCGCTATCGCGGCGGCGTCGACGTGGCGGTGGGCGATGTGAATGGCGACGGCATCGGCGACATCGTGGCCGGCATGTCGAGCGGGATCGGTCGGGTCAGCGCGTTCCTCGTGAATCCAGACGCCTCCGACCCGGTGGCCGACTCGCCCTTTCGTTCGTTCCGCGGCGCACCGGGCTCCTACCGCGGTGGCGTGATGATCGCGGCGGGGGACGTGGGCAGTTTTGCCAGTGGCACGCTGCAGTCCGCGGCGGCCGACGGGCGAGCCGAGATCATCGTGGGCCTCAATGCCGGACGGGCGGCGCTCGTGCGGGTATTCGACGTCGCCGGCAGCCCGCGCGTCGTGCAGACGATCCGCCCCTTCGGCGGCGGCTTCAGCGGTGGCGTGACGCTGTCCACCGCGCTGTACGAGTCGGCCACGGTGTCGAGCATTCTCGTCGGCGCCGGACGCGGCGGGAACTCCGTCATCGAGGTGTACGACGGGCAGACGGGCGGCCAGGTCGCGAGGCTCCAGGCATTCGCGTCGTTCGCCAAGCCGAACGCCGCCGTCTTCGCCGCGGCGCTCGACCTCGACGGGGATGGCGTCGTGAATGACGTGTACGGCGTGCAGGGTAGGGCGGGTGGCGGTGGCACGCGGGGCGTGAAGCAGTTCAATCGTGCGACGAGCGTCACCTCGACGCTGACCGACGCGGCCGTCCTCGTGCCGCCAATGCGCATCGCACCGATCGTGCTGCGCGTGCTGACGTGAGCGGAACGACGAATGCCCGGGTCGCCCGTCGAGCGACTCGGCACCGGCGACATCTGCCGTGTCGCCGGTGCCGGCCTCTGTCTGCGGTCATCCGTGACCGCCTGTCACCACCTCGCCTCGAGGCCGAGGTTCGCACCATGCATGAAGATGCCACCGCCGGAGGAGAGGCCCGTGCCGGCTCCCGCGACGTTGGCGAAATCGAACTGGTTCGGAGCCAGTGCCAGCCCGTCGATCCAGATCAGGTTGTAGCCGGCGCGAATGCCCCAGATGTCGGTCAGCCGGTAGATGGCCGAGAGGTTGATGTCGCCGATGAAGCCGACGGTGCCGCCGGTGCTCGAGAGGGCGGGCCGCTGCACGAACCCGGTGTAGTCGACGAGCTGAAGCTGGATCTGCTCCTGCGCGTTGCCGAGGATGCCGGCCTTCGCCCAGCCCTCGAACGCCCAGCGCTCCCAGGTCCAGCGCGTGCGATTGCCGACCTGGGCCCCGAACATGTTGTTGCGGGTCTGCACCCCGTAGGGAACGCTCCGGTACGCGCCCGACTCCTCGAGGCAGCAGAGCACGTCGAGAGCAGCCGACTCCTCGACGCCGACGTATCGAAAGCCCATCAGCCAGTCCACGGTGCGCCAGGCGCCGGTCGGCGTGCGCCACTCCGTCCACGTGCGGAAGACGTTGGCCTCGGCGCTGTTGATCACGGAGGTGTACCTGAACGAGGCGACTTCGCCGTCCGACGTGAGGACGCCACCGATGGGCTGTGGCATTTGCAGGAACTGCTGCGACCCGAGCGAGCCGACCGTCGCGGTGGCGGCCTGCCCGTAGACGCCGAAGTAGCCGAGCTCCCAGCCGTGCTCGCCGGGCTGTCGTTGGCCGTAGAAGGCACGCACGCCTTCGCTGAAGGGAAACTGCGCGTCGCGGGCCGTCAGCAGGGGTGCACCGTCACCGACGCTCGTGATGAGCGGTCGGCCCGACGCCTGATTGTCGCGGCCCCAGAAGAGGGCATCCGTCAATCCGTACGCGGTCCACATCGGAGCCGGAAACGTGGGCACGTTCCCCGCGGCCACCTCGGTGATCTTCAGGGGTTCGAAAAGCGGCGGGCTCGGCAGCACCGTCTCCGCCACGACTCCCCGTCCCGTCAGCATCGCCGCGCCCGCCAGCACGAGCACCATCCGGCCTGTGCGTCCTCTCCAGCCTCGTGTCGTCTTCATGAAACAGCGTCCCCCGGGTATCTCTGATTCGTTGCCGCATCCGCAGCCCGGCCGCCGTCGATGACGGCACCCCCTTGCCGGAACGGATGACCCCCATCTAAGGGGGTATGCTGAAGGAGTGTTCGGCGTCCGCCGTCCGCTTCGTGAGGGCGGGCCCGCCACGTTCGCTTTGCCCCGGCGGCGCAGGATGATTCAATCACGTGGACCGTGCGGTACGTGCCCCGACGCCCACCGGGCCGGCCCCGCCTGCCCAGTCCGCCCGACCACCGGCTTCTGGTGCCGTGCGCCCTCCTCGGAGCGCGCGGCATCCCGGCGCCTCGAGACGACCCCTCATGCCCAGCGTCTACGACTACGACGTCCTCGTCGTCGGGGCCGGCCACGCCGGCGTCGAGGCGGCGTGCGCCGCGGCGAGGCTTGGCGCGAGAACGGCCCTCCTCACGGCCAACTGCGACACGGTCGGGCAGATGAGCTGCAACCCGGCGATCGGCGGCGTCGGCAAGGCCCAGCTCGTGCGTGAGGTCGATGCACTCGGCGGCGTGATGGCCCGCGCGATCGACGCGACAGGCATCCAGTTTCGCGTGCTCAACCGCTCGAAGGGGCCGGCCATGCATGGACCCCGGGCGCAGGCCGACAAAAGGCTCTACCAGATGGAGGTGAAGCGGATCGTCGAGGAGACGGTGAACCTCCACCTGCGGCAGGAGACGGTCGAGGGACTCGTCGTCGAGCGGCAACCGACCGTCGCGCCGGGGGATCCGCCCTGGCGTGTGGTCGGGCTGCGGGTGCGCGGCGACGCCGAGTATCGGGCCGCGGCAGTCGTGCTCACCACCGGCACGTTTCTGCAGGCGATCATGCACGTCGGGGAGTCGACCACGGCGGGCGGCCGCGCCGGCGAGGGCACGACCGCGGGCCTGAGCCGGTCGCTCGCCGAACTCGGCCTCCGGATCGATCGCTTCAAGACGGGCACGCCCTGCCGCCTGGCCGCCGCGTCGATCGACTTCTCCCGGCTCGAGGTGCAGCCCGGCGACGACGTCCCGCAGCCGTTCTCGTTCCTCACCGACACGATCGAGCAGGAGCAGCTCGTCTGCTGGATCACGCGGACCACCCCCGAGATCCACGACCTCATCCGGGCCAACCTCCATCGCGCGCCGATGTTCTCCGGACAGATCGATTCCCGCGGGCCGCGCTACTGCCCGAGCATCGAGGACAAGGTCGTCCGCTTCGCGGACCGCGAGAGCCACCAGCTCTTCCTCGAGCCCGAGGGAAGGCACACGCGGGAGATCTACGTCAACGGCATCTCCACGAGCCTGCCGCGCGACGTGCAGGATGCGATGATCCGTCTCGTGCCCGGCCTCGAGCGGGCGGTGATCATGCGCTACGGCTACGCCGTCGAGTACGACTACTGTCCGCCGGACCAGCTCGCCGCGAGCCTCGCCTGCAAGCGCGTGATGGGGCTGTTTCTCGCCGGCCAGATCAACGGCACGACCGGGTACGAGGAGGCGGCGGCGCAGGGGCTCGTCGCCGGAGCCAACGCGGCGCTCGCGGTCGCCGGCCGCGACCCGCTCGTGCTCGACCGCCACGAGGCCTACGTCGGCGTCCTCGTCGACGACCTCGTCACCCGTGGCGTGGACGAGCCGTACCGCATGTTCACGAGCCGCGCCGAGCACCGGCTCGCCCTGCGGCACGACAACGCCGACCGCCGGCTGACGCCGCGGGCCGCCGTCCTCGGACTCGCCGAGCCGCAGCGGGCCGCCCGTGTGGCCATGAAGACCGCCGCGATCGAGGCCGCACATGCGACGCTCACCGCGCGCCGCGTGGACGGTACACCGCTCGCCGACCTGCTCAAGCGGCCCGCGTGGACCTGGGCCGACTGCGTGGCGGCGGCCCCGGAACTGCGTGGCGTGCCGGCCGACGTCGCGTCGCAGATCATGCACGATGTGCGGTACGCCGGGTATGTCGCGCTCGACCGCGAGCGGATCGAGCGACAGCGGCGGCACGCCGAGCGGCCGATCCCCGAGGGCTTCGACTACGCCGGCGTGCGGCACCTCCGCGCGGAGGCGCGCGAGCAGCTCGATCGCATCCGCCCGCGCACGCTCGGCCAGGCCGGCCGGGTACGCGGCGTCACGCCGGCCGATCTCGCGCTCGTGCTCGTGCATCTCGAAGGCCGTGGCGCCTGATGAGGATCATCCACATCACCGCCGGCGCCGGTGGCCGCATCTGCGGGTCGTGCCTGCACGACAACGCGCTCGTGCGGGCCCTGCGGCGGCGCGGCCGTGACGCGCTGCTCGTGCCCGCCTACGTGCCCACGACGACCGACGAGGAAAACGTCGCCGAGTCGCGGGTGGTGATGGGGGGCGTGAACGTATGGCTCCAGGAGCATGTCCCGCTCTTCCGCCACACGCCGGCACTCTTCGACCGATGGCTCGACGCGCCGGCGCTGCTGCGCTGGCTGTCGGGGCGCACCGGCGGCACGCGTCCGGCGGACCTCGGGGCGCTCACCGTGTCGACGCTCGAGGGGGAACGGGGACACCAGCGGAAGGAGGTCGCAAAGCTCGCCCACTGGCTCGCGTCGGAGGCACGGCCTGACGTCGTGCACCTTTCGAACGCTCTGCTCATGGGTCTGGCACGCACGGTGAAGTCGACGGTACGGGCGCCGACCGTGTGCACGCTGTCGGGCGAGGACATCTTCATCGAGAAGATTCCGCCGCCGCACTACGCCCGCATCCGCGCATTGCTCCGCGAGCGGGCCGCCGATGTCGATCGCTTCGTCGCCCTCGACGCGTTCTATGCCGGCTTCATGGCGGACTATCTCGACGTGCCACGGGAGCGGATCGTGGTGATCCCGCACGGCGTCGATCTCGAGCTGTACCCGGCCGCGCCGCCCGACCTCACGCTGCGGCGGCAGGGCAGGGGAGGGGGACATCGCGTGGGATATCTGGCGCGGGCGTGCCCGGAGAAGGGGCTCGATCGGCTCGTCGAGGCCCTCCCGCTGGTCGCCGCGCGGCACGACGTCGAGGTGGTCGCTGCCGGTGCGACGGTCGATGCGGAGCGGGACTACATCGCGCGCTGCCTCGCGCGGGCCATGGCGCTCGGTGTGGCCGACCGCTTCCGCTGGCTCGGCCAGGTGGATCTGGCGGGCAAGCTCGACCTGCTCGGCTCGGTCGACGTGTTCGCGATGCCCACGACGCACGCGGAGGCGAAGGGCCTGCCCGTGATCGAGGCCATGGCCGCGGGCCTGCCCGTCGTCGCCTCCGCCCACGGCTCCTTTCCCGAACTGCTCGACCGGGAGCGGGCCGGAAGCCTGCACGTCCCGGGTGATCCGGCCGACATGGCCCGCGTGCTGCACGCCCTGCTGTCGGACCCGGCCCGCGCCGCCGCGTGCGGTCGGCACGGGCACGCGCTGGC
>CAIWZS010000151.1 GCA_903917235.1 uncultured Planctomycetaceae bacterium | reverse complement strand
TACGGCTGCCAGTTGCGCCAGACGAACTGCGCGAGCGACACCGCGACCGCCAGCAGGATGCCGGGCAGCACGCCGAGCACCACGACGCCGAGCAGGCAGATCGTCGCGACGACGCACTCGTCGGGACGGACGCGCGCGAGGCGGACGAGGCCCGCGACGTCGAGCAACGACGCGCAGGCCGCGATCACGACCGCCGCGAGCGCCGCCCTGGGGATCGAGCCCGTCAGGCCGGGAGCGAACGCGACCATGACCGCGACGCAGGCGGCCGCGATGAGGCCCGCCAGGCGCGACTTCGCCCCGGCGGCCGCCAGCACGGGCGTGCGCGTCGAGCTCGAGCTCACCGGAAACCCCTGCAGGAGTCCCGCCGCGACGTTGACGATCCCCAGCGCGGCCAGCTCGCGATTGGGCGGCGATGCCACGCCGCGGGGCCCGGGAAACGTCCGTGACAGGACACTCGTGTCGGCCGCGGCCACCAGCGCGATCGCCCCGGCCGCGGGGAGGAGGTCCACGATGCCGCGCCAGTCGACGAGCGGCACCACGAGTCGGGGGAGCCCGGCGGGTACGGCGGGCACGAGCGCGGGTGGGTCGATCCCGCGCGCGCGCATCCAGGCCACTACCATCCCGGCCCCGACGACGGCCACCAGCACGCCGGGCGCCCTGGGACTCATCCGTCGCAGTCCGAGAATCACGGCCACACAACCGACGCCGATCGCGAGGGCTGAACGCGACACGTCCCCCGCCCCGAGTCGATCGCCGATGAATGCCAGATCGGCGGCCACGGAATCGCCGGCCGTCGGCGCGACCTGTTCGGCCATGCCGGTGATGTCGGGCACCTGGCCCACGAGGACGGCCAGCGCGATGCCGTTGAGGGAGCCGATCCGCACGGGCTTCGAGATGAGATCGGTGAGCACGCCGAGCCGGAGGACGGCCGCGAGGATGCACATCGCTCCCGCGAGCAGGGCGAGCACCGCGGCTCGCCCGGGCGCCGCGGCGGCGGGAGCCGCGGCGAGCGCGGCCGCCACGAGCGGCGCGAGTGCCGAGTCGGGCGCCACGACGAGCAGCTCGCTCGGCCCGACGAGGAAGTAGGCGGTGAGCGCGGCGACACTCGCATAGAGGCCGTACTCCACCGGCAGGCCGGAGGCGGCCGCATAGCCCATGCCCGTCGGCACGAGGAACGCGGCGAGGACGACGCCGGCCGAGAGGTCGGACCAGAGCCATCCGCGGGGGTAGCGACGCGGCATGGTGAGCACGGGGACGAACGCGTCGAGCATGCCTCGAAGATAGATCGCCACGGGCGCCGGGACGAGGATCGCGTCGGCGTGCCCGCCGTGGCGGAGGGTAGGATCAGGCATCCGCGGAGATCGGACGCGGCAGTCGCATCGACGCGGCCCCACCGGAATGCGGCCGTCGGGCGACGCACGCGGGCGGAGGAGGGATGATGAAGCTCGAGGGTTATCTCGGCATCGATGTCGGCACGCAGGGGCTCTCGGCCATCTTCGTCGACCGTGACCTGCGCATCCTCGCGCATGGTGAGGGCGGCTATGCGATGGTGGAGCAGCCCGGGGCCGAGTGCTTCGAGCAGCGGCCGGAGGACTGGGAGCGGGCGCTCGCGACGGCCGTGGCGGCCGTGCGACGCACGCTCGCCGTCGGCGGCATGGAGCCGGAGGTGCGGGCCATCGGCATCTCGGGGCAGATGCACGGCGAGGTGCTGACCGACGCCGACGGCACACCCCTCGCCCCGGCCCGCCTCTGGTGCGACGGCCGCAACGAGGCGGAGGGGCACGAGCTCACCGAGCGGCTCGGCGTGAAGTGCCCGAAGCGGCTCACGGCGGCGCGCTGGCTGTGGACGCTGCGACAGCGCCCCGACCTGGCGTCCCGCGCCGTGCACCTCACCACGCCCGCGGGCTGGATCGCACGTCGGCTCACCGGCGGCTGGACGCTCGGCATCGGCGACGCGGCCGGAATGTTCCCGATCGACCAGGCGACGCTGCGCTACGACACGCGGCGGCTGGCCGACTTCGCCGCGCTCGCCGCGTCGGATCGGGGTCGCGTCGCACGTCCCCTCGCCGACCTGCTGCCCGACGTGCGCCGGGCCGGTGAGGATGGCGGCGTGCTCGACGCCCACGGTGCGGCGCTCCTCGGCCTGCCCCAGGGCGTGCCCGTGGCCCCGGCCGAGGGCGACCAGCCGGCGGCGCTCACCGGCTCGCTGATCGCGAAGCCTGGGATGGTCGGCATGAGCTTCGGCACGAGCGTCTGCGCGAATGCGATCGGCGACCGTCCCTTCGACGGCGTCAGCCGTTCGATCGACCACTTCTGCGCCCCGGATGGCCGGCCCATCAACATGGTCTGGCTTCGCAACGGCACGACCGCGCTCAATGCGATCGTCGGCATGTTTGCCGGCGCGATGCCGGCCGGGAGCGACGCCTTCGCCACCGTGATGCCGCTCGTGCTCGCGGCAGCCGACGACTGCGGCGGGCTCGCGGCGCTGCCGTTCATGGACGACGAGCCCGGCCTCGGCGTGTCCCGGGGAGGGTCCGCCTGCCTCGTCGGCCTCGATGCCACGAACGCCAACCCCGGCAACGCGGCGAAGGCGATGCTGCTGGCGACGATCTTCAACCTGCGGCTCGGCAGCGAGCCGCTCGACGCGCAGGGGTTCCCGCGCACGGAGATCGTCCTCTCCGGTGGACTCGTGAAGACGCCGGCGCTCGGCCAGTGCATCGCCGACGTGTTCCGCGCCCCGGTCGTGATCCCGGACGGTGCCGCCGAGGGCACGGCGTTCGGCGCGGCGCTCCTGGCCGCCTACCGCGATCGCACGGTGGCCGGCGCGGCCGGCGACTGGCCCGCCTTCCTCGCCCGGCACGCCACCGGCACGCCGCTGCGCTTCACGCCGCGGCCGGCGGCGGCCGCGACGCTCGACCGACTCTACGACCGGCACCGCCGGCTCGTCGCGCTCCAGGCACGCCTCGCCGACACCGTCACAAAACCATGATGCGGTCGATCCTGCTCGTCAGCTGCCTCGTCGCCTCCTCGGCATCGGCGGCCGAACCGCTCGCCCACCGCTGGGTCTACCTCCGCAAGAACCTGCAGGTGGATGCGCAGCTGGCCGAAGCGGAGGCGATCCTGCGCCGGGCCCGGGCCGCCGGATACACGGCGGTCGTGCTCGCCGACTTCAAGCTCGGCGTGCTCGACCGTGTGATCGACCGCTACTTCCGCAACCTCGCGCGGCTGCGGGCGCTCGCCGATGCGCTCGACCTCGAGCTCATCCCCGCGGTGGCCCCGTTCGGCTACAGTTCGGCGATCCTCATGCACGATGCCGACCTCGCCGAGGGTGTGCCAGCGCGCGACGTGCGTTTCGAGGTGCGGGGCGGTCGCGGCGTCCCGGTGCGGGATGAGCGGCTCGCGGCGGTCCCGGGCGACTTCGAGGACCATACGGGCGACACCTTCCGGGGCTGGCGGTTCCAGGACGATCCCGGGGCCGGCACGTTCGCCGACACGAGCGTCGTCCACGGCGGCCGCACGAGCCTGCGCGTCGAGAACCGGCCCGGTGTCCGCGGCGTCAATCGGCGTGTGGCGGCCCGGCTCGCCGTGCATCCGTGGCACCAGTACCACGCCTCGGTCTGGATCAGGACGGACGCGTTCGAGACCCCCGAGACCGTGCGGCTGTTCGCGATCGGCGGCGATCCCGGGCGCACGCTCAATTACCAGGATCTCGGCGTCCAGGCGACGCAGGACTGGACACAGCACCACGTCATCATCAACAGCCTCGACGCCGAGGAGATCATGCTCTACGCCGGCGTGTGGGGCGCGGGAGGCGGCCGGCTCTGGATGGACGACCTCGTGATCGACGAGGCGCCGCTCGTCAACGTCGTCCGGCGGCCGGGCTGCCCGCTCGTCGTCCGGTGCGACGACGGGCGCGAGCTCGAGGAGGGCGTCCACGTTCGTCCGGTGCGCGACGAGCGGATGCACGAGCTGGCGCACCGGGGCGACTTCGAGGTGTACCACGACCCGCCCCCGATCGAGTTCCTGCCCGCTGCGGCACTCCCCGACGGGGCGATCGTGCGGGCCAGTTTTCATCACGCCGTCTCGATCTACAGCGGACAGGTGGCCGCCTCGCTCTCCGAGCCGGAGGTCTTCGCGTGGTTCGAGCACCAGGTCGAAGGCGTGGCACACATCCTCGCGCCGCGTCGCTGGTTCCTGAGCCACGACGAGATCCGCGTGGCCAACTGGTCCGCACCGGAGATCGCGGCCGGCCGCACCGCCGGCGACGTGCTCGCTGCCAACGTCGGGAGGTGCGCGGGAATCGTGCGGGCACGGCAGCCGGAGGCCGGGCTCTGCGTCTGGAGCGACATGTTCGACCCCCACCACAACGCCCGCGACGCCTTCTACCTCGTCAACGGCACGCTCGCGGGATCGTGGGAGGGGCTCCCGGCGGACCTGCTCGTCATCAACTGGAACTCGGGCAAGCCTGTCGAGAGCACGCGATTCTTCGCCGATCGTGGCCACGAGCAGGTGCTGGCCGGCTTCTACGACGGGCCGGTCGATGCGATCCGCGAGTGGCTCCGGGCGTCGCGCGACCACGCGGTCGTTGGTGTGATGTACACCACCTGGCGCGACGACTACCGCCAGCTCGAGGCCTTCGCCGAGGCGGCGTGGGGCCGCTGACCGCCCGCCGTCACCCGACCGGTGGCCGCGGAGGCCCGGAACGTCACCGCACCGCGAGCATCCGTTCGAGCGCCGTCACGGCCCAGCGCGCCGTCTCGTCGTCCACGCGGATCACGTTCACCGGCCGGCCCCGCTCGAGGTGCTCGAGGCTCCAGCAGAGGTGCGCCAGGTCGATGCGATACATCGTGGCGCACATGCAGATCGTGGGGGAGAGGAAGCGGATCGTCTGCTCCGGATGATGGCGCTCGAGCCGCTTGACCAGGTGGAGCTCGGTGCCGATCGCCCACGTCGTGCCAGGCGGCGCCGCCTCCACCTGCCGGATGATGAAGCTCGTCGATCCGGCGAGGTCGGCCTTGTCGACCACCTCCATCGCACACTCGGGATGCACGAGCACCTTCACGCCCGGGAGGTTGGCCCGCATCGCATCGACGTGCTCCGGCCGGAACATCGCGTGGACGCTGCAGTGGCCCTGCCACAGGATCACGCGGCTCGCCGCGAGGTGCTCGGGCGTGTTGCCGCCGAGTGCCGGACCCGCCCCGGACAGGGCGTGCGGATTCCACACGCACATCGCCTCGAGCGGGATGCCCATGCCGCGGGCCGTGTTGCGGCCGAGGTGCTGGTCGGGAAAGAAGAGCACCCGCTTCGTGCGGGCGAAGGACCATTCGAGCACCGCCCGCGCGTTGCTCGACGTGCAGACGATCCCGCCGTGACGGCCGCAGAACGCCTTCAGGCTCGCCGCCGAGTTGATGTAGGTGACGGGCGTGACGTCGGCGGTGTCGATGACCGTGCCGAGGTCGGCCCACGCGTCCTCGACCTGGTCGATCGCCGCCATGTCGGCCATCGAGCACCCGGCGGCCATGTCGGGCAGCACGACGGTGACGCGACGGCCGTCACGGGCGGCCACCTTCTCCGGGCGGTTGGCGAGGATGTCGGCCGTCTCCGCCATGAAGTGCACGCCGCAGAAGGCGATCGCCTCGCAGTCGGACCGCTCGGCCGCCGACCTCGACAGCTGGTAGCTGTCCCCCTGCAGATCGGCGTGGGCGATCACGCCGTCCTGCTGGTAGTGGTGCCCCAGGATGACCAGCCTCGGCCCCATCCTCCGGCGCACCGCGTCGATCCGCTCCGCGAGCAGGGCGTCGTCGAGCCCTCGATAGGCGGGGAACGGGGAGGCGCGGTCCGGCTGGGCGACGGCGGTCGACATGATCGTGGAAGTATACGGCCGTGCGACGCCCGTCGTGCCGCCGTGATGCACCCCTCCCACCGCGATATACTGCCGGGCACGCGGGTCGCGGCCCGAACGCGCGGGGCAGCGAGCACCGCCCAAAACGAGGCCGACGCGGCTCGACAGGACTCCCATCGGAAGGACGGCGAACGGGTCATGGCGCGAAAAGTGGTGAATCGCAAGGAACTGCGGGCGCAGGCGGACGCGGCCGAGGCGGCCGCGAAGTCGAAGAAGGAAAAGCCCGCCAAGGACAAGCCGGCGAAGGAGAAGAAGGCCAAGGCGGAGAAGGCTCCGAAGCCGGCCGCGAAGAAGCCGAGCCGCAAGAAGGTGGTGAAGGACGTCCGCATGAAGGCCTACTGGGGCGTGTTCAACCAGACCATGAAGCGCCTCGCGATGTTCGAGTATGCCGACAAGCGGGCTGCCCAGAAGAAGGCGGCGGAACTGGGGGGCAACCACTTCGTCCAGCTCGTCAAGGAGGCGATCGTCGAGGCCTGAGGCCGGTGGCGCCATCGCCGCGGAAGGGTGCCCGTCCGTCCGGCAACGTGCCTGGCGGAAGCGGAACGAGCGAGAGGTTCATGCGCGAGGTTCCCATGCGAACGATCGGCGTGGTGGTGATCGCACTCCTGCTCGGCGGCGTGCTGTCCGGGTGCAGCGGCGGCACGAAGGCTCCCCGCGGCAAGCGGGCCGCGGGCGACGCGGAGGCATCGCTCGACCTGCCGGCGATCGATCCGCTGACGACGATCACGGTGGACGACGGGCGCATCAGCGTCTCGTCACCCGAGGGCTGGAGCCGGGCGCCGCGGTCGAACGACTGTCTCGTGCGGTACATGCCCGGCTCGAAGGGCGGGTATCCGACCATCAGCGTGATCGGCACCGACGCGCCGCGCGACATGTCCGTCATCTCGGAGGAGGGCCACGAGGCGTTCGTGGAGGCGGTGGCTGAGGAACTCGAGCGCACGTACGTCCACAAGGGCAAGAGCACGCTGCTCCGCAAGGCGAAGGCCGTCACGGTGGGCCCGCACCTCGCGGTGGCCTGGATGGCTCCCGGTCGGGCGACGGTCGACGGGATGAAGCAGACCATCGAACGCGACTGCGTGGCCCTCGTCATCGACGGGCGGATGTACACGGTCGAGGCGCGGGCGCCCAAGGGAAAGCTCGACGCCGCCGGGAAGGCCGCAGCCCGGGCGGTGGCCGCCAACCTCGCGGCCGCGAAAACGGAGGCCGCGGCCATCCCGTCGGATGCCGCGCCGGCCGATGCACCCGCTGCCGATGCGCCCGACCCGAAGGAAGCAGCTCCCGCGGCCGACGCGGCTCCGGCGGACGGAGCGAAGCCAGCCGACGACGCCTGAGGCACGCCTGGCGAGGCGGACGCACGTCACCTCGTGGCCCGCCGGATGCCCGCCGCACGGCGGACACACCTTCCGTCGGGCTTCCCCGTCAGGCCCAGGGGTTCTGCCACTCGCCCCATGCGGCGAGGTACTTCTCGAGCCCCGGGCACTCCCCGGCCCGTTCCTCGATCCAGCCCCTGGCCTCGTCGATGAGCGCCTGCTCCCGCTTCAGGTCGATGTCACCGGACACCACGCGCGAC
>CAIWZS010000150.1 GCA_903917235.1 uncultured Planctomycetaceae bacterium | reverse complement strand
TCGCAGCATGCGCCAAACAGGCCGGACAGCCAACCGAGCCCGCCGCCGAGCGTCACGCCGGCGGCGCCCACGCCAGGGCACTGCCCGAGCACCGGCGCGAGGCCGTGCTTCCCCGCGGCCACCGCCACGTCGCCACCGAGCACGCCCCCGTCGACCGTGACGATCCGCCGCGCGGGATCGACGGCGATCCGCCGCAGCGGCGCGAGGTCGATGACGAGGCCGCCGGAACTGCCCCAGGCCAGATGGCTGTGGCCGCCGGACCGGACCGCGAGCTCGAGGCCGTGCCGCCGCGCGAACTCCACCGCCCGCGGCACGTCGTCGGCGTGGCCGCACTGCACGATCACGGCCGGCTTCGTCTCGGTCCGCGGGTTCGTGTAGAAGACCCGCCGGTCGCGGTCGAAGGTTTCATCTCCCGGCACGACCAGCCGCCCCTGCAGCCGGCCGCGAAGCGCGTCGAGCGCAGCGGGGTCTATTCCGCCCTGCGCCGCCGCGATGCGGCCACCGACGCCCGTGGCGCCCGCGACACCTCCCGCGACGAGGGCGGCCTGACCGAAAAAGCGGCGGCGGGTGGGGGCCATGGCGTCAGAGGCGTTGGGGGCGGAGCGGGGGTGGCTGGCGGAGTGAATCCTGAGCCATGCGCGATCAACGACTGCCTGACGCCATGCCTGGCTTCTCGGTTTTTCTCGCGGCCTTCGACGCCAAACGTTGCAGAAACGGACTGCTGTACCGATGCCCGCAGATCTGGTCGAGCAGCACCTTCCCTGACGTCGCCTCGATCTCCCGGTTGAGTTGGTCACGAACGCGGCGCATCTGCTCGACCGCGGTCTCCTGATGCGAGTGCTTGTCACTCATCGCCGACCACCTCCCGAGTGTTCCGGATTTCAAGGACCGGATCGCCCTGCTTCAAGTTTACCGCATTGAAGGCGTGAATCCGACGCAGGTTCACGATGTGTGTGAAGTTCCAACTGACGAGGACATCGACTCGGGCCGCCGTTGCCAGTGCGATGTGAAGCGCGTCGGCCCGCTCATTCTTCCCCACGGCCCCATCGTGAATGTATTCGGCGGCCGGTGTCTCGGCCTCGGCATCCAGCGCAAGCACTTCCACGAGCGACTCAGGGACGCGCTCCAGATGCGCCCGAACGGCTGCCGGGGCCTTTTTCTAGTTCCAGCAGCGTCACCTCGGAGATCACCATCGAAATAGTCTCCTGCGACCATGGGGGCGACCAGACGACGCGAATGCCCGATGAACTCGACGTCCTCGCCGCCGGCAAACACCGACGTATCGACGTAGATTTGCGGACGCATGGCTCGGCGATTCGATCAGTCGCGAAGGACGGGCACGGTACCGATCACCCGATCTCAGGATGCCGCATAGGCCGGCACGAATCGTTCTCCTCGCTGTTACCCGCCACTTCTTGCCGGCTCTGATCGCACCCGCGGCGTGCCCTCTTGCCCCCCCGCCTGCCGCTCTGGCTGCCGGGCGTGTTGCCCTTCGTCCGGCTCGCTGCGTTGGCCGCCGGTATCTGCGTGTCTGCGTTTCCCTGTCCCGTTTCCCCCTTCCATGGAGATGCTCTGTCACGGTCGCTGCTTGCGTCGAAGTCGCGGCGGCAACTATATCTCACGCGACACGTGCGGCACCGCCGTGATCCGAACGAGGGGGCCGCGTCACGCCCGCTCGCCGACCGAAGCGACCGGCCGCCTCACCGGGGTTCTGCCGGCCTTCCGTCCATCCTTCCTTCCATGCTGCATCACCTGCTCAAACACGCGCTCGAGATCGACCCGGCGAGGCCGATCGTCGAGAGCGATGGATCGTGGACCACGGCCGCGGAGCTCGAGCGACTGGCGGCACGGCTGGCGTCGGGCCTGGCGGCGGCCGGGCTCGAGGAGGGGGATCGTGTGGCGTTCCTGCTGCCGAACTGCCTCGAGGCGATCGTGTGCTACCTGGCGTGCTTTCGCATGAAGTTCGTCGTG
>CAIWZS010000149.1 GCA_903917235.1 uncultured Planctomycetaceae bacterium | reverse complement strand
GGCTACACGCTCGACTACTACACCCTGCACGATCTCCACGACGATCCCCATGCGCTCGAGCCCTATCGGCTCTCGATCGTGGTCGGACACGACGAGTATTCGAGCTGGCCGATGCGGCAGGCGATCGAGCACCAACTCGCGGCAGGGGGCAATCATGCCCGCTTCGCGGGCAACAACATCTGGCAGGTGCGGTACGAGGACGGCGGCACCACCTTCGTGAACCATAAGGACGAGACCACCGACCCCCTCTTCGGCACGGACCAGGAACGCTTCGTGAGCAACGCGTGGGATCTCCCCTGCGTCGGCTGGCCGCTTGCGCACACCTTCGGCCTCACCGGCTCCAATGTCATCCACGCGATGTACGGCGGGGCCGCGCCCCGGTCCAGCGGCGGATTCACGATCTACCGCCCCTGGCACTGGAGCCTCGAGGGGAGCGACCTCTACTTCGGCGACCTGATCGGCGGCCGGCCCGATTGCATCGCCGCGTACGAGATCGACGGCTGCGACTTCACCATGCGGGACGGCCTTCCCTATCCGACGGGTAAGGACGGAGCCCCGGCAAACCTCACGATCATCGCCATGGCCCCCGCCGTGCAGCACGAAGAGGATCACTTCAACGGCACCACCGCCACGACGATGAACTCTGTCGCCAACCCATCCATTAAGGGCGATGGGATGGGGCTGCCGCATTTGGAGGAGCACGAGGGAGCGCGGCATCCGAAATACGGAGCGGGCATGATCGCCAGCTACGACCGCGGTGTAGCGCCAGGCGATGGCACGATGTTTGTCGCCGGAGCCACCGACTGGGTGGTGGGCCTCCAGCGGCGGAACTGGTTCGTCGAGAAGATCACGCGGAACGTGCTCGACCGTCTCTCGGATTCCCGACCGCAGGCACCGGCGCCCCGTCGCGGTTGAGGAGCTCGCTCACGGCTCCCTGCGACGGCCAGCAACTCGAATCTCGGCAGCGTCCCCACGGCACACGGCCGAAGTCACTTGCTTGCGACAAAGGGACGACCCATACCGATCGACTCGATCACGAGTCCGCGGCATCGAGGAGGTGCCGCGGGACCGCTTAACGGCCCATCACCAGGTCGATACCCGAAAAGATGGCTTCCATCTGTCGGTTTGGGATGTTTCCGACTCGCTCTGCACCACGACCACCGGCCGACGATAACCCGGCGCTGGACCGATCGGTTCGGCGAGGTCGGCCCACCACACTTTGCCCTGGCCTATCACCATTCGCCCCGCTGGAGCGATTGCCGAGCCACTTTGTGGACAAAGGCATCCGCTTCGCTGCCCGCCTCTCGAACAGCCTGGTCCATGAGCGCTGTGACTCGGTCATCATCATGTCGGGCGACGAACTCGGCGAGAGCCCGAGCGTAGAGTTGGCTGCGGGGAGTACGGAGTCGCGATGCGAGTCGCTCGGCATCCTGAAACACGTCGTCTGGAATGGACACCGTGGTTTTCATACCCGAAGTATAACTGTCACTCGCTGGCCCATCCGCTCACGTGGACGTGCCCCGATCAATGTCTTGCAGCCGATGAAACATCCACGCCGACCGACTTGATCATCCGTTGCCCCGAGCCAGAACACGGACGCTCATGGCCGCCGCGCCCGACCATCTCGTGACCTTCGTCCGCACATGCCTGGCCCGCGGCATCCCCCGGCCCGACATCAGCCGTGAATTGGTCCAGGCGGGCTGGTCCGACCGCGAGGTGTCGCTCGCGCTCGACGCATTCGCCGAGTCGCCACTGGCTGTGCCCGTGCCCCGCAAACGGGTCTCGAGTTCCCCGCGCGACGCGTTTCTGCACCTCGTCGCCATGGTGTCGCTCTACAACGCGGCGTTCGCCGTCGGCGCCGTGCTGTTCGTGCTCATCGCCCGCTGGCTGCCGCTGCCGCTCGACCGCGAGTTCGCAGGGAAGTCGACGCTCCGGTGGGCCGTCGCCACGCTCATCGTGTCGCTCCCGATCCTGTTCGTCGTCCACCGCACGATCGCCCGCGACGTGCTCCGGAATCCGATCGCGAGGCTGACCCCGGTCTATCGATTCCTCGCATACCTCACGCTGCTCGTCACGGCGCTTGTCATGGCAGGCGATCTGGTCTGCGTCGTGATCTGGTTCCTCCAGGGTGACGCAACGCTGCGGTTTCTCTTGCGGGCGGCGGTGGTGCTGCTCATCGCGGGCGGTGTCTACCTCTGGTATGCCAGCGATCTGGGGCGGGAGGAGTCGCTGACGGGGACCGTGGGACGGTCACTTCCTCCGCCGCCAGCCTGGCGCGCCGCGCTCGCCCGCTGTGGTGCGGCGGTGTCGCTCGCCTGCCTCGTCACCGCCCTCGTGTTCCTGGGCAATCCCCTGGAAGCACGACGGCTTCGGCTCGACGAGCAGCGCGTGGACGACCTACGGGCGATCCAGCGGGCCATCGAGAACTACCACGGGCGGCACACCGCGCTCCCCGAAACGCTGGAGGACCTGCGGTCCGACCCGACAACGTTCGTAGCGAACATCGTCGATCCCGTCACCGGCGCTCCCTACACGTATCGGGCGACTGCCGAGCGGACCTATGAGTTGACCGCCTCCTTCGACCGTTCCTCGCCGCCAGAAAAAGAACAGGCTCCCTGGAACCAGGACGGCTTCTTCAGTCACGGTCCGGGGGAGAAGACGTTTACGATCACCGTGCCCGGTCGCTGACGCGCGGGTTCACGCCGTCGACGATGGTCATCGTGGCCTGCCGATGATCGGCG
>CAIWZS010000148.1 GCA_903917235.1 uncultured Planctomycetaceae bacterium | reverse complement strand
GGAGTGGTCACGCCGGCTCATGGAGGCCGGCCTCGCCGGTGACACGCCCGTGACCATGGTGAGCCGCGCCTCCTGGCCCGACCAGCGCATCGGATCCACCACGCTCGGCCGCTGCGCCGACGACATCGCCGGAAACGGCTGGCAGTCGCCCGCTGTGCTCATCGTCGAAGCCGGGACCGTGCAGGCTGCATGTGGACCGCTGGCGGGGCGGCGCGTGCTCGTGACCCGCCCGGCGGGCCAGGGGGAGGATGTCGCGAGCCGCGTGCGCGCCGCGGGCGGCGGGTGCATCGCGGTGCCGCTCGTCGAGATCGCGCCGCCGGAGTCGTGCGCCGCGCTCGACGAGGGGATGCGACACGCCGCGACGTACGACTGGATCGTGTTCTCGAGCGTCAATGGCGTGCAGGCCTTCGTCGAGCGGCTGCGGTCCCGGCGTCTCGACGCCCGGGCGCTGGGCACCGCACGGATCGCGGCCATCGGCCCGACGACGCGGCTCGCGCTCGAGGCGGCGGGGTTCGTGGTCGATCTCGCACCGACGGCCTTCCGCTCCGAGGGACTGGTGGAGGCGTTCGCCGCCGTGGCCCCCGGCACCCGGTTCCTCGTCGTGCGGGCCGACCAGAGCCGGGGTGTCCTGCAGCGGGACCTGCGGGATCGTGGCCACCACGTCGACGAGGTCGTCGCCTACCGCAGCCGCCCCGTCACCAGCCTGGATGCGGCGACGTGGGCCGACCTCGACCGGGGCGTCGACTGGGTGACCGTCACGAGTCCGTCGATCGCCCGGGCGGCCCGTCAGGTCTTCGGCGACCGCCTTTCCGGCTGGAGGATCGCGAGCCTCAGTCCGGTGACGACGGCCGCCCTGCGGGATGTCGGCATCGAGCCGACGGTCGAGGCCGCCGAGGCGACCGCCGCCGCGCTGGTGGAGGCGATCGTGGCCCATGAATCCCGCACGATCGCGCCAGCCCGCATGGTCCCACCCCCCCGGCACTCGCCGGGACGCTGACCGTGCGGCGGACGCGGAGCCGTCCGCCTCCATCGACTCCAGTGGCGTGGAGCCCGGGGTCGATAGTGGATGGCGGGGCGGAATGGTCGGCCACGGTCGTCGGAGGCGTGTGGATGAGCAGGGCGACGATCCCCACGACGGTCGTCATCGTGGCGTCCCGTCCATCGGGGCGGGGCCATGATGCGGGCGTCGTCGGCGGCGTTCCGGTGTCGTGGATCTCCGCGCCGGTCGTGGCGGGTGTCGCACCGATCACCACCGTGGACGTGCTCGAACTGCCGGCTTCCTCCCTCGGCTCACGGCAGGCGATCCGCGACCTCGTCGGGGAGGCCCGGCGCCTGAGGCCGTCGCTGTGCGCGGTGCGCGTGCGCGGCGAACCGCTGCGGCAGCGCGACGTCCTCGCGGAGGCGGGCATCCGGGTTGCGATCGTCGATGCAGTGTCCGGCGAGACCCGAGGCACGCGGCGTCCCGCTCCCCGAGGCTGGCCGTGTCGCAGCCTGGTCTGGGGCCTCTGGGAGGTGCAGGCCGCACCCGTCGTGCGGGGCTGGCGCAGGATCATGCGAGGCACGACCCTCCCGATCACGCGAGCCGGCGGCCTCGTGGTCGCGCATGCGGACGACGGGGGCCATCGGCTCGAGGACTGCCTGGCATGGGCGGCCAGAGCCCGCGCCCGTGGCAGCGCCACGACCGTGTCGGTGAACGACCTGCCCACGCTCATCGAGCAGGGTGGAGTCTCGTGCGATCCCGATGCCCGCAGCGGATCGATCCTGCGCGCCGCGTGAGTGCCGGCCTGCGGGCCGGCGCCGCCGTGGAGCCCCGGACCGAATCGGATCAGCCGGCGATCAGATCAGCCGGCGGTGCCGGGCCGGTTGGTGATCGACCAGCCGAGATAGGCGAGGATCACGCTGGCGACGATGAAGCCGATGTCGATCGCGATGCTCAGGCGTCCGAACGGGAATCCCGCGGCGAGGTCGGCCACGAAGAGCACGGCCACGAGGCCCGCGATGATCATCCCGATCAGTCCGACGACTTTGGACACGCGTGCGTCACCTCCGCCAGTCGATCGAATTCCGCTTTCCGGCCCGTTTCCTTACCATATCAGCCCCCCGGCGATCCATGCCGGTGCCCCGCTCATCGCAGGAACCACCGTGTCCGACCGCCCCACGCCCGCCCGCGTCGCCGTCTACACCGGGTCGTTCGACCCGATCACGCTGGGCCATCTCGACGTCATCCAGCGGGCCAGCCGGATCTTCGACAGGCTCGTGGTGGGGGTGGGCGTCAACCCCGACAAGCATCCGCTCTTCACGCTCGATGAGCGGGCGCGGCTGGTGCAGGCGAGCGTGGCCGCGCTTCCCAACGTGCACGTCGTGCCCTACGACGGGCTGTCGGTCGCCTTCGTCCGCGACCAGGGGGCGCACGTCCTGCTCCGCGGCGTGCGGTCCCTCACCGACATCGATGCGGAGTTCACGATGACCCTCGCCAATCGCAAGCTCGACCCGCACGTCGAAACGGTCTTCCTCATGGCCGACGCGGCCTATTCGCACATCTCGTCGTCGCTGCTCAAGCAGATCACGCCGCTGGCGGACGACGCGGCGCTGCTGCGCTTCGTCCCCCCGCCGGTCGTGGCCGCCCTGCGGGAGAAGGTGAAGCCGCACGCGTGAGCGGCATGCAGTTCGCACGGCTGCCACCCCGGCGCCGCCGCGGTCAATTGTTGCCTGCCGCCGACCCCCCGCCGCCTCCCTCGAAATGCTGCCGCAGGTAGCGGGCCCGCTCGATGTTGCGATCCTTCGTGTCGAGCTCGAGTCCACGGATCTTCTGAAGGTGCGCCGGCTGCGTGCGCACGAGCAGCACGTTGATGGCGGAGATGTCGACGTCGCCGATGAGCCCGAGGAGCACGCCCATGCGCACCCGCGAGAGCAGCTGCATCGTCTCTTCGGCGGTGATCGTCTGCGCCGTGCGCAGGATGCCGTAGGCACGACTGACCTGGTCGTGGACGTTCTGCTGCGTCTCGCGGACGAGGAACTCGCGGGCCCGGCGCTCGTACTCGATGAGCACCGGCACCACGTCACCGACCTGCTCGACGAGCTCCTCCTCGGTCTTCCCGAGCGTCGTCTGGTTGGAGATCTGGTAGAAGTCGCCCATCGCCTGCGAGCCTTCGCCGTAGAGGCCGCGCACCGCCAGCGAAATCTTGTGCAGGCTCCGGAACACCTTGTCGATCTGCCGCGTCATCACGAGCGCGGGCAGGTGCAGCATGACGCTCACGCGGATGCCCGTGCCGACGTTGGTCGGGCAGGCCGTGAGGTAGCCCCAGCGGGGATGGAAGGCGTAGGGGACCACCCGCTCGATGCCGTCGTCCACGTCACGGATCTGCTGCCAGACCCCGGCGAGGTCCAGCCCGCTGTGCACGCACTGGATGCGGAGATGGTCCTCCTCGTTGATCATGAGGCTCACCTGTTCGCGGCCGTCGATCCCGACGCCGCGGGCGCCCTGGGCGTCGGCCAGTTCGCGGCTGATGAGCTGCCGCTCCACGAGAAACTGCCGATCGACCTCCTCGAGGCCGCCGACGTCGATGTACTCGAGCCCGTGGCCGACGGGAGCCGACGTGATGCGGTCGCGGAGGAACCGCTCGATCTCCGCGCGATCCTGCTCCGTCGCACGGCTCACGAACGGGAACTGGGCGACGTTGCGGGCGAGCCGGACGCGGCTGCTCATCACGATGTCGGACTCGGGGCCGGTGCCGCGCAGCCACTCGCCGACGGACTGGGTGAGATTGTCGAGTTTCATGCCGCGGTCCACGTCCTCCGACCGATCACGTCCCTGCCGCACCGAGCCACCGCTGCTCGAGTGCACGGATGGCGTCGCGGTGCTCGCGCGCCGTCTCGTACGCCTCGCACGCGATCGCCTCCTTCATGGCCCGCCGCAGCCCGATGATCGAGGTCAGCTCCTCGGTGCCCTCAGGGAGACCGGCGAGGCTCCCCTCGCGCGACGGTCGCCGGCCGGTGTGCCGCACCGCTCCGTGGATGTTCGCGATCAGCGGCTCGAGTTCCTTCTCGAAGTGCACGTAGTCGTGCGGGCAGCCCAGCCGGCCCTGGTTGCGAAACTCGAAGAAGGAGATTCCGCACATGGGGCACGACTTCTGATCGAGCACGGCGAGCTCGTCCGCGGTCTGTCCGACGCCGAGCGGTCCCGTGAGCCCTCCACCCGTCTCGGGCTCCTCGCCGCCTCCCGCCTCCGACTGGTTCAGGTAGGCCCGGGCATGGTCCTCGCAGAGATGCAGCTCGCGGACCTCGCCCGTCTCGAGTTCGGTGATGTGGAACACGGCCTGCTTGTCGCACTGCTGACACTTCATCTCGACCAGCGCTCCACGGGACGTCCTCGGGCAATCATAGCGGTCGAACGCGGGATGGTCGTCCGCGGGCGTCGGCGTGTTGTTGCTCGGGGACGCCGGCGGTAGTCTCTCCGCAGATCGGCAGCTCCCCGTCCCCCACTCCGCGTCCATGCCGCACCTCCCGGACAGGGCCCGCTTCGCCGACCTGGCACGGACGAGCCGGCTCGTGCCCGTGTACCGGCGGCTCTTCGCCGACAGCCTCACGCCCCTGACGGCCTACGCCCGCCTCGACGACGGTGCCGCCGGGTGTCTGTTCGAGAGCGTCGTCGGCGGCGAGAACGTGGGCCGGCACAGCTTTCTCGCCGCCGACCCCTTCCTGCGGCTCGAGGCCCGTGGGCGGGAGGTGCGGATCACCGGACCGGCGGGCGTCGAGACGCTCGAGTGCGACGACCCGCTGGCAGAGCTCGAGCGCCGGATGGCCGCCTACCGCCCGGCCCGCCTGGCCGAGCTGCCCCCCTTCACGAGCGGCGCCGTCGGATGCGTCGCCTACGATGCGGTGCGGTACGTCGAACGGCTGCCGCACGCGCCCCCCGACGACCTCGGCCTGCCGGACCTGTCGTTCGCGTTCTACGACCGCATGGTCGTCTTCGATCACGTGACCAAGGGCGTGGACGTCGTGGTCCTCGCGCGGATCGAGGGGGAGTCGGCCTCGGCGGTGGACGCGGCCTACGACATGGCGTGTCGCCGGGTGGACGAGACGATCGAACGCCTGGCCGGTGCGGGCGGCGCGGCCGATCGACGGTGTGCGACGCCCTCCTGGCCTCCGCTGGCGGACATCGGGCCGCGGCCGGTGATCGATTCCGCCGTGCTCGAGGGGGACGGTGCGGTGCGATCCGGGTTCGACCGGGCCGCGTTCGAGGCCGCCGTGGAGCGGGCGATCGAGTACATCCGCGCGGGCGACATCTTCCAGGTGGTGCTCAGCCGCCGTCTGGAGTGCCCGTTCGACGCGCCGCCGCTCGAGCTCTACCGCACGCTGCGTGTGGTCAACCCGAGCCCCTTCATGTTCTACCTGCGGACGCCGGGCTGCACGCTCGTCGGCAGCTCTCCCGAGATCATGGTGCGGGTCGTCGACGGGACGGTGACGGTGCGGCCCCTCGCCGGCACGCGGCGGCGCGGCGCCACGCCGGAGGAGGATCGCGCGCTCGCCGAGGAGCTCCTGGCCGATCCGAAGGAGCGGGCCGAGCACGTGATGCTCATCGACCTCGGGCGCAACGACGTCGGCCGCGTCTCCACGATCGGGTCGGTCGCGCTCGCCGACGTGATGTCGATCGAGCGCTACAGCCACGTCATGCACATCACGAGCCACGTCACCGGCCGGCTCGCCCCCGGGCTCACCGCGTTCGACGCGCTGCGGTCGTGCCTGCCTGCGGGGACGGTCTCGGGCGCACCGAAGATCCGCGCGATGGAGATCATCGACGAGCTGGAGCCGGTCCGCCGCGGTCCGTACGCGGGCGCCGTGGGCTACATCGACTTCGGTGGCTCCATGGACACCTGCATCGCGCTCCGGACCGTGGTCGTGACGGGTGGACGGGCGTTCGTGCAGTCGGGTGCGGGAGTCGTGGCCGACAGCGTTCCCACCCAGGAATTCGAGGAGACGGTCAACAAGGCCCGCGGCATGCTCGTGGCCCTCGAGATGACCCGGGCCAGGCTCGCCGCCGAGGCGGGCACGCCGCCGGTCGCACGGCGGTGACCACGATGCTCCGCTTCGCCCGCGCCACGGTCGAGCAGGCGGGACAGGTGGTCGTGGAACGGGTGTCGCTGGAGGTCGAGGCCGGGCAGGCGCTCGCGCTCATCGGCCGCGACGGATCGGGCACGACCGACCTGCTCGAGGCGGCGGCCACGGCCGTCCGGTTGCATGCGGGCGACATCGAGGTGGCGGGCATCTCGATCCGCCGGAAGCCGGAAGAGGTCCGCAGACGCATCGGCTACGTGCCGGCCGAGGCACCGGAATGGCCGGGCGTGCGGGCCGGTGAGTTCCTCGAGGTCTTCGCCGCGGCGGCGGGGCTGCGCGGCACCGCGCTCGTGGCGGCGGTCGAGCGCGGGCTGCGGCGCGCGGGCCTGTCGACTCAGGGGAGGGAACGGCTCGACGCCCTCTCGCGGGGACGCCGCCGTCTGCTGCTCATCGCGCGGGCCTTGCTCCACGACCCGGAGGTGCTCCTCCTCGACGACCCGTTCGCCGGACTCGATCCGACCGAACGCGACGGCATCGAGCGGCTCGTCGAGGACACGCATCTCGTGGGCCGCACGGTGCTCGCCACGATCATCGACGCCGACGTGCCGACCTGCTTCACCCATCTGGCGTGGATGGCCGAGGGACGGATCGTCGCGATGGGACCGCTCGACAGCGCGGCCTTCTCCACCGGCCGCGCGTGGATACATCGGGTCGTCTGTCCCGGCAGGGGAGGGGAGGCCGCGCGGGTGCTCGAGGACGCGGGCTGCGTCGTGCTCGCCGCGGACGCGCACGTCGTGGACTGCCGTCACGACCCGGCGGACGGGCCGTTCGCCGCGATCGTCGCGGCGCTCGTCGAGGCGGGCATCCCGGTCGAGTCGGCCGACTTCCGTCCGCCGTGGCCGGCCCAGCTGCTCCGCGACTGACCGCGTCGGCCGGACCCACCGGCGACTCCGCGTCACCGCGACTCAGGCCGCGTCGCCCCACGCCCGACGGACCTCTGAGAGCCCCTCGACGCAGACGTCGTACTCCCTCGCCAGCCGCTCGAGCAGGACGCGCTCCGTGGAGCCGGAGGTGTCGTCGTCGCGGACGTCAAGCGTGGCCGCGAGCCAGTACGCCCGCCGCCCGGCTTCGCGATACCCGATGAGGGTGTCATCACCGGTGGACGGCCGTCGCGCGATCGCCTCGGGGTAGAGGCCGCTCCAAAACAGCGTCGTGTCGCCGATCTGACGGAACTCCTCCCGCGCCTCCGCCGCTGCGTGCTGCCGGGCGACGACCATGCGCTGGACGACGTCGGCAGGCGCGGGTGCCGACACCGTCGCCAGGTCCGCGGCGTCGACACGGAGAAACCGCACGAGGAGCAGCGACACGTAGTCCACGAGCGGCGGGTCGACGATCCCCAGCCGCGCGTGGAACGCATACTCCGTCAGACCGCGGAAGAAGCGATCGATGTCGTCAGGCTCGCTGGCGGCAAACATGGGACGCACCTCCGTGCGGGCCGGCGCTCGGGAGGCCCGCCGAAACCATGTCTGTGATCCGTCCGGATTCCCGGTCGGCTCGGAATTTTATCGGCGCGGCCGGCCGCCGGGCCATGCCAATCCGGGGCGGCGTAGGTTCGCGCGTCACGTCCGAGACATGCGCCCTCGATCTTTGCCGCGAGCCGCGCGGGCCACCGGGTCAGCGCGTCGCTGCCGCCAGGTCGCCGACGAACCGGCCGACGGAGTCGAGCAGTGCCTCGCGCGGCTGGCCGATCGCATCGGCCACCCTCCGCACGAGCGCGGATCCGACGATCGCGCCATCGGCCACCGCACCCACGGCCCGCACCTGGTCGGGAGCCGCGATCCCGAAGCCGACGAGGATCGGCACGGTCGTCTTCGTCGCCAGCCACCGCACCCGCTCGGCGAGCCCGTCGGGGAGTTCCGACCGGGCCCCGGTCACCCCTGCGACCGAGACACAGTAGAGAAAACCGGTGGAGGCGCGGGCGATCGCCTCGGCCCGCGCCGGTGGAGTGGTCGGCGTGACGAGTCGCACGAGCGCGAGCCCAGCCTCGCGACACGCCGCATCGAGTTCGTCGGCCTCCTCGAGCGGAAGGTCCGGCACGACGAGCCCCGCCAGTCCGGCCGCCCGGGCGTCCGCGACGAACCGGACCACTCCACGACGGAAGATGATGGCGTAGCTGGCCATCGCGAGGAGCGGCATGCGCACCCGGGACGCCGCCTCGCTGGCGACGACGAACACGTCCTCGAGCGTGAGGCCCGCGCCGAGGGCCCGCGTGTAGGAGGCCTGAATCACCGGGCCGTCGGCGATCGGGTCGCTGTACGGCACTCCCAGCTCGCAGAGCGACGCTCCGGCGCGGTCGGCGGCCTCGATCACCGCCACGCTCGTCTCGACGTCCGGATCCCCCGCGGTGACGAACGGGGCGAGCACACGGTGGCCGGATGCGCGGGCCGCCGCGAAGACGGCTGCGATCCGGTCGAGTCCGCTGCCCGATGCGGTGACGGTCGACGCGGCAGGATGCATGGGCGATGCGAGGTCAGGTGGTGGCGGCATCGGGCGGAAGGCCGCGGAGTCGGGCGATCTCGGCGGCATCCTTGTCGCCGCGCCCCGAGAGGCAGACGACCATGATCTCCGCAGCGGGGCGACGGGAGGCCTCCGCCACCGCCCAGGAAAGCGCGTGCGACGTCTCGAGTGCCGGCAGGATTCCCTCGTTGCGGGCGACCAGATCGAAGGCGTCGAGGGCCTCGGCATCGGTGACGCTCGTGTATTCCACGCGGCCCAGATCGCGCCAGTAGGCGTGCTCGGGACCGACACCGGGATAATCGAGTCCGGCCGACACGGAGTGCACGTCGGAGGTCTGCCCGTCGCGGTCCTGGAGCACGTAGCTGAGGCTGCCGTGCAGGACGCCGGGGCTGCCGTGACTGAGGCTGGCCGCGTGCTGTCCGGCCGCGGCCGATCGACCGCCCGCCTCGACGCCGACGAGCCGCACGGCCACGTGATCGACGAAGGGGAAGAACATCCCCGCCGCGTTGCTGCCGCCGCCGACGCAGGCGACGACGGTGTCCGGCAGCCGCCCGAACCGCGCGCGGCACTGGTCGATCGTCTCGCGGCCGATCACCGACTGGAAGTCACGAACGATTCGCGGGAAGGGATGCGGTCCGACGACCGACCCGATGATGTAGTGGGTGGTCTCCACCGATCCCATCCAGTCCCGCATCGCCTCGTTGATCGCGTCGCGGAGCGTCCGCGAGCCGCTCTCGACCGGCCGCACCTCCGCACCCATCAGCCGCATGGCACGCACGTTGGGCGCCTGCCGGCGCACGTCCTCGGCTCCCATGTAGACCACGCACTCGAGGCCGAACAACGAGCAGGCGGTCGCCGTGGCGACGCCATGCTGCCCCGCTCCCGTCTCGGCGATGATCCGCCGCTTGCCCATGCGGATCGCGAGCAGCGCCTGGCCGATCGTGTTGTTGATCTTGTGGGCGCCGGTGTGGCTGAGATCCTCCCGCTTGAGCCAGATCTGGGCGCCGCCGGAGCGCCGCGTGAGACGTTCGGCGAAGTGGAGCGGGGTCGCCCGTCCCACGAACGTCGCGAGCAGCCGGTCCACCTCGGCGGCGAAGGCCGGATCGGCGCTCGCCTCGGCGTAGGCCTGCTCGAGCTGGTCCAACGCGGCCGAGAGCGTCTCGGGAACGTACCGCCCGCCGAACCGCCCGAATCGTCCGAGCGAATCGGGCACCATCGACACCGTCGGTCGATCCCCGTCGGGTCCGTGCATCCGCGGAGCATCGAAGGTGCGTGGTGCGATCGACACGTCGGTCATCCGGGCGGATGGTGGGGGAGGAGGCGAGGGGGCGTGAGGAACGGCGAGGAACGTGATGAGGAGCGCTGCGGCCGCGAACGGCTGCCGGCTGGTCCCGCGGAACGACGATCCGACCGCGTGGTGGCCTGCCGCCGAAACCGATTGTAGCCTGCCGGGATCATTCGATCAGCGCGCGAGCCGTCATGCCGGAACTTCCCGAGGTCGAGACGATGCGCCGGGGCCTTGCGCCCGTCGTCGGCCTCCGGATCGCCGCGGTGCGGTTCCCGCGCGGTCTCGTGCGGCCCCTGAGCGTGCGGCCGCGTCCCCACGTCTTCTCCGCCCGGCTGGTGGGACGCTCCATCGCGACGGTCGGCCGTCGCGGCAAGCGCGTGGTGCTGGGCATCGCGGCCCCGCCTGCCGAACCGCACACCTGGCTCGTGATCGAGCCGCGGATGACCGGCCTCATGCTGCTGGCCGATCCACCGACGCTCGAGCACGTGCGGCTGGTCGTGGATTTCGACTCGCCGGCCGCGGGGCCCTCGCGCCGGCCGCTCCGCATGCTTTTCTGGGACCGACGCGGACTCGGGACGATCAGGCTGTTCGACGCCCGTGGCCTGGAATCCGTCTGCGGCGCCGCGCGGCTGGGTCCGGATGGGCTGCTCGTCACCGGCGAGGAGCTCGCCGCGAGGCTCGGCAGCTCCCGCCGTGCGATCAAGGTCGCGCTCCTGGATCAGCGTGCCGTGGCCGGCGTCGGCAACATCTATGCGGCCGAGATCCTGCACCGCGTCGGAATCGACCCGCGCACGGCCTGCCGCAGCATCCCGGTCACGGGCTGGCAGGCGATCGCGGACGCCACCCGCCTCGTCCTGGCGGAGGCCGTCCGATTCGCCGGGTCGTCGATCGGGGATCGCACCTATCGCGCGGTGGACGGCCGACCCGGGCGCTTTCAGCACCGGCATCGCGTCTACGGCCGCGAGGGCCGGGCGTGCGCGACCTGCGGCGGCTCGGTGACGCGGATCGTGCAGGCGCAGCGATCGACGTTCTTCTGCCCCGGCTGCCAGCCTCGCGGGCGTCGCGGGGCCGGCGGCCGTCGGCCGGGTCGAAGTGGCGGGACGCGCACCGCTGGCATACGCTGACGGTCGGTGTGGTGCGGCGGGCATGCCTTCCGCCACCTCGGAAGACCGTCGTCCCGACACCCGCGCACAGGAGCAGTGCCATGGCCACGATGAAACCCGTTTCCCGCCGTCACCTTCTCACGGGCGCCGCCGGCTGCGCCGGCATCGTCACCGCCTGCGGCTCGGGCGCCCTGGCCGCCTCGCCCGCAGACGCGCCCGCCGCGGGCCGCACCGCGGAGTCGCTCGCCGCGACACTGCATGCCTCGCTCTCGCCGACGCAGCGTGCCGAGGTCTGCTTTCCCTGGGACTACCGGCACCCGAAGTTCGGGCTGCTCCGCACCAGGATCGGCAACAACTGGAACGCCACGAAGCCGACCGTGGCGGGCGACTTCTTCACCAAGGACCAGCAGCGGCTCGTGCGGGAGATCTTCGAGTCGCTCATCGAGCCCGACTGGCACGGGCGGTTCGACAAGCAGATGGAGGACGACTGCGGCGGCTTCGGGCACCACCAGTCGATCGCGCTGCTCGGTGAGCCTGGCAGCGGGACGTTCCAGTTCCTGCTGACGGGACGCCACATGACGCTGCGCTGCGACGGAGACTCGGCCGAGAGCGTCGCCTTCGGCGGCCCGATCTTCTACGGGCACGACACCGGTGCCTTCAACGAGGAGCGGGACCACGCAGGCAACGTGTTTTGGCCGCAGGCCGTCGCGGCCAACCGTGTCTTCGGGATGCTCGACGGGGCGCAGCGGACGAAGGCACTCGTCGAGCAGGCGCCGAAGGAGGCCGCCGTCGGATTCCGCGGACCGGGGGAAGGGCTGCCCGGCATCCCGTTGAGCGACCTCTCGCCCGATCAGCGCGGGGAGGTGGAGCGGGTGCTCGCGGTGCTCCTCGAACCGTTCCGCACGGCGGATCGCGAGGAGGTCCGCGGCTGCCTCGAGCGACAGGGCGGACTCGACCGGTGCCGGCTCGCGTTCTACCGCCAGGGCGACATCGGCGACGACGGCGTGTGGGACAACTGGCGGCTCGAGGGGCCGTCGTTCGTGTGGTACTTCCGTGGCTCGCCGCACGTCCACGTCTGGGTGAACATCGCGGATCGTGCGGACATCCCGGTCAATGCCTGACGACGCGGAGCCGCATGGACGCCGTCCGGCCTCCGAGCACGTGACCGGAGGAGCCGGGCCGACCGACTGCTGCATCATCGGCGGGGGCGTCATCGGCCTGTCGATCGCCCGCGAACTCGCCGGCCGGGGCCGGTCGGTCCGGGTGCTTGCGCGCGACGAACCCCGGGCGACGTCGTCCTGGGCGGCGGCGGGGATCTTTCCGCCGGCACCGGCATGGGCGACGGCGCCCGCCAACGCGCGCCTGACCGCGTGGAGCGACCGACTGCACCGGCAGTGGTCGGTCGATCTGCGCGACGAGACGGGCATCGACAACGAGCTGCAGGAATGCGGCGGACTCCACCTTGCGCGCTCGACGGAGGCGATCGAGCGGCTCCGCGGGGTGCGTGCCGACTGGCTCAGCCGCGGTGCACGGTGCGAGTGGCTCGACGGAGCAGGTGTGTCCAGCCTCGAGCCGGCGCTCGCGGATGCCGTGACACGAGGGGAGGTCGTCGCCGGGTTTCTGCTGCCGGAGGAACGGCGGATCAGGCCGCCGCGGCACCTCGCCGCGCTCGAGCGCTCCTGTCGGGCGCGGGGCGTGGAGATCATCCGTGGGGGCGCGGTGGATGCCATCGAGACGAGCGGCGGCCGCGCGCGCGGCGTGCGGCTCGACGGGTCGGGTGGCGGAGGGACGGTGCGGGCCGGATGCTACGTGCTCGCCGCGGGTGCCTGGAGCGGGCCGCTCGGGCGGGCGCTCGGCCTGCGGGTCGAAACGCGGCCGATTCGCGGACAGATCGTGCTCCTCGCGCTCGCCAGGCAGATGCTCGGACGCGTGGTGAACCGCGGCCTCGAGTATCTCGTGCCTCGTCCCGACGGTCGCCTGCTCGTCGGCTCCACGCTGGAGGACGCGGGCTTCACCGCGACCGCCACGGCCGACGTGGTCGGCCATCTCCGCGGCTTCGCCGAAGAGATGCTCGGCACGCTGTCGGGGGCACGGGTCGAGCGGGTCTGGGCAGGACTGCGTCCGGGGTCGCTCGACGGTCTGCCGACGATCGGTCCGGTGCCCGGCCTCGACAACGTCTTCGTCGCCGCGGGGCATTTCCGCGCCGGGCTGCACCAATCGACGGGCACCGCGGTGATGATCGCGGACCTCGTGGAGGGGCGCCGGCCCGAGCTGGATGCGACGCCGTTCGCCGCCGACCGATGCGTCACGCCACCCGGTCCCGACTCGGTCGCCGCGATGCTCGCGCGTGCGGCGTCGGAGCGGCCGTGATCAGGCCGCTCACGCGGCGTCGAGCGACACGCGACGATGCAGCAGCTCGATGTCCTCCCCGACGAGACGCCGCGCGGGGTCCGACGATCGGATGACGAGCGCGACCCGTGCGAGGGCGACGATCGTGGCGGGTATGCCGCCTGCGATCTCGTGGATCGTGTCGGCGCACTCCGCGAGTGCGTCAGGAGGAACGCCGGCCGCCGCGCAGGTGGTGGAGAGCACGGCTGCGGTCTGCTCCGGTGAGAACGGGTGGAGGATGGCGCGCAGGGTCACGAGCGACTCCAGTCCGACGTCACGGGAGAGCAGGGTGAACAGCCTGCCGCGACCGGCGAGCACGAGCCTCGTCGCCGGATCGCGGGTTTGGACGAGGCGCACGAACCGGCCGAGCGTGTCCGCCGTGGCGGCGTGGGCGTCGTCGGCGATGAGCAGATCGGCCGGATGCACCGGGGCGCCGTCGTGCCAGTCGCGGAGGGAGGTGCGCGTGACCCGGCACGAACGCGATGCGCAGGCCTCCAGACGGTCGAGCACGCCGGTCGTCCCCGTGCCGGCGGGCCCGCAGAGCACGGCCACGCTGCCGGGCCTCTCGAGGGCGAATCCGAGGCGGGCGAGGGCCGCCTCCTGGCCGGCGGTGAGCGTCACCGGGCCACGCGGCGCCGCGGCCGCTCGGGTGTGTTCCTGCATGCCGGTCCCGCCGGTGCCCTCGTTCATCGCGCGTCGTCTCCGGGGCCGGCGGTCCCGACGGCCGCTTCGCCCGTCGGAGTGAACGTCAGCACCTCGCCCAGCACCTCGATGCCGAGCGACTCGAGCGCGGCACGCCTCGCCGTGCCGCCGGGGGCGTCGGCCCGGCGCACGAGGATGGCCGCGTCGACGCCGAGGCTCGAGACCATCAGCCGCTGCCGATGGAGCGGACCGGGTGGAAACCACACGCCCGCGTCGAGGAGCACGATTCTGCGGTCGTGGAGGCGGCTTCCCGCGCCGGCGGCCTCGGCGCAGTCGTGGGGCTGCGCACACACCACGTCCCGTCCGCGGGCCCGCAGCGCCGCGGCCAGACACGCCACCAGCGTGGTCCGCCCCTCGCCGGGCCGACTGCCGGCGACGGCGATCACGCGCCGCCCTGCGAGCCGCGCGTCCTCCACGCACGCGGCGAGTGCGTGCCAATCATCCCAGGCCGCCCTGAGCAGGCGGTCGACCAGCGGAGCGTCGGCGAGCGAAGCATCAGCGAGCGGAGTCGGAGGCATCATGCGTGCGCTGCGCTCCCGCCCGGGGCCGGCGGCGGCCGGCGGAGGGAGCGGGACGATGTCCGCGGCGTCGATGTCGTCGGTCGCGGCGCGCATCGCCGGAGGCGTGGCGTCGTCCGGCGTCGACGCCGGCACTCCACGCACCGCCACGTCCGGCTCTGCGAGTCGAGCGGCGGCGCCGTTCGGGACCAGACCGCCGCCGGCGTGGTCCTGCCAGCGGGAGAGAAACGCGGAGTCGATTGCGTCGAGCATCAGCGGACGTGCTCCCCGGCCGGGGCGACCGTCTCGACCTGGGTTGCCACCTGCACGGCAGCGCGCCCGTCACCCTGCGGCCGTCGCTCGCGCCAGGCCACGACGGACCAGATCGCGGCAGCGATCATCGCCAGTGCGAGGATGGAGGTGGTGGACGAGCGGGTCTGCGTCGACCGTGCGGCGTGGGGGGGTGATGGCGGGGCGGGCGTCGTGACCAGGACGGAGGCGGAGTCCCGCAGCGTCCCGCCGTCATGCGACGGGGAGCACGGCAACTCCGGAATCCTCGCGAGCACCTTCATCCGCATCACCCCGGGGGTCCGCAGTGACCATCGTCGTGTCCTCGGCGGAGCCTTGAACCCAGCCGGTGGGGACTGCGGAAGGGGCGCCGGTCGACCCATCTCCCCGACGCCAGACCGCCCAGTATGCCCCGCCTGACGGGCTGCCTATGATCGCAGGTTGACGCATCCGGGCCGTGTCCCTCCCCTTCCGCCCCACCGCCATGCCAGGAAGCCCCTCCGCTCGCCACGACCTCCTCCGATCCGTCCTCGAGAGCCGCATCGCGATCCTCGACGGTGCGATGGGCACGATGGTGCACGCCCTCGGCCTCGATGAGCAGGGCTTCCGAGGCGGGCGGTTCGCGGATCACCACCGGGATTTGAAAAACTGCATCGACGTGCTCGTGCTGTCGCAGCCCGACGCCATTCGCGAGATCCACTCCGCCTACTTCGCAGCCGGCAGCGACATCGTCGAGACCTGCACCTTCGGCGCCACGAGCGTGGCCCTCGCCGACTTCGGGCTGCAGCGACACACCCGCGAATTGAACCTGGCGGCCGCGCGGCTCGCCCGCGAGGCGGCGGATGCGGCCGAGGCCCGGGATCCATCACGGCCCCGGTTCGTCGCCGGCTCGATCGGTCCCACCAACAAGCAGCTGTCGATCGCGGGCAACGTCGCCGACCCCGGGCATCGGGACGTCACGTTCGACGAGATGGTGGCCGCCTACCGGGAGCAGATCGAGGCGCTCGTCGAGGGAGGGGTGGACATCCTGCTCGCGGAGACGGCCTTCGACACGCTGGTGCTCAAGAGCTGTCTCTTCGCGATCGACCGGGTGTTCGCCGAGACCGGCATCCGGCTGCCGGTCATGGCGTCCTTCACGATCTTCGAGGGGGGGCGCACGCTCTCGGCACAGACGGTCGAGGCCTGCTGGACGAGCCTCGAGCACGTGGACCTGATCAGTGCGGGCATCAACTGCGCCCTCGGGCCGGAGAAGCTGCGCACCCACGTCGCCGACCTCGCGGCCATCACGCCACGATTCGTGAGCTGCTACCCGAATGCCGGCCTGCCCAACGCGCTCGGCGGGTTCGACGAGACGCCGGAGATGATGGCCAGCGTGCTCGAGGAGTTCGCGCGGGCGGGCTGGCTCAACATCGTCGGCGGGTGCTGCGGGACCACGCCCGCCCACATCCGGGCGATCGCGGACGTCATGCGCCGGTACCCGCCGCGTCGCGCCGATCCGCCGCCACGCCGGTCGCGGTACTCCGGCCTTGAGATGCTGGAACTGCGGCCCGAGAGCAGCTTCACGGTCGTCGGGGAACGCACCAACGTCACCGGCTCGCGGGCCTTCGCGCGGCTCATCCGCGAGGAGCGCTACGAGGAGGCCCTGGGAGTCGCACGGCAGCAGGTGGAGAACGGCGCGAACATCATCGACGTCAACGTCGACGAGGGGATGCTCGACGGCGTCGCGGTGATGACGAAGTTCCTCACCCTGCTGTCGAGCGAGCCGGAGATCGCGAAGGTGCCGATCATGATCGACTCCTCGCGGTTCGAGGTGCTCGAGGCCGGGCTCAAGTGCGTCCAGGGCAAGGGGATCGTCAATTCGATCAGCCTCAAGGAGGGGGAGCGGAGCTTCCTCGAGCAGGCCCGCACGGTGCGGCGGTACGGAGCCGCCGTGGTCGTCATGGCCTTCGACGAGGAGGGGCAGGCGACCGACGTCGAGCGGCGGGTCGCGATCTGCCGCCGGGCCTACCGCCTCCTCACCGAGGAGGTGGGGTTTCCGCCCGAGGACATCATCTTCGACCCCAACATCCTCACCGTGGCCACGGGGATCGAGGAGCACAACGCCTACGCGAAGAACTTCCTCGAGGCCACACGACTGATCAAGGCGGAGATGCCGGCGGTCCAGGTGTCGGGCGGCGTGAGCAACATCTCGTTCTCCTTCCGCGGCAACGACCCGGTCCGCGAGGCGATGCACGCCTGCTTCCTCTACCACGCCATCCGGGCCGGGATGGAGATGGGCATCGTCAACGCCGGACAGCTGGCGGTGTACGAGGAGATCGAGCCGGGGCTGCGGGAGCGGATCGAGGACGTGCTCTTCGATCGGCGGCCGGACGCCACCGAGCGGCTCGTCGAGCACGCCGAGACGGTCAAGCGACGCGATCCGTCGGAGACGGCCGCGGCGGACACGTGGCGCTCGCGCGGCGTGGAGGAGCGGCTCGCCCACGCGCTCATCAAGGGCATTGCCGACCACGTCGAGGAGGACGTGGAGGCCGCCCGGCTGGAATACGTGACCAGCCTCGAGATCATCGAGGGGCCGCTCATGCGGGGCATGCAGACGGTCGGCGACCTCTTCGGCGAGGGGAAGATGTTCCTGCCGCAGGTCGTGAAGAGCGCGCGGGTCATGAAGCGGGCGGTCAACCACCTGCTCCCCTACATGGAGGCGGAGCGGGCGGCCGCCGGCACGGCGCACCAGTCGCGGGGCAAGGTGCTCATGGCGACGGTCAAGGGCGACGTGCACGACATCGGCAAGAACATCGTGGGCGTCGTGCTCGGCTGCAACGGTTACGAGGTGATCGATCTCGGCGTCATGGTGCCGTGCAACAAGATCATCGAGGAGGCGATTCGGCACGAGGTCGACGTGGTGGGCCTCTCCGGGCTCATCACGCCGAGTCTCGAGGAGATGGTGCAGGTGGCCCAGGAATTCGACCACGCGAAGCTCGCCATGCCGATCCTCATCGGAGGTGCCACCACCTCCGCCCGCCACACCGCCGTGAAGATCGCCCCCAAGTACGCGCACGACGTCGTCCACGTCTCGGACGCTTCGCGGGCGGCGGGCGTGGTCGAGCGTCTGCTCAACCCCGCCTCGCGGGAGGATTTCTCGCGGGCCAATCGCGTCGCGCAGGCCCGCGACGTCGAGCACTTCAAGGCCCGCCAGACCACGAAACTCGTCCCCTACGCCCAGGCCTGCGCGAAGCGCTGGACCACCGACTGGTCGGCGGCACCGATCGAGACGCCGGAGTTCCTCGGCACGCGGGTGCTCGACCGGGTGCCGCTCACGCAGCTCATTCCGTTCATCGACTGGTCCCCGTTCTTCCTGTCGTGGGAGCTCCGGGGGAAGTTTCCGGCCATCCTGCAGGACGCGGTGGTGGGCGAGGAGGCCCGGAAGCTGCACGGTGACGCCGTGGCGATGCTCGACCGGATCGTGCGCGACGACGCGCTCGTGGCGAGGGGCGTCTACGGCTTCTTCGCCGCCAACTCCGAGGGCGACGACATCGTCCTGTTCGCCGACGAGGGACGCATGGCGGAGATCGGCCGCGTCCACACGCTCCGGCAGCAGTGGGAGCGGAAGGGGCAGGACGTCTTCCACGCCCTCGCCGACTTCGTGGCGCCGCGGGAGAGCGGTCGCGCGGACTACATCGGGGCCTTCGCCTGCACGGCCGGTCACGGCTGCGACGAGCTGTGCCGGATGTACGATCGCGACCACGACGACTACTCGTCGATCCTTGCCAAGGCGCTCGCCGACCGGCTCGCCGAAGCTTTCGCGGAGTGGCTGCATGCGAAGGTCCGTCGGGAATGGGGCTTCGGGCGGCAGGAGAACCTCACGCCGGAGGACCTGGTCGAGGAGAAGTACCGCGGGATCCGGCCGGCGCCGGGCTATCCGGCCTGTCCGGACCACACGGAAAAGCGGTCCCTCTTCACCTGGCTCGACGCCGGGAACGCCGCCGGCATGACGCTCACCGAGAGCTGTGCCATGCTGCCGGCGGCGAGTGTCAGCGGTCTCTACTTCGCCCACCCGGAGAGCCGCTACTTCGCGGTCGATCGGATCACCCGCGAGCAGGTCGAGTCCTACGCCGTCCGCAAGGGCATGCCCGTCTCCGAGGTGGAGCGGTGGCTCGCCCCGAACCTCGGGTACGACGCCTGACGGCGCGCGGGCGGCCGGAAAAGCCGCTCCCGCCACCATGATCCGGCCGATACACCCCGGTGGGAGCAGGCGCACTCCCCGGCAGGTCATCGGACGGGACAGGCGATGGCGGGCAAACCACGCACTCGGCGGATCGTGCTCGACGACGGCGAGGTGCTCGCCGGTTCGGCCCCGACGCCACGGCTCGTCGAGCGGTTCCTGACCTACATCGAGCACGAGCGGGGGCTCGCGGTCAACACCCGCGCGGCCTATCGCCGCGACCTCACGGACTTCACCGCGTGGCTGGGGGAGCGGGCGGCCGTGGGTCTCGGGATCGGCGATCTCGGCGACTACCTGGCGACGCTCGACCGCAAGGGGCTCGCCCGGGCCAGCATCGCCCGCCAGGCGGCGACGCTCCGGACGTTCTACGCGTTCCTGCAGCTCGAGGGGCTGATCGCCGAGAGTCCGGCGACGCTGATCGCGGCGGGCCGGCGTGACGACACCATTCCCGGCACGCTCTCGCCCGGGCAGGTCGATCGGCTGCTCGGCAGTCCCGACCCGCGCTCGATCAACGGCATCCGCGACCGCGCCCTGCTCGAACTGCTCTACGCCACCGGATGTCGTGCGTCGGAGGTGTCGCACCTCCGGGTGACCGACGTGCAGCTGGTGGAGCTGTTCTGCACGTGCCGCGGCAAGGGGGACAAGGAGCGGATGGTGCCCCTGGGACGACGCGCCGTCGAGGCGCTCTCCGCCTGGCTCGACGGCCCGCGGCGGGCGCTCGCCGGCGACGCGCCGTGGGTGCTCCTGTCGTCACGGGGCAACCGTCTCTCGAGGATGCGCATCTGGGAGATCGTGCGCGTGCATGCCGAGCGGGCGGGTGTCCCGTCGGACATCGGGCCGCACACGCTGCGGCACAGCTTCGCGACCCACATGGTCGCCGGCGGAGTGGACCTGCGACACGTGCAGGAGATGCTGGGGCACGCGAGCATCGCGACCACCCAGCGCTACACCCACGTGGATCACGCGAGGCTCCAGTCGATCCACGCGCGATTCCATCCGCGTCGCTGACCGCCCGGGCGATCAGCCCGCGGGTCGCTTGGGAGGCGAGAACTTGATCTTCTTGATCAGTTCCACCACCGTCCCGTCAGGCTGCACCACCCCCGACACGGCGGTGATGGCCCTGACCACGTTGTCGTACTTGAGCGCGTAGTCGCAGTCGAGTTCGACCTCGGTCGCTTCGGCCCTCGATCCCGGCCCGGTACCGACGAGGTCGACCAGCTTCTTCTGGAGTTCGTCGAAGTCGCGCACCGGCGAGCCGTTCATCGAGATGCCGGCCCGTTCGCCGGCCGGACCGGCGATCAACCGCACCCGCACGGGCGGGATCGGGTCGTCCGACACCGCGCCCTGGCTCGGCCCGAGGGGCATGCGGATGTCGAAGTCACCCTCCGTGATCACCGTCTTGAGGGTGAGCATGAAGAACGTGATCAACTGGAACACGACGTCGATCATCGGCGTCATGTCGATGTTGATCTTGTCGGAGAGCGGTTCCCGCTTGTTCGCCACGTGTTGGCTCCGGTCACTTGCCTTCGTCGTACTCGGCACGCTGGACGATCTTCTCGAACCCCTTCTCCTGGCAGAACTTGATCAGCTCCTGGACGTCGCCGGTCTTCGACCGCCCGTCCGCCCGCACGATCACGGTCGCCTCGGCCAGGTTCTTGCCCGCCCCGAGCATGACGCGCTTCTCGTTCTCGAGGTAGCCGCCGATCTCCTCGACCGGCAGCGGTTCGCCCATGTAGATGACGTTGCCGTCGCTCATGAGCTGGAGCGTGATCGGATCCACGGAAGGGCCCTCTGCCGGCTTGGCCAGCTGGCTCATCGGCAGTTGGAGCCGCTCGTCCTGGACGGCCGTCGAGAAGTTCAGGGTGAACACGAAGAACGTGATCAACTGAAACGTCATGTCGATCATCGGCGTCATGTCGACGTCGGTCTTCGACGGTCCGTCGCTCTGCCTGCGGGCCATGTCGCCTCCGTGGGGTCAACCCGCCTTCTTGCCGACGTTCTGGAAACGCGACATGAGCCGCATCGACTCCTCGTCCACCTCGGCGTTGAATCGCTGGAGCCAATTCTTGAAGAGCGCGTAGCAGGCGATCGCGGGGATGGCCAGCCAGAGGCCGATGAGCGTCGTCACGAGGGCCTGCGAGATGCCGACCGCGAGCTCCGACGGCTTCGGGGCCGTGTCGCGCGAGGCGATCAGCATGAACGCCGCGACCATCCCGTCCACCGTGCCGAGCAGGCCGAACATCGGGGCCAGACCGCCGACGAGCGAGACGTAGCTGATCTTGTGCTCCAGGTTCATCGCCTCCTCGCTCTCGGCCGCCTGCATCGCCTCGACGGCAGCCGGGTAGCCGGTCTGCAGGTTGGCCATGCCGGCCGAGAGTACCTTCCCGAGATAGGACTCGTCGGCCTTCGCGAGTTCGTAGGCCTGCTGGAATTCCTTGGCCTCGAGGTGCTGCTCGAACTGCGCGCTCAATGCCGGTGGGATGAGCACGGACTTTCGGAACTGCATGAAGCACATGACGAGCAGGGCGACGAGACCGAACGACAGCGCCAGGAACACGATCACGTACTTGACGCCCAGCGCCTCGAGGAGGAACTGCAGGTAGTTCTTGCCCTCGGGGGCGCCCTCCTCGGCGGCGACGTCCTCATCCTGGGCCACGGCGACCTCGGGGAGGAGGCAGACGACCGTCGGCACGCAGACGATCGCGAGGCAGGAGGCGACGAGCAGCCGACCGATGCTTCGAGTCAGGGTCCGGGCCAGACCGGCGGCCGGCCTCGGCAGGAGCTCTCCGCGCCCAGGATCGCACGAGTTCACCAGCATGTTTTTCTCCTCGGGATGGAACCAGTCAGGCTGCCCGCTTCCGGCAGATGGTACTCTCGCGGAAGGGAGGGCGGAAAGGGTCGGAAAGTCGTCGGCACACCCGTCATGAACCCTGGGCGGGCTTGAGTTTCTTCAGCCACGGGCTGTCGGGGTAGGAGCCCTCGAGGGACTGCCGAGCCTCACGCGATCGCTCCGGATTGCCCGCTTTTTCCCAAAGTTCCGCGAGGTTGTAGAGCGCCTCCGCGTGGCTTTCCGGTCGGCTGTTGTAGACGAGATCCACGGTCAGGAACGCGATCAGGGCGTCCTGGTCCTGACCACCGGCACGGTGGGCGTCTCCCAGCGCGTTGTAGGCGAGGGCGAGCGTGTCGGAATCCTCCGGGTCTGCCGCCTTGACGACGGCATCGATCAGTTTGACCGCCTCGGGCGCCTGGCCCTGCCGCGCCACACAGCGGGCTCGACCGAGATCGGCCGCCCGCTTCTGCCTGGCGCTCGCCTGATCATCCGGATTCGTCGCGATCTTCGTCGCATTTTCGAACTCGCCGGCGGCCTCCGCGAATTTCCCCTGCTCGAACAGAAGTCCGGCCTTCGCCCTCGCCGCGCGCACCCGAAGAGCGGGCGGTCCCTTCTCGAGCGCGGTATACGCGGTCGCGGCGTCCGCATACTTGCCGGTCTGTCCGAGCAGGTCGCCGAGCAGTTCCCACGCCTCGTAGGTGTGATGACTCTTCGCGTGCTTGGAGACGAACGTCTTGAGTCCCTGGGCCGCCGCGTCCTGTCCGGTACCGGCGGCCATCGCGCCCAAGGCGGCGGCACCGGCACGGACGAAGTCGAGTTCCGCGAGCACCAAGGGCGACGCCCCGTCCGTGTCCTGAGCCGTGAGATTCGCGAGTTCGGCGGTGGCCCGGGCGCCGTCCCTGCGCTGGAGCATGCCGCGGGCATTCCGCAGCACATCGGGCTCGTCACCGATGAGAACGTCGCGGATCGTCTCGATCGGCACCTTCTTCGCCTCACCCGACCGCGCATCCTCGATTTCGACCGCGTCGGGCGTCGTGCCCGTGATCTTCCCGGTCACCTCGCCACGATCGAGCAGGCGCACGCGATCGACCGCCTGGGCGGCCGCATCGATGGCCCATCCGCCCAGCACGACCGCAGCCAGCGCGACGCAGGTCCGAACGGCCGACCGCATCCTACGATTCCTCGCTCCAGCCATCGAAATGCTCCTCACCTGTGCGTGTCTCTGCCCACCCGTCACCCGAACCATCCGACCAGCCTCGCGACGGCGGACGCGTCGCCGCCGTCAGCGGACTCGGGCGACCCCGCCGCGAGGGCGAGAATCGCTCGACCGCCTCATCCCTGCTCCTTCTGGATGTCCTTCTGGAGCCGGTCGAACCGCTGTTGGAACGCAGCCCCGCCGAGTTCCGGATAGAGCTTCCGCGTGACCTCGATCGACTCCGCGGCCTTCGTGAGCAGTTCCTGCTTCTCGCTCGGGCTCTTGCTCGAGAGGAGCGCCCGCTTGAGCAGGCATGTGGCGACGTTCAGGCGGGCCTCGAAGAACTGTTCGCGGGCCTTCATGGCGCGGGCGTCCTCCCCGCCGAAGGCCTGCTTCGAGAGGCGGTTGGCGATTCCGCCCCAGCCCCAGGCGACGCTCGCGCCGGCGGTGCGGCCGCCGCTCGCCGCACGGAGCTTCTCCTCGGCCGCCACCGCGTCGGTGGCGGCGAGCCGCTCGCCGGTGGACTGCAGCATGCGCGCGACCTGCATCTGCAGGTCGGGTGTGTTCTGTCGCCGCTTGTCGGAGAGCAGCCAGTCGAGCTGCTCGTCGAGTTCCTTCGCGCGGCCGCGGGCGCCGTGAATCTCGGCCATCTTGAGACGCAGGGCCGTCTCGAACTTCACCACCTCGGGATCGTCCTTGCGGGAGAGGAGCGACTCGAAGACGGTGCTCGCACGGTCGAGATACTTCGTCGCCTCGGCCGTCGGCACGATCGATCCGGTGCCGCCTCCCGAGCCGAGCGTGAGGTAGGTCGAGGCCACCCAGATCTGCGACGGCACACGGGGATCCCGCTTCGCGACGCCGTCGAGGAACTTCTCGAAGCCCGCGAGGATCGCCCGGGCCCGCGCCCGCCCCTTGCCCTTGTCGCCGCCGGGATCCTTGGCGAGGCTCTCGAGCTCGGCCTGCAGTTCCTGCCCCATCGCGAAGTACATCGCCGTCAGCCTGGCCGCACTTTCCTGCCCCTCGCCCGCAAGCCGCTCCAGCAGGTTCATCGCCTCCTGGGCCTTGTCGAGGGCTTCCGCCTCCACGAAGCAGCGCAGTGCCACGGTGAGCGACGCCTCACCGAGTGAACCGGTGCGGAGCGCCGGCGCGGCCTTCTCGTCCTTCGCCTGCGTCCACGGGCCATGCCGCGGATCCTCGAGCCACCGGAGCGCGAGCATGGTGTCGCCATCGTCCATGGCGATCTGGCACCGCGCGAGGGCTCCGCCGACGCTCGTCGCCGTGACCGGCGCCGCCTCGCCGAGAGCCGCGAGGCCCTCATCGAGAAATGCCACGGCCTGCTTCTTGATCGCGGCGGAAGCCTCCTCGCCGCCGTCCGCCTTCCGCGCCTCGAGCGCCTCGCGCCAGAGGGCCGACCCCGCGCCGAGCAGGACGTCGGTGCGCTTGGGCGACGAGGCCGGCGTCTTGTTGACGAGATCGACGAGGGCCGCCGGGTTGCGGGCGCTGATGGCACTCTGCAGCGCGACGAGGGCCGCATCGCCCGCCTCGTTGCCGTCGGACCACGTGCGCATGATGCGCGCGGCCATCGCGGCCCCCTTGGCCTTGGCGTCCTCCTTCCAGGCCGGATCGGCCTGCTTCTGCAGCTGCGGCCAGCTGGCCATCGCGATCGTCGCCGCCTGCTTGCTCCCCTTCGCGTTGGGGTAGCGCTCGACGAGGAATTGGCCGAGCGTGGCCGCATCGTGGTAGCGGCCGGCGTCGTACAGCAGGTAGGTCAGGAGGTGCCGCGCCTGATTGACCGTGTCGATCTCGGCGTCGGCCGTCCTGCGCAGGGCGTCGCGGGCGGCGGCCATCGCCTCGGACCGCGCCGTGGCGGCCTGCTCGAGGGCCGTCTTCTTCACGGCCTCGTCGGTCGCGGCCTTCGCCTCGGCCGCAGCCTTCTGCATCGAGGCCAGCGCCAGCCGGGCATCCTCCATGGCGGCGGTGAACGTGCGGTCGCTCTCCGCCTCGGGCACCGCGGCACCGATGCGGCCGAGGAGTTCGCGGGCCTCCGAGGCGAATTCCCGGTTCGCCCGCGTCACCTCGAGCGCCAGCTTCTTCGCATCCTGGAGCATGGGACGCGCCTTGGTCTTCTCCTTGTCACCCATCGCGCCGGCCTGCGCCTCGAGCAGCTGGGCGATCCGCAGCTTGAGGGCGAGCCAGTCCTCGTCCAGCTGCGCCGTCGGGACGTTCGCCAGCGCGACCTTCCGCAGGTCCGGGGTCAGCTCGCCGAACTTCTTCTTCGCCAGCCAGCATTCGGCCGACGTGGCCAGAGCCTTGCGTCGCAGGAGCGACTCGAGCGGAGCATTGCCCTGGAGCGACACGAGCGGAAGGAGCGTGGAGAGGGCGTCGTCGTGCTTCCCGAGGAGGGCCTGGTTGCGGCCCTCGTAGAACCGGGCGAATGCCCCTCCCGCGAGCGTCGCGTACTTTTCGGCGATCGTCTTGAAGCGAGCGGTCGATTCCTCGAGCACCTTCTTCCATTCGTCCGAGTTCGGCTCGAGCGCCTTCGCCTTCTCGAACCAGGCGCTCGCCACCATGAGCCGCGTCTGCACGAGCTTCGCCTGCCACGTCTCTCGCTGCTCCTCGAGCTCGTCGGCGCGACGCGCCGACGAGACGGTGCGCCGACCGCCCTTCTTGCCTCCCGCCGGCTTCTCGTCCCCGTCCTTCCCGCTCTTGAGGGCCTCGATCTCCGCCGTCACGCCCCGCAGCTCGCGCAGCACGGCATCCTCGGCATTGGTGATCTTCTCCGGTAGTGGATCCTCCGGCTTTTTGACGGTGCCCTCGAGGGTCTTGATGGCGGCATCGAAGAAGGGGACGGCCTGCGCCCGCACCGCCTTCGCATCGACGCCCGGCTTTTTCGCCTCCTCGATCTTCGCACGGGCGCGCTCGATGAGCAGGTTGCCCTTCTGTGTGAATGCGTCGATCACCTGGATGCCGACGACCGAGCCGCCGAGGAAGGCGTCGAGCTGCTTCTGGGCGTCGTCGAGCATCGCCGTGCGTTTCGCCGCATCGGTCTCGCGACGACTCACACCGACCAGGGCGACAGCCCGCCGGTAGGGCGCCTCCGCCTTGAGCGAGGCCGGCACGTCGGGATCCTTCTCGAGGCGGTCGAGCACCCACAGGGCGACGTCAGGCATCCGCCGCTCGTCGAGACGGTCGAGAAGCTGGCGCGTCGCGTCGCCCTTGGCCGACCGTGCTTCGTCCTGCGCACGGGCGTCCGACGAGACGCCCGCTGCCCATGCGAGCGCGAGCACCGCGAGCCCGCCCCCAGCCAGTGCCCCGCGGGAGCGGACGATCGCGTGGGTCCCCTGCCGACCGGGGACGACGGCATCACTCATTCTGCAGGCCCGATTCATGTCCATGACTCGACCCCTTGGGGAATGCACCCGCCGCCGTGGATTCTGCGGCCGAAGTCGATCGTCGTCAAACCGGGAGGTGGTTTGACCGCGACCGCCGACCTGCGGCGGTGGATGGGCGGCGTGCGGCCGCGACGGCAGCCGCATCCAGACGTCGTCACGGGAGACGTCGGCCGCGAGTCGGCGAGGCGAGCCACCAGGGCAGCGCGCCGGCCGCGGGCAGCTCCACCACCCGTGCCGAACGGATGCCGGGGCATGCGAGGAGGGCCGCGACGGCGTCGGCGGATGGCGTCGTGTCGAGGCTGAGCACGCCGATCGCGTCGCCACCGGGGGTGGCCCGGCCGACGGTCATCTGTGCGATGTTGATGCCGAGCTCGCCGAACACGGTGCCCACGCGGCCGATGATCCCCGGCACATCGCGATGCGTGAAGACGAGGAGCGTGCCGTCGAGGTAGGCCTCCAGCCGGTGGCCCTCGAGCTGCACCAGTCGGGGCATGGCATGGCCGAAGAGCGTGCCGGCGGCCCGGTGCACGGTCTCGCTGGTCGTCAGCTCGACGGCGACCACCGAGTTGAACGAACCGCGGTCGGTGCGGCTCTGCTCGAGGAGTTCCACGCCGCGCTCCCGCAGCAGCACCTCGGCATTGACGATGTTGACGTCCTCGACGACGCCGTCGAGCAGTCCGGCCACGAAGGCCGCCGTCACCAGCCGCGTGCTGCGGGAGGCGATCTCACCACGGTAGGCGATGGAACAGGACCGGGGGGCTGCGTCGTCGAGCTTCGCGACGAGCTGGCCGAGGCGCCATGCCAGATCGAGGAAGCCCCGCACACCGTCGAGCTCCACCGGATCGACGGCCGCGGAATTCACGGCATGCCGGATCGTGCCGTGCGTCAGAAAGTCGACCAGGAGGTTCACGCCCTCGACGGCCACCTGCGACTGCGCCTCCTCGGTGCTCGCACCGAGGTGCGGCGTCACCAGGACGCCCGGCATCCCGAAGAGCGGGCTGTCGGTGCAGGGCTCCCGCTCGAAGACGTCGAGGGCCACGCCGCCGATGATGCCGCGCTCGAGCCCCTCAACGAGGGCGCGCTCCTCGTAGATGCCGCCCCTCGCACAGTTGACCAGACGGATGCCGGGCTTCAGCAGGGCGAGCTCGTCCATGCCGACCAGGTGCCGCGTCTCGTCGGTGAGCGGCGTGTGGACCGTGAGGTAGTCGACGAGGGGGAGCAGATCCCGCACCCCGGCCACCAGTTCCACGCCCAGCTCGGCGGCCCGATCGGCCGCGATGAACGGATCGAATCCGAGCACGCGCATCTCGAACGCCCGCGCCCGGCGGGCCACGGCCTGGCCGATGCGGCCGAGGCCGACGATGCCGAGGGTCTTGCCGGCGAGCTGGACGCCGGTGAACTTCTGCCGGTCCCAGACGTGGGACCGCAGGCTGGCATCCGCCGCGGCGACGTTCCGCGACAGGGCGAGGATCAGCGCGAAGGCATGCTCCGCCGTGCTGAGCGTGTTGCCGGCGGGCGTGTTCATCACCACGATGCCCCGCCGCGTCGCCGCCTCCTTGTCGATATTGTCGGTGCCGACGCCGGCCCGCACGATCGCCCGGAGCCGCTGATTGCCCTCGAGGGAAGCCGCCGTGATCTTCACGCCGCTGCGACAGATGGCTCCGTCGTGACCGGCGAGCGCCTCCCGCAGGGCGTGACCGGAGAGCCCGGTGCGGACCTCGTAGGAGATGCCGGAGGCTGCGGCCACGTCGAGCAGCGCGAGGCCGTCGGGGCTGAGGGTGTCGAGCACGAGGATCGAGGGCATGGGTCGCGGTCCGTGAAAACAGCGGGTGTGACGGGCGATCGTCTCGCAGGCGGGCGGATCGGCGGGGGCCGGTGGCAAAGGCCGGGGAGGGATGGGCTCGGTCCCGGACGCGACCGCGCGTCAGGCCTGGCGGCCCCGTTGGAACTCGAGCATCCAGTCCCGCAGCATCTCGACCCCCTCGACGGGCATCGCGTTGTACACACTGGCGCGGATCCCGCCCACCGACCGGTGCCCCTTGAGGTCGACCAGGCCACGTGCCGTCGCTCCCGCGAGGAACTCGCGTTCGAGCGTTTCGTCCGGCAGGCGGAAGGTGACGTTCATGTCGGACCGGCACTCGGGCCGCGCGTGCCCGGCATAGAAGCCGGCCGATCCGTCGAGCACGTCGTACAGGAGCCGCGCCTTCGCCGCGTTGTGGCGTGCCATGCCCCCGAGGCCCCCCTTCACGTCGCGGATCCAGCGGCACACGAGCCCGAGCACGTAGATCGCGAACGTCGGCGGTGTGTTGGGGCGCGAGCCCTCCTTCGCGAACGTGCGGTAGTCGAGCATGCGGGGCAGGCCGTCACCCACGCGTTCGAGGAGATCCTTGCGGATGATGACGACGGTCACGCCGGCGATCCCGGCATTTTTCTGCGCGCAGGCGTAGATGAGTCCGTATCGCGCGAGGTCGATCGGCCGCGACAGGAAATCGCTCGACGCATCGCACACGAGGGGCGCGGTGCCGACGTGCGGCTCGCGCTTCCACTGCACGCCCTGGATCGTCTCGTTGCTGGTGATGTGCACGTAGGCCGGGTCGTCGGAGAGGGAGATCTCGTCGGCGGCGGGGAGGCGGTCGTGCTTCGTGCTCGCCCCGTCCCAGGCGACGTGCACCCGTCCCTCGCGCCTCGCGTCGCGGGCTGCGGTCGTGCCCCACGTGCCGGTGAGGATGTAGTCGGCGGTGGACTCGGCGCGCAGCAGGTTCATCGGCACCATCGAGAATTGGAGGCTCGCGCCCCCCTGCAGGAGCAGGATCTCGTGGTCGGCGGAACCGCCGAGGAGTTCGCTCAGGATCCCCAGCGTGTCGCCGAGGATGCGATCGAAGGCGGGACTGCGATGGCTGATCTCGAGGATCGAACTGCCCACCCCGGGCAGGCAGAGCAGGTCGTCCCGCGCCTCTTCGAGCACCTCGACGGGCATGACGGCCGGCCCGGCGGAGAAGTTGAACACGCGGTCGACGACGGGGGCCGGGTCACGCTCCATGGTGTTCCTCTCCTCCCGTCGGCGCGGACTCCGTGGGCCTGCCGACGAGGCCGCAACATAGGAGGCCGTCCGGGGAGGGTCAACGGGCGGGCGCGGCGGCCGTCCACTGACCACCCACGGGAGTCGCCGCGCCGGGTGGGGGCAGCGCCGCGGACCTGACCGCCGGGGCACCCGAGAGCGTCGCGACGCGTGTCGCCACGACGGGCTGCACGGGATCGGCCTGGAGCGCACGCTGGTAGTTGGCCAGGGCCTGCGCCGTGTCTCCCGAACGCTCGCGGAGGTGCGCGAGGGCGACGAGGGCGCGGGGATCGCTCGGGGCGACGGCCAGCGCGTCGACGAGCTGGTTCTCCGCTTCGCGCAGGTCTCCGCGCTCCTCCCAGAGCCGTGCCATCTCGATGTGCGGGTTCGGGTTGCCCGGCTGGAGCCGGGACCACTCCTGGAGGCCCGCGATCGCCTCGGGCTCGCGTCCCTCCTCGACGAGAAGCACCGACATCGCCCGACGGCATGCCTCGTGACCCGGGGACCGGGCGAGGCAGAGGTGGTAGTACTGTTCCGCGGTGGCGAGGTCGGCCGGCTGCCCGAAGACCTTCGCCTGCTGGTGGTAGGTCGCGCCGAGGTTGTAGAAGCAGTCGGGGTCCCCGGGCTGCTTGGCGAGCGCCTGCTGGAAGTGATTCACCGCGCCCAGATAGTTGCCCTGCTGGTAGAGCCGGACCCCTTCGGAGTTGTCGTTGTGTCTCATCCGGCTGCAGCCCCCGGCGGCCATGAGCGGGGCCGCGAGCAGTCCGAGGGTCAGGATGACGCCGGGGCACGAGGCCGACCCGACGGGGCACGGACCGATCAACGGGCGGCTCCGCGCGGCGGGTGAGACCGCCGCTGTGGAACGAGTCGGTGCGGAACCTGGGTTCCATCGGCTGGCGGTCACGGCGCGCCCGCATGCGGTCAAGGCGGGTCTCCTGGCATGGCGGGCGGACCCTATCGGCCTCCCGATCACCGAGACAAGACCGGCCCGCATGCTCCGCCCCGGATCACGCCAGATCGGCGCGACGGTATCCGAGGGAATGGACGACCTCGAGGATCTCGCTGCAGGTCGGAAACTGCCTGCCGCTCGATCGCTTGTAGGCCTCGATGGCCCGCATGAAGTCGAGCTCCTCGGGCCCGTAATCCCGTTCGCAGGTGGTCGGGTCGATCTTGCGACGCCGGCCCGCTTTGGGAGGGTGGCAGGTTCCGACGGCGCGGCGGGCGAAGCGGGGCGCTTGGGGCAACGTGGCGGACATGCTGCGGATCCTCTCGGGGGGCGTGGGGTGGTGGAGGCGTGGGGCCGGCCGGCCTTTTCCGGTCGCGGCTGACTCCGCCGACCGGGAAGACTCTGCTGGAACGATGCACGATGCCGGCTGCGGAAGCTGCGCGTTTTTCGAAAACCCGCCGGGTTGTCCGGTACCGGCCTTGCAGACGGTGACGGATGTACCGCGTGGAAGGACGCACCTGACGCCCGGCGTGCACCAGCCCACGCACCGACCGGCAGCGGGCCCGTCACATCCGCCGTCTACGAGCGACTGTCGAAGAACTTCTTGAGCGCCTCGGCAGCTGCGTCCTTCGAGGAATCGGACTTCGACGGCTGCTGTGGCAATCCAGCCGGCGCGGCGCGACTCGCCTTCGCCGCCTCGGCAGCCGCGGTCCGAACCGTCGTCGAATCGCCCCGAGTGGCCGGCGTGCCAGGGGCCGCGGCCCGCTCGCCGTGCGTGGCCCCGGCGACGGATCCGGTGCCAGACCCGGCCATGGTGTCGTCGTCACTACCGCCCGCCGCGGCGTCGCCGGGCCGGGGATCGTGCGCGGCGAGCGTGCGGGTGGTCGTGGTCGTGTCCCCGGCGTCGGCTTCGTTCATCAGCCACTTCGACACGTCGTCGTCGCTGCCCGCCGCAGCCTGCCGCGTGCACGAGACGCGGAGTTCGAGGCTCCCGACCCGGACGGCGTCGCCATCCGTCACCTGCGTCCGTTCCGCGATGCGCTCGCCGTTGACGAACGTGCCGTTGCGGCTCCCGAGATCCTCGACGAAGACCGACTCGGGGCCGACGATGATCGCGCAGTGCCGCCGGCTCACCTCCTCGCTGAGGGGGCGGATGTCGCATTCGTCCGCACGGCCGATGAGAAACTTGGATCGCTTGACGGCGATCGATCGGCCCGCGCTCTTGCCCGACACGACGATCAGCTTGACGATCATCGCCGCACCTTCGCCGCAGGTTCGGACTCAACGAGCGCCATGCGTGCCGTGCACGAGGGCTCTCCGATCAGAGCATACTGCCACGTGGGGCACCCGCAACACCCCGCCGTGACGAACGGTGGTGGGGACGTGACACGGGGTCAACGCCTCTCGCACCAGCGCGCCTCGCGGTACCGCACGAGGGCGGCGTCGGCCTCCGTCCGCCGGCCATGGTCGGCGAGGAACGGCCCCGCTTCCCAGTCGAGGTCGCTGGCGAGTGCGGTTGCGAGGCGGGTCATCCACGCCGAGGCGAGGTCGACGCCGTCGTCGGTGATGGCGAGGCCGACGTCTCCGATCCCCGGGTGACGCCACGCGGGCGGGGCGGTGACGTTGGAGCGCAGGAGCAGACTGCCGTGCTGGATGACGACCCCGCTCTGGCGGCGTTGGGCCCCGCCGAGCACTTTCGCATCCGCCGGCGGATCACCGGCCGAGCCGGTCGACACGACCACGTCTCCGGGGGAGCGACGTGAAAAGCAGAAGAACGCATCGGCGATGCCCCGCGAGGGTGCGTCCCCGTCCTCGTGGAGCCGCGCGTCCATGCCGCGCGACACGAGCTCCGCGACCAGGGGACGGTGGACGGCGCGGTAGAGGACCTCGGGTGATCGCGACCACGCGTGTCCGGCCGGGACGGCGACCGCGTAGGTGATGTCGGTCCCGTGAACGATCGCACCGCCGCCGCTCGGGCGGCGGACCATGCCATGCCCCGGCACGATCCCGAGCGACCGCGCCTCGGCGATCGGCTGAAAGGCGCCGAGCGAGACGGTCGGCGAGTCCCAGCGATACAGCCGCACGAGCGGCTGGACCCGCCTCCGCGCCTCGGCGGCGAGCACCTCGTCCGCGGCCATGTTCGTCGGGCCGTCGGCCGCCTGGTCCCACCAGATCGAGATCCTGCCCACGGCGTCAGTGCTGCCCGCTCTTCACGAGCGCGTCGTACGCGGGCTGCGTGAGCAGGCCGGCCATGTCGGCGGGATCATCGGGCCGCAGCTTCACGATCCAGCCCGCGCCGTACGGATCGTGGCCCAGCGTTTCCAGGGCGTCGGGCAGGGCGGCGTTCACGGCGACGACCTCCCCCGAGACGGGCGCGTAGAAGTCGCTCACCGCCTTGACGCTCTCGATCTCACCGATCGATTCACCCGCCTTGACCCGGCGGCCCACCTCGGGCAGCTGCATGAAGACGAGGTCGGTGAGCGCCTCGACGGCGTAGGCGGAGATGCCGACGGTCGCCAGGCCATCGGCGTCCGGCCGGATCCATTCGTGCGTCTTCGCGAAACGCAGCTCTGTGGCCATGACTCGCTCCAGCGGGGGTCAGGGAAAGGCGGGTGGGAGGGCGATCCGGTTGCCGCGGAGCGCGTCCTTCGGCGGGAGGATACACGATCGGGTCAGAGGCGGGAGCCGCGGCGCACGAAGGGCAGGGGGGTGACGACGGCCGGGAGTGCGGCATCGCGGACGAGCACCTCGAGCGGCGTCCCGGCTGAGGCGACGTCCCGATCGACGAGCGCCTGCGACGCCGCGGAGCCGAGCGAGGGACAGAAGCTTCCGCTCGTCACGACGCCGACGGCCGCCGACGGATCGCCCGGCCTGGCGACGGCCGCGCCCTCCCGTGCCGCCCGACGGCCGGCCACCGCGAGACCGACGCGGACGCGTCCCGTCGATCCATCGCGCCGCGTGCGCAGCGCCGTGGCACCCGGGAACGCTCGCGAGCCATGCGCCGGGGTGTCGAGCGTGACCGCGAAGCCGAGGCCGAGGGCGAAGGGGTCGCTCGTTTCCACGAGCTCATGCCCGTAGAGCGGCATGCCCGCCTCGAGACGCAGCGTGTCTCGGGCACCGAGGCCGCAGGGAACCAGTCCCCGGCTCGTGCCCGCAGACTGGATCGCATCCCACGTCGCGACCGCGTCGTCGGCGGCCACCACGAGCTCCACGCCGTCCTCGCCGGTGTAGCCCGTGCGACTCACCGTGGCAGGTCGGCCCGCCACCGTGGCCGTCGTGCAGCGATAGGTGCCGAGCCTTGCGACGGTCGCGGCGGCGGACGCGGGGCAGAGCCCGGCGACGATCTCCACCGCGAGCGGTCCCTGCACCGCGATCATCGCCGTGGACGCGGTCCGGTCCCGGAGCGTGACACCCGCCGGCGGCAGTCGGCGCTCGAGCCACCGCATGACCCGCGGTTTGTTGCTCGCGTTGACCACGAGGCCGAGCCGTGGCGTCC
>CAIWZS010000147.1 GCA_903917235.1 uncultured Planctomycetaceae bacterium | reverse complement strand
CGGCTCCTACTGCCGTGTCCTCTCGGGACAGCGGCGGCCGGAACTGTCGATCGACGAGGGGGTGAGGCTGGCGGCCGAGTCGATCCGGGCATGCCTCCCGCATGCCGCCGCGAGGGGCGTCACGCTCATCCTCGAAAACCACTACAAGGACGACTTCTGGCAGTATCCCGAGTTCGCTCAGAAGCTCGATGTCTTCTGTGCGCTCGTGGCGGCGATCGACGATCCTCACTTCGGCGTGAACTACGATCCGAGCAACGCGTTTCTCGCCGGTGACGATCCGCTCGAACTCCTGCGGCGCGTGGCACACCGTGTCGTGACGATGCACGCCAGCGACCGCTCACTCGTGGAGGGCACGCTCGACGACCTGCGTCGCGAGGAAGGGGGCGTGGAGGGCTACGCTCGGCGGCTGAAGCACGGCGAAATTGGCAAGGGGCTCAACGACTACGATGCGATCTTCTCGATCCTCGCCGGCCACGGATTCCACGGCTGGATCAGCATCGAGGACGGCGTCGATGGCATCGACGAGTTGCGCCGCAGCGTGGCGTTCCTGAAACGGAAGATCGCCCAGCACTGGCCGGCGTGAACGGCGGTGGGGTCGATCCCGTGGCGCGTGATTCGGGTCGGGCGCGGCTCACGAGAGTCCGTCGAGTGGTCCGGTCGCCGAGCTGAATCGATCGACGGCCACTCCCCCGCGTTGCAGCATCGAGGTGAAGAGGTTGCACAGCGGCTGCTGGTTCTGGCCCATCAGCGGAATCAGCTTGCCGGGCGCGGCCTTGTCTCCCGGTGCGGCCGCCAGCTCCTGCTTCACCTCCTCCAGATACGGCCGGTTGAAGGCGAGGTGCTGCCCGTGACGGAATCCGCCACCGGCGAGAATGACCGGCAGGTTGTAGGTCCAGTGGGTGTTGCCGTCGCGGAGATTGCTCGTCATCAGCACCATCGTCGAGTCGAGCAGCGACGTCTCCCCCTCCCGCACGCCGGCGAGCTTGTCGAGCAGGCCGCCGAAGGCCTGGATCAGCTCCACCTCCACCTCACGGCAGGCCGCGAGCTTCTTCGGCTCCTTGCCGTGGTGGGAGAGGTCGTGATGCATGCCGAAGGTCATGAGGCTGACGGTCCGCGTGGAGTCGGTCACGAGCGCCAGATGGATCATGTCGATCATGAGCTGGAAGCGGGCTTTCTGTTGCTGGGCGTCGGCGACGTCCCGCGGCTCTCCGCCGACGGCCGCTGGCTTCGGTCGGTTCACCCACTCCCGCGCCATGGCGAGCTGCCGCTCGACGTCGCGGACGGACTCGAGGTACTCGTCGACCCGCTGTCGGTCGTCGCTGCCGATGCGGCGGGACAGGCTCGCGGCGCTCTCGCCCACGAAGTCGAGCATGCTGCGTCCCTCGTCGATCCGCCGCAACTCCGCCTCCATCTCCGCTGGGTTGGCGACGAGGAAGAGCTTCTTGAAGACGGCCGATGGCTGACTGATGGCCGGAATCGAGACGCCATTCGAAGTGACCGAAAGCGATGGCCCCTGCGTGGTCAGCGTGAAGCTCTCGTAACGGGTCTCTCCGCGGAACCGGCTCGCGAACGCCTGATCGACCGAAATGGTGTTCTTGAGGTTGTGGGAATAGTCGGGGTAGGGCGCACCCGTGAGCATCACGGCCTCGGCCTTGTGCCCTCCGCCGCCGGTGTTGGGATGGCTCAGGCCGCTGATGACGGTGAAATGGTCGCGATGGGCGGCCAGGTGCGCGAGGTGCGAGGGCAGTGCATAGTCCCGGCCTGCGGTCACGGGCACGAACGCCGTCGGATCGAAGCCGAACGGCACCCCGATGCACACCATGCGACGCGGGGGCGCGGCAGCCGAGGCGGCGCAGGCCGAGGGTCGCATGCCGTCGAGCATCGGCAGGCCGATCGCGATGCCGGCATGCTTCAGCAGGAGCCTGCGGGGGAGCGGTTTCATGATGGCACGTCCGGGGGTGCGGGGGGCGTTCGGGATGCAGGATCATTTTCGACGGAAGAGATCGCTCTGCACGACCTCGTGAATCAGGGTGCGGACCCCGAATCCGGAGGCCCGCGACCGCTCCAGAATCGAGTCGATGACGAGCTCGTCCCCGACCTCCACGTGGGCGCCCGTCGCGAACGTCGCGAGCGTCCGCACGAGGCTGCGGGCGAGCTGCTCGGGCCGCGAGGCGAGGGCGGCCTTGTAGGCGCGGATGTCCGCGATCTCCTCGCCCCCGGGAAGTTTCGCACGGGTGTCGACGGCGGGACCCTCGAGGTAACGCGGCTGGCCGTAGTGGCTTCCGAAGAAGACGCGCACGTCGGCGAGCTTCGTGCCCGTTTCGGTGGTCCGATACACCTCGCGATATCGACCGATCGGATCGAACGCCTCCAGAACGAACCCCGGCGGATCGATCCTGCGATGGCACCCGGCGCACGTCCTGTCCGCCTGGTGCGCCGCGAGCTGCTCGCGAATCGTGGTGGCCCCCCGCGTGTCCGGCTCGATGCTGCCTGCGTCCGGTGGCGGTGGCGGAGCGGGCGTGCCCAGGATGCGTTCGAGCAGCCAGGCGCCCCGCAGCACGGGAGACGTGTTCGCCCCGTTGGCCGTGACCTTCAAGATGCTGGCCTGGGTCAGCACGCCGCCCCGGACGCTGTCTGCCGGAAGTTCCACGCGGCGGATTGCGGCCCCCTTCACAGGAGGCAGATCGTAGTGCTCCGCGAGCCGCTGGTTGAGAAAGGCGTGGCGGGCGGACACGAGCGTCGTGATGCCGAGGTCGCGCTCCACGAGGTCGGCGAAGAACGCTCTGGTTTCGCCGACGAGCGAGGCGTGCAGGAGCACGTCCTGGCGCCCGTCGTGCAGGCTCTCGAAGTATTCAGGGAAGAGATCGCGATCCGGCGTGGTGGCGTCGATCTCCCGCAGCTCGAGCCAGTGGGCGAGGAAGTCTTCGACGAACGCCCGGAAACGCGGTGCCCCGACGAGGCGCTCCGCCTCTGCCCGCAGGATCTCGGGGCGCGTCAGTTCGCCACGGTCCGCCCGGGCGCGCAGCCCCTCGTCGGGGGCCGTCCGCCACAAAAAATAGGAGAGCCGTGCAGCGAGTTCGTGGGCATCGAGCGTGGGTGCTCGCTCGACGAGGAAGAGAAACTCCGGGGCACAGAGCACCGCTCGATGGGCCGCATTCATCGCGACCTCGAGGCACTCGCCGCCGGCGAGACGGTCGCGCACGGCCGCGTGATACCGCTCCACCTCCTCCGGTGCTGCCGGCCTGCGGAAGGCGCGTTCGATGAAGCGCGTGAGTGCGGCATGGATGGCGGCCTCCGCCTGGTCGGCGGGCAGGCGGACCGTCAAAGGATCGGGGATGGGGCGATGAGCCCGCACCGGCCGCAGGATGGTGCCAGGCACGCGCGCGGTTTTGGCGACCTCGGCCGCCGGAGCCAATTCCGCTGCATCACCGTAGAGCAGGCGGTGTCCCGGTGGCGGCCAGGAGTCGATCAGCGGGCCCGTGATCTCCACGGGCTTCACGACGATGGCCGGCCCCACCGTCGCGATCGGCGGATTGGGGTTGTTGATGAAGTGCCAGCCCTTGGGAATCTTTTCCTCCTTGTCGGGCAGGTAGACGCTGTAGCCCGCGTCGAGCCGCACCTTCGACATCCGGTAGGGCGCGATGATGATCGTCTCACCGGCCTCGAACGACCGCGTCAGTTCGACGACGGTCTCCTCGCGATGCCGGGCGTCGAAGTGCCCGAGCAGTTCGCGCCGCTTGCCGCCGGCGGCGACCCAGACGCTGTAGACGAGGTCTCCGCCGTCGGTGGTGTCGCGGGACTCGGTCGGGACGCGGATGCGATAGGTGCCCGGGGTGGTCCGGAGCACGGCGTCGAACTGATGGAGGGAGACCGGCACCTCGATGTGGGTGTCGAGGAAGAAGTGCAGATTCTCGCCGTGGAGATTGCACTGCAGCCTGTTGTGGAGGTAGGCCGACCACGGTTTCTCCGCCTCGTGGTCGAAGGCGAAGCGGTGCGTCTTCGTCTCCGGTCGGGCTTGGCGCACACTCGCCGCCTCGATCGCCCGATCCGCAGCCGCCATGTAGTGCTGGATGTGCACGGGCGAGATGCTCAGGGCTTCGGTCTGGTTGGCGAAGCCGTCGCGCAGGTCGTCCTCCGGCAGGAGCGATTGGAGCGGCACGTCGATGGCGAGCAGATCATGCACGGTATTTTCGTACTCGAGCCGATTCAGTCGGCGCGTCCGCACGCGGCCCTTCTCCCCCCGTCTGGCGAGCGCCTCGTCGTGGAATGCACCGGCGAGGTCACGGAGGAACGCCCGGACCTCGGGCTCGGCGGGTCGATCACCGTGGTCGGGCGGCGGCATCTCTCCACTCTGCACCCGCGCGAGGACGCGCGACCACGCCCGGTGGGCCGGGCCGTCGGCACGACCGGGCTCGAGCGCATCGAGCCCGAAATCACCCGCCGGCTCCGCGGCGTCGTGGCATGCGCCGCAGTGCTGCTTCACGAAAGGCATCGGAAGGTCGAGGCCGCGCACCGCCCGGTCCGGCACGAGGGCGACGATGGCCGTCAACACGGTCGCGCGAAGCGCGGGGAGGTGCTGCATGGTGTCCGCTGAGCCGCGTCTTCGAGGTCGCGTCACACGGTCGCTGGCGGGCGCATGGCTCCCGCCATTCACCAGAGGAGGATAGCCCGGTGCGGGGCAGCTCCGCCAGCGTGGAGCCTTCCCGCGAATCCAGGCGGGACGCGCGACGCGTGCCACCGAGTCCGAGGCGCTGGAACACCGGAAGCGGAGATCCACCCGGGCCGTGTTGCTGAGCGAAGCATGCCGGCGGATCACCGCGGGGCCGCGGCCCGCAGGAAGGCGACGAGGTCGGGCAGGGCGTCCTCCGGCACCTGATCGGCCATGTTGGCCGGCATCGGCGAGAGGGGCGTGACGGCGAGCTCGTCGATCGAGACGCGCGGCACCCGCACCTCGCGACCGCCGGCATCCACGAGCACGACGTCGGCACCGTCGTCCCGCACCCTCAGGCCGGAGACGACGCGGCCATCGACGAGCGTCACCACGGTGGTGCGAAACGCCTCGTCGACGTTGCGGTTGGGATCGAGGATGTCCTCGAGAAGCCGCGCCGGCCCGCGCTGGGCGACCCCTTCGAGCTGCGGGGCGATGAGGCCGCCGACACCGCCGTGGCGGTGGCAGGCGCCGCACTTCTCCTTGAAGAGCGCGCCGCCCGCCGCGGCTGACCCGCCCCCGGCTGCGATCCGCTGCGTCACGCGCTCGATGAGGCCGCGGACGCGCTCGTCGGGCGAGGTGAGGCCGGCGGTGAGCCGGGCGATCAGGGCGTCGGCATCGTCAAGGCCCACGTCCCGGACGCGGCGGGCGACCTGCGGGTCCTGCAGGATGCGGGCCGACACCCTCCCCCGCTCGACGAGCCCCACGAGCGCCTCGGCGGCCGTGCGATCGACCAGGGACTCGAGCGCCAGTGACTGCTGCTCGGGGGCCGGTGCGGTCGAGAGCGCCAGCGCGATCGCCGCGCGGGCTGTTGGCAGGTCGAGCACCGCGAGCTGCCGCACGAAGGCGGCCCGCACGGCCAGCGGTTCTCCCTGGTCCGCGACCTCGGCCACGAGTGCCGCGACGGCCGCCTCGCGATCGAGTGCGAACGCCGTGGCCGCCGCCTCACGGCGCACCTCCACCGGCCGAGCTGCGTCGCCCACGACGCCGAGCACGAAGCCGCCCGCATCCCGCATGGCGAGCCGCCCCGCCGCGGTCACGACGGTCTGCATCACCGCGTCGGATGGCCGGGTCGTCGCGGGCAGCGAGGCGACCGCGGTGACCAGCCAGTGGGCCCAATCCGCCACGACGCCCTCGTCGGCGGGCGGGCGGCCCGACTCGCGACGCCCGTCGAGCAGCGCCCGGATCACCGCGGCGTTCGCGTCGACGTCGTCTCCGCATGTCGTCCGCGCGAGGGTCGCTGCCTCCTCGACGAGCGCGTCGTCGCCGTGGCGGGCCGCGCTACGGCACAGCCGCTCGTGCAGCGTGGTGGCAGGACGGGTCTGGCGGGCAAGCCCGAGGGCAAAACGCGCAAGCACGGGCCCCGGCAGGTCGGCCACGATGTCGAGGAGGTTTCCAAGGTCGTCGGCTGCGACGGGGATGGCGGCGAGGGTCTCCGCGTCGACCGATGCGAGCGACGCGGCGATCGCGCGGCGCAGGGCGTGGGCCAACTGGACGTCGTCGGGGGCTGCCGTGCGCACGGCCGCGAGCAGGTCGGGCAGCGCGTCGAGTGACGCTCGCGCGCCGAGTGCCTCGGCCGCCGCGCGGCGCACGAAGGGGTCGTGGTCGGCAAGCGCGGTCCGGAGCAGCCTCTCATGGGCCGGCTCCCGCGACGGGAGGGCCTCCACCGCCTGCACGAGGTGTACGCGCACGACGCGCGCGTCGTCGGCCGCCGCGGCTGCGATCGTCTCCCCGTCGAGCTGGCCGAGGAGGCCGAGCACGCGGAGGGACCTCGCCCGCCGGTGCTCGCCGGCACCGGGTGCCCGCAGCGCCGCCGCCACGGCCGGGTTGGTGCGGCCGCGGACGACGAGCTGGTCGAAGGCAAGCCGGCGGAGCGGTTCACTGGGAGCGTCGAGCAGGGCCGCGAGCTCGTCGGTCGCGAGCCGCGCGAGGTCGGGGAGGGCCGGCGTCGCGCCCGCCCCCGTCCACACCACGCGCCAGATGCGCCCGCGCTCGCGATCGCGCCGCGGGTGCTTCAGGTCCACCTCGTAGTGGCCGATGATGCAGTTGTAGAAGTCGGCGACGTAGAGATTCCCGTCGGGGCCGAACGCGAGATCGACGGGCCGGAACCACCAGTCGTCGCACGCGAGAAACGCCTCCGGCTTCTCGACCCACGGCGACGAGCCCCGCCACTCGACGACGTCGCGATGGACGACGTTGGTGACGACGTTGCCAACGAACACCGAGCCCTGCCAGGCGGGCGGCATCCGCTCGGTGTCGCAGATCGCGACCGCGCAGATGCCCGTCGAGCCATGACCGTCGGCCGTGGTCTCCGGTGCGACGCCGAGGCCGTCGTCGTAGTCGCCGTTGCGCGGTGCCCAGGTGGGCGTGAGGTAGCGGCCGCCGCGGAGGAGCATCGTCAACGGGCGGGAATGGCAGTCGGCATTGAAGCGGTTGCCGAGCGCGTCGATGTCCATGCCGAATGGATTCACCTGGCCCCACGACACCTGCTCGATGGCCGAGCCGTCGGGGCGGAAGCGGTATCCGTTGCCCGAACGCAGCTCGAGCACCACGTTCCCCTCGCCACGGAGCTTCACGCTCGAGTGGTTGCGGAAGCCGTGGTTGGCATAGACCCAGCCGTCGGCCGCCAGGCGAAACGAGTTTTGGTTGCCGTGCGTGTCATCGAAAGCGAAGGGCCCGTAGAGCACCTCCCGGTGGTCGCACCGGCCGTCGCCGTCGGTGTCGGTGAGCTTCCAGATGTGCGGGATCGACCACACGATCGCCTGCTGGCCACGTCCGGCCGGGTCCGGACATGGCAGGGGCAGGACGCCGATCGGGATATTGAGGCCGTCGGCGAACCGTGTCGCCGTGCGCGACAGGCCGTCGGGGCCGAAGTCGCCGAGCACGGTGAGCGCATCGCGCGGCGTGGTGTCGGTTGCGGCCGCGAACGGGTATTCGACCGAGTGCGTCACCCACAGCCTCCCGCGGGTGTCGAACGCCATGTTCATCGGCTTCTGGATCGTCGGCTCCGCGGCCACGAGCTGGATCTCGAAGCCGGGCGGGAGATGGAACGCCGCCCGCTGCTCGTGCGGCGGGAGCGGATCGCTCTCGACAACGGCGGGGGCCGCCATCGCGCGGGCTGCCGCGAGCAGCACGAGCGCCGCAAGCACGGGACGGACTCGCGAGGTGATCGGGCGGCCAGTAACGCGTGCCGGGTGGTTCATGGTGGCAGATCCTCCAGACTCGGGCGCGAGCGCGATGGATCGCGGGGCGTACACCCTGCCGTCACGACGCCAGGCGGTCGAAGACGGCCCTATTCTCGCGCATCGCCGCCGGGATGTCGTCCGGCACGGACCCGTCCTCGAGCAGGCACCAGCCGGTGAACCCCGCGGCCCGGCAGGCCGCAAGCCGCGGAAAGAGCCGCTCCCACGGGTAGTTCACCTTGCCCGGACGGAGATCGTGGATGTGCACCGTGCCCATCCACCGTTCGAGTGCGGTGAAGTTCGCGTCGAATCCGTCGCCTGCGAGGTCGGCCGCGTTGCAGTTCCAGCACACGACCACGTGCGGATGGTCCGCGACCTCCATGATCCGGCGCATGTGGGGGATCTCCTGCGTGCCGGCACCGTGCACCTCGACGCGGATCTGCTGCCCCGCCTTCGCGGCATGGTCGCCGACGACTCGCAGCGCCGCCCCGATCTGCTCGAGCGTCTTCTCGACAGGTACTTCCTTGGGCAGGCCGTTGGGCCGCACCTTCACACCGCTGCCACCGAGTTCGGCGCACAGGTCGACGAAGGCCTTCGTCTCGTCGATGTTGCGACGCACCACGGCCGGGTCGGTCGCATGGTATTCGCAGGCGCTGCCGAGGCCCACGAGCTTCACCGGGCTGTCCGCGAGCCGGTGCCGGACGTCGGCGCGTGCCGCGGCGCTCATGCCCGGCTCGACGCCATGCGCGTGGGTGCTGCGGAGTTCCACGCCGGTGAAGCCCGTGCGGCCGCAGACCTCGAGCAGTTCGGGCAGCTCCATCGCCTTGCCCCACTGGTACGTCACGAGCCCCAGCTGGAGCGGCGTGCGACCGGCGTCGGCGGCCGCGTGACCGGCCCGCGCGGCGGCCATCGTTGACATCGCCGCCGCCGAGGTGGCGAGGAACCTCCGGCGGCCGGCTGGGGCGGGTTCGGGCACCATCGTGTGCTTCTCCGGGATCGTGGTCGTGTCGCACCACAAATGTAGTGCACCCCGCCCGGCCGTTCCGCACACGGCACGACCAAGGGGCGAATACGGGCGGATGACGACGTCTTTTCGCGAAGGACCGACGGAGCATCCGTCTTCAGCCGGGCCGCATCCGGTTCGCCACGACGGGCCATGCCCGCACCGACGTGCGTGGCGGCGGGGAGCGCGTCGGGAGGATCAACGCCGCCCGAGGTGCTCGTCGAGGAACTCGAAGCTGCCCACCGCGTGGATGGTGTGCGGCCCGTCGAAGTGCTCGATCACGGTCCGGTCGCCGAGGCCGAGCTTGTCGTAGAGGCGGCGGACCTTGGCGTATTCGTGGTTCACCATCTCGTCGGTGCCGCAGCCGTCGTCATGGCCGCGCTCCACCATGAAGGGGCGCGGTGCGATGAGCGCGGCCATTTCGCCGTAGTTGAACGTGCGGGCGAGGTTCCATTCCCAGATCTCGTACTCGCCGGCGTGCATGTAGCCGGGGATCGGCAGGTCGGTGCTCACGCAGTAGCGCACCCATTCGTTGAAGTCGCCACTGCAGATGCTCAGGCAGTAGCCGGTGAGCACGGCGGGGATCCGCATCGCCGACTTGCCGCCGTAGCTCAAGCCGTAGAAGGCGATCCGGTCGGGCTCCACGAAGGGCTGCTCGCGGAGCCACTCGAGGATCCGCTGGTGCTGGCCGACGATGACGCTGAAGAGCGTGAGGCCCAGCGGATTGAGCTTCCGCTGGAGCGTGCGGAAGGCGTCGCCGCCGCGATACGGGTTGTGCGGCGCGAAGGTCACGTAGCCCCGCTCGGCGAGCGCCAGCGCGAAGGCCTTGTAGGCGGCCCAGGCCCGGCCATCTCGATCGACGTCGACGACGTCTTCGGGCAACCCCTCGAGGCCGTGCTGGCAGACGACCACCGGCCGCCGCTCGCCGGCAGCGAGGTTCTTCGGCACGCACAGCCAGCCCCAGGCGAAGACGCCGTCCCACACGTCGAGCACGACCTCGTGGATGGCCACCGTGTCAGTCTCGCGCACGAGCCGGCTCCGCGGGCGGGCCGGCACGTCCGGGTCGGGCAGCCGGCCGATGACGTCGTTCCACAGCCGCTCGCGCTGCCGGGCGCCATGGGCCTCGAAGGCCTCGAGGGGCCCGAGCGGCAGCCCGCCCCAGAACCCCGCGGCCCGCTCCGCATCACAGACCACGATCAGCCGCTGCGTGAACCGGGAGAGCCCGCGCACGAGCCGCTCCTGGCGGCCGGCATCGGCGGCGAGCGGTGGCATGACGGCGTCGGCGGCGAGCGATTGGCGCACGCGGGCGGCGGTCTCCGCCGGCAGCAGGTGATCAAAGATCACGTCGAGCTGCGGCTCGGCACCGGCGACGCGAATGCGCGAGGCCGGCGCCAGGGCCTCGGCGCGTGCGACCTCGGCGTCGAACGCGGCCCGCGTGGGCCTCGTGAGCCGGCCCGGTGCGGCGATCGCCCGCACGCCGGGCTCGGCCTGCCGCGAGACCTCGTGCTCTGGATAGAGGGCATGGTGGAGCGCGAGCGGCCGCGGCGCGACGAGGCTCGCGATCTCGGCGGCGCCGAAGTCCCGGAGCAGACCGAAGACGTTGCGATCGAGCGGCTCACGCCAGACTGCCTCCCGCGGTCCGAAGAAGCCGGCGCACGACGCGCCGTCGATCCGGTCGTCGAGTGCGGCGGCGTGGAGCGCCACGAGGCCGCCCTCGCCCACGCCGGCCACGATCACGGGCACCTGATCCGGCCGGCTCTCGAACCAGTCCACGACCGCCAGCGTCGTCTGCACCTCGTAGCCGAGGAGGTGCCGGCCGAGCTCGAAGCACTGCCGGTAGATCCATTCGCGGTGCGGCACGTTGGTGCGGATCCCGAGCCGCTCGCCACGGCTGAACTCCGTGCCGCGGTCCACGAGCGCCGGGATCACGACCTCGCAGCCCGCCGTGAGGAGCCGCGAGTCGACGAGCGCCTCCGGCGGCGTCTCGGCGTCGGGCAGGAGGACCAGCCGCGCGTGCGGCGG